>NZ_JAPEQW010000012.1:0-121695 GCF_026168575.1 Acinetobacter entericus
ATATATAAATTAAAGGCTTAATTATACCATTTCGTATAATGTATATTATGTTAAATAGTATATCCAAGACTGTGGCCTGCGCAACCTCAGTTGTTGCCACAGCTCAGCATCGTGAATCTGCAAAAATGCATAGCATTAACCATTAATAAATAAAACTGGAGCATTGTGGTTCTGCTGATAGGCAAATGGCGCAATATCCAAAACGGCTAAATGCGCAATGCGGTCAGGATCAAAACTGGCGGTCGTATTTCTAAGCCCTTCTTCGAGTTGAATATTCATATTAGGTATTGAGCATTTAGAAAGATTCGAGGGATTCGCCTCATTTCTATAAAGCTGATGTTATGATTGGTTATAGTTTTTANGCGGTCAGGATCAAAACTGGCGGTCGTATTTCTAAGCCCTTCTTCGAGTTGAATATTCATATTAGGTATTGAGCATTTAGAAAGATTCGAGGGATTCGCCTCATTTCTATAAAGCTGATGTTATGATTGGTTATAGTTTTTATTTAGCTTATATATGAAGCATCATTTTTCTAACAGCAGTCAAATCAGTACCGTTTTTAACTTTTCTGAACTTATCAACTTGCATTTTCACGGCGAGGTTAATGCGGTTTGCTGGCATCGGAATTTGATTGGAGATTTTAAAGAAATTGTAACTAAGCTTCATTTAATTGAAAACATTACAGAAGTTTCTACGCAAGATCTTTTAGCATTACAGCTTACAGAACAAGGCAATTTAGCAAGGGACATCATCCTAAATGATATGCAGCTATTGGCCGATTGTGGCGCTTCGCCTTCCCTGAATTTGCTCAAAAACTATGAACGTGATGATGAGTTAGATTTTTTTTCGACTGATGTCTATTCATTTCATGTAGATCGTTCACCTATCGAAACCGATACTTTTTTATGTACTTATCATGGTGCCGCAAGTGATCTTGTATCTAATGATCAAGTCGAACAAAAGATTTTGATTCCAGAAATTCGTGAAAAGCTTAAACAGCTGCATGATGGCCCAGAAGCTGAATTTGAAAACTTTTTAGAAGAATATTTCTTTGATTTACATTATCAACTCAAACCCAATGCACAACCGGTAAATTTCGGCTTAGGACATCTTTGGCGGCTCGCAGTCGATCATCCAACTCAGAAAGTTTTACCCTGTGTGCATAGAGCGCCTATTGAAACTGATGGTGAATATCGGCTTCTCTTGATTTGCTAAAGATCTCTTCAACATCTCGTGGAAAAGTCGAGCGCACTAAAACTAGCAAACTGCCCTGCAGGTTTCATCCGACCACAGCTTTTATTGCAGTATGAAGTGGTCAGAAATACTATCTAAAACACGCCTATAACTCTGATTGGGAAATACTTTTGGTCAAGAGAGTCTGTTTCTAAACAGCCATGCAGCTAGAGGCAAGGTCAGTACGGCTAAAACAAACGGGACAAAATTCCACTTTACTTGGCCTAATGTCGCACCTTCTAAATACACCCGCTGAATTAAATCTAAGCCAAATCTTAACGGGTTTGCATAGGTTGCAATTTCCAAGAAATGTGGCATGTTTTGTACAGGCGTCAGCAAGCCTGACAGCAGCATCATCGGCATTATCAGAAAAAAAGTATACAGCATTGCTTGCTGCATATTTAAAGACACGGCGGAAATAGACAGGCCAACGCCCACAACTGCAATATTGAAACAAACTAGACCAAAATACAGTAAACCCAAGGAACCATTCATAGGAATTTGGAACCAAAATAAAATGATCAGCAAGATAATAGTCGATTGCATCAAGCCAACAAATATCGGTGGCAAAGCCTTGCCAATCATAATGTGCAATGGCGTATACGGCGTGACTAAAAGCTGATCAAAAGTGCCCTGTTCTCTTTCTCGTGCGACAGATAACGCGGATAACAGCAAGGTCTGCATCATGCTTAAAGCAGCAATCAATGAAGGCATTAAACTCCAGCGCGATTCTGAATTAGGGTTGTACCAAACGCGGGTTTGAATATTTACATTCGACACTGCGCCTTCCCGCTCTTGATTCACCCCTGCAACTACACTGTTGATATATGCGCCTGCCATGCTGGCTGTTGAAGAGTTACGACCATCTAAAATGACTTGAATCGCGGAACTTTGACCTTGGTTCAGCTTATTTTCAAAATCGCTTGGAATGGTAATCACCGCTAAAGCCTGACGCTCATCAATAACCTGCTGAATCTGATCATTGTTGTATAAAGTCGCTGTACGCTTAAAAATTCCAGAACCATCCAAATGCTGCAGTAATTGCGCAGAAGCTTGCCCATGGCTTTGATCCAGCACGGCATAATCCACCTGATTGACGTCATAACTGGCCGCATAACCAAACAATAAGGCCTGAATTAGCGCAGGTGCAAATAAAATCGTCCGATTGGCCGGGTCACTAAAAATAGCCAAAAACTCTTTTCTGACCAGCACCATCAGATAATTCAGCCATGCAGAAAAAGAACCCATATTGAATTACCTCAAACGCTTTTTCAGTGAAATACACGATGCTGTGGTCAGCACTACAATATAAATTATTAAAATGCCGCATTCTTTAAGCCACAAGCGCCAATCATCGCCACCTAAAAATAAGGTTTTAATGAGGGTCATGAAATGTGTTGCAGGTAAAATTTGACTAATGACCTGTATCACTACAGGTAAATTGCGGGTATCAAATACAAATCCAGATAGCATCATCGCTGGCATAAAACTGGCCAATAAAGCCATTTGGCTGGCCTGGAACTGACTGGATGAAAATCCTGAAATAGTTAAACCCAATAGCAGCGATACCATCAGATAGAGAAAAGATGCACTGACAATAGAAAGCAGAGAACCGCGTATAGGTACATCAAAAATGAGTGATGCTGCCAATAAGCACACTACAATATCAATCATGCCAATCACAATATACGGCGTTAATTTTGCCAATACTAACTCTAAAGGCCGAACAGGAGTCACAAATAAGGCTTCCAGCGTACCGCGTTCACGTTCTCGAGCAATCAACAGCCCTGTCAGAAAAGCTCCAACAAGAGTTAATATTAAAACAATTAAACCTGGGACTAAAAACCAAGTACTGTTTGCCGACTCGTTAAACCACATCCGCTGTTCAACGGTAATGATTCCAGCAGCGCTTTCTGCATTGCTTCGGTCTGCCTGAATAGCCTGCGCTGTGGCAAAAGCGCCTGAAATATAGCCTTGCAAAGCAGACGCAATACTGGTGGAACGGCCATTGGTAATAATTTGAATACTGGCATTGCCATTTTCACGCTGTTCCGCAAAATCGGAAGGCACATTGACAATCGCGTCAATTTCATCCCGCCCCATTGCTTCTTTGGCCTCATGAAAATTGGTAAACGGCGTAGCGGATAAATAAGTGCTGCCATTTAAGCCTGAAATGAGCTGATCGCTTTGCGGCGTGCTGTGCTGTACAACCACGCCAACTCGGCCATTCGTCAAATCAAATGACAAACCATAGCCAAACAATAAAATCAGGATAATTGGCAAAATTAAACCAATTGCCATGCTGCTTTTATCGCGCAACAATTGATTGCTTTCCTTGCCGATTAGAGCCACTAAACGGCGGACAAAAGCATTAAAATTCATATCAGTGCCTCCGTGCCTGTTCAACAATAGCAATAAAGGCGCTGTTCATGTCATGCGCTTGCTCTAGGCCAGCCTGCAGACGGACTTGTTTAGGCGTACCTAATGCTAAAACTTTGCCTGCATCTTGTATCGCGATGCGGTCACAGTATTCTGCTTCTTCCATAAAATGCGTGGTGATAATAATCGTGATGCCTTGATTGGCAAGTTCACCGATGGTGTACCAAAATGCACGCCGCGCCAGCGGGTCAATTCCGCTGGTAGGTTCATCTAAAAAAACAATTTCAGGCTGATGCAATAAAGCCGCGGCCATCGATAACCGCTGTTTAAAGCCATTGGGCAAATCGCCGCTTTTGGCATGAGGATTGAGTTCAAATTGGTGCAGGGCTTTTTCTATTTGCAAAGCAAGATTTTTACCGCTGAGCCCATAAGCGCCTCCAAAAAATTTAAGGTTATCCAGTACCGTTAAATTGCTATACAACGCAAACTTTTGCGATACATAGCCAATTTTACGCCGCGCTTCAGCACGCGCATAACGGAGGTTCACCCCTGCAACTTCTAAAGTGCCAGAACTGGCAGGCAATAAACCGCACAGCATGCGAAAAGTCGTGGTTTTACCTGCACCATTAGGCCCCAGCAAACCAAAAATTTCCCCGCGCTGTACGTCAAATGAAGTGCTGGCAACAGCGGTAAAATCACCAAATTGACGGACTAAATTCTTGACTGCAATAGCAGGCTGCAGATTTTTCTCATCTTCTCTAGGCATTGCTTGAATCAAACGATGATCACTGCTGTCTGAGATATTGGATTCATTGCTTTTTTTATTCTGCGCTTGATGCAAAAGCAGCATAAATGCATCTTCAAGTTCTGGCTTACGCGCTTCAACCTGTGTCTGTGCAGGCAAATGTTCTGGCGCCAATTGCGGGTATTGCGCTGTAGTGATAAAACGCACAACATCGCCCTTAGGCACTGCATCTGTAATATATGCCGGCAGGTCTAATAAGTGTGACTGCAAGAGTCGGGCTTTCATGTCCTTTGGCGGCTTCGCTTGCCATGTCAGCCCACGCACCTGTTCACTTAAAGCTTCCGGATTGCCTTGGGTTAAAATTTGCCCTTCGTACATGACATAGACTTCCGCGCAGCGTTCCGCTTCATCCATATACGCAGTACTGATAATGACGCTAAGATTTTCCTCTGCCACCAATTGCTGAATAATCTGCCACAAATCCCGCCGTGATAATGGATCAACCCCGACACTGGGTTCATCCAGCAGCAATAATTCAGGGGAACGCACCAAAGTGCACGCTAAGCCTAGTTTTTGTTTCATGCCGCCAGACAGCTTCCCTGCCGGGCGCGCTGTAAATCGGGTTAGATCGGTAATGGCCAATAACCGTGCGAACCGCTCTTTCCGCTCCTTTTGCGGCACGCCATGCAAATCTGCATATAAATTCAAATTTTCTTGGATACTCAGGTCTTCATATAAGCCAAAGCGCTGCGGCATATAGCTAATACGATCTTGTATCTGCTGCGGGTGCTTAGCGACATCTATACCCAACACTTCAAGTGAACCGGCACTCGGCTGATACAAACCTGCAATTAAGCGCAAAAAAGTGGTTTTACCTGCACCGTCAGGCCCAACCAAGGCTGTCAACTGCCCTGCTTTGATGGCAATATTAAAATCTTGAAGCGCACAGATATCGGGACTTTTTTTTACAGCCGCAGGAAAAATTTGGCGTAAATGCTTTGCGACCACAACATAGGTTTCCTGAGCATCTATCATGCGCGTTTACTCTGAATGCGTTCTGGCAATTTTAACGGTTACAGGCTGCCCCATTTTCAATGGTATCTTGCGGGTCATTCACATGTACACGAACTTCATACACCAGCGTGGTGCGGATATCTTCAGTCTGTACTGTTTTTGGCGTAAATTCCGCAACTGAAGAGATATAGCCAATTTTTCCATCAATCGGGTGATTTGGCTGTGAATCACGAATGACTTGCGCTGCAGCGCCCATTTGAATTGCATTGAGGTCTTTTTCATTGGCATAAACACGCACCCATTTCGGGTTTGTTAATGCCAATGTATAAACCGGTTTTTGCGCTGTAGTCATATCGCCAGCCTCTTGCAGGCGAGCGCGTACTACGGCATTGACTGGCGCAGTTAAAACACTTTGCTGAATTTTATAACGGATCAAATCTAAATTGGCTTTAGAGGCATCAAACTGCGCTTTAGCCGCTTCACGGTCTTCAGAACGCGCCCCATTTTTTAATAAAGCCAGATTGGCCGTTTTCTCTTTGACAGAAGCAGCAGCCGTTGCCTGATTGCTTTGAGCATAATCCAGTTCCTGCTTGCTGATGGCCTGACCCGCAGTGTCATGAAACAAAACCTGTAAGCGCTTTAAGTCTTTTTCAGCTTTATCAAATTGCGCTTTCGCAGAAGCCAATTGCGCTTCTGCTTGTGCAAGCTGTTCTGGCCTTGTCCCAGCATCTTGTTCAATCACCGTCTGTTGCTGCACTTTAAGCTGGGCCTCGGCTTGCTGCAGCTGAATATTCAGGGCATCAGTGTTCAGTTTCGCAAGCACATCCCCTTTTTGAATATGATCGCCTTCCTGCGCATTCATTTGCTGAATGCGGCCGCTTTGCTCAAAAGCTAAAGACACTTGCCGAATATCCACATTTCCAAACAGGGTCAGGGCTTGGTCTGATTTTTGATCTTTATTGAAATACCAAACGGCAGCAGCAATAACGATCAGTAAAACTGCAATGATGGCAGCAATTCCCCCCTTTTTCATAAGCCCCCCAAAACGATCTGTCGTGATTCTTAGTTTAAATTAGATTTAAACTATCATAGAAATAGCAAAAAAATATATACTCCAATGTATGAAATGAAATTAGCTTGATTGAAATATGCATCGCTTAAGGCGCAGTGACGGTGATGTCACTAAAAAGAAAATTCTGCAAAGCGCAGCTGAATTAATTGCACAGCATGGTTTTGCCATGACCAGCAATAAAGCAATTGCTGAAGCGGCAGATGTGGATTTAGCCTCCATCAACTATCACTTTAAGGGACGAGACGGCTTATACCAAGCGATCTTAACGGAAGCCCATCGGCAATATTTTGATGAACAGGATTTAATCGATTTAGTGGCTTCGAATCTTTCTCCCGAAGACAAGCTTGGGATGTTCTTTGAAAAATTAGTTGTGAAATTGCTATCTGGCAATACATGGTATAGCCAAGTGCTGATGCGTGAGCTGCTGGCGTCTTCTGCACAGCTGAATCAGTTTATTGAACAGGATGGCGCACGCAAATTTGTATTGGTGCGCCAAATGATCAGTGACGCTTCAGGCCTTCCTGTTGACCATCCTCAGCTTTTACCTTGCATATTAAGCGTCTTGGCGCCATGTTTTATGCTGATTTTGGCAGGTTCTAACCCTTCCAGCCGATTGCACAGTGTTTCCAATATGGATGCACATGATTTAGCCATGCATTTAAAAGCCTTTTCGCTCGCGGGTTTAAAAGCCATACGCGGCCAAGCTTAGCAATAATATGCCTTAAGGCGTTATGCATCAAAAAAGGCCTTAGAATCTATCTAAAGCCTTTTTTGAAAACAGGACCGTGATCAATTCAGAGCGGCAGCTTTTGCACGCGCAGCATGCAGTTTTTTATAGCTGTCAATTAAGCGTAAATGGCGGTCTAAGCCTTCAAGCTTCATACTGGTTTCAGTCAGACCATAAAACCGGATGCTGCCGTCCATAGAACCAATCACCGCATCCATGCGTTCATCACCGAACATTCGGCGGAAGTTGATTTCATAATCATTCAAATCCAGATCATCATCCAGTTCTACTTCCAGAACGACATTCAAGCATTGATAGAATAATCCGCGTTCAACCGTATTGGTATTGTATTGCAGGAAGGTTTCAACCAATTCTTTTGCTTCTTCAAACTCTTGCAAAGCAAGGTAAATCAGCAGCTTAAGTTCAAGAATTGTCAGCTGCCCCCACACTGTATTATCATCAAATTCGATGCCGATTAATGTGACAATATCCGTATAGTCATCGGCTTCAACGTCTTCTAAACGCTCAACCAGCATTTCCAGCTGCTCTTCATCTAGACGGTGAATATTTAAGATGTCTTCACGGAAAGCCAGCGCTTTATTGGTATTGTCCAAAATTAAATCTTCTACCAAATAAATTTCTGAATAATCAGGCACCAATATACGGCAAGCAGTCGCACCTAAATGCTGGTAAACCGCCATATAAACTTCTTTACCCATCTCTTCAAGAATGTCAAACATGGCTTGGGCTTCTTCAGCATTGGCATTTTCACCTTGGCTGGTGAAATCCCATTCGACAAAGTCATAATCAGGTTTTGCGCTGAAAAACTTCCAAGAAACCAAACCGCTAGAGTCAATAAAATGCTCTACAAAGTTGTTCGGCTCTGTGACCGCATTGCTGCTGAAGGTCGGTTTAGGCAAATCATTTAAGCCTTCAAAACTGCGGCCCTGCAGCAATTCAGTTAAGCTGCGCTCTAAAGCCACTTCCAATTTAGGATGCGCGCCAAATGAGGCAAAAACACCGCCAGTACGCGGGTTCATTAAGGTCACGCACATGACGGGAAATTGACCGCCCAAAGACGCATCTTTCACCAGCACTGGAAAGCCTTGTTCTTCTAAACCTTTAATCCCCTCAACAATGCCTGGATATTTGGCCAAGACATCTGCTGGAACATCTGGCAGCGCAATTTCACCTTCCAAAATTTCACGTTTTACGGCGCGCTCAAAAATTTCAGATAGGCACTGCACTTGCGCTTCAGCTAAGGTATTGCCTGCGCTCATGCCATTGCTCAGGTACAAGTTTTCAATCAAGTTTGATGGAAAATATACCGTTTCACCATCTGAATGGCGGACAAAAGGCAGAGAACAGATACCGCGCGCAGTATTGCCTGAATTGGTGTCGTATAAGTGTGTGCCTAGAAGTTCATTTTCAGGGTCATAAATTCCACGCGTATAGCCATCCAAAATTTCTTTAGGAAGCTCGCCATTGGGGCCTGGCTGAAACCATTTTTCATCTGGGTAATGCACAAATTCTGCATTGGCAATGTCTTCACCCCAAAACTGATCGTTATAGAAAAAGTTGCAGTTTAAGCGTTCAATGAACTCGCCCAATGCAGACGCTAAGGCGCTTTCTTTCGTTGAACCCTTGCCATTGGTAAAGCACATTGGCGACTGCGCATCGCGGATATGCAGGGACCAAACATTCGGCACGATATTGCGCCATGACGCAATTTCAATTTTCATGCCTAAATTTGCCAAAATACCTGACATATTGGCAATGGTTTCTTCCAAAGGCAGATCTTTTCCGGGAATAAATGTACTGCTTTCTGACGCTGAGTTCGGCATCAGCAACGCTTGCGCATCCGCATCAATACTTTCTACTTCTTCAATGATAAATTCAGGGCCAGTTTGAATAACTTTTTTCACTGTGCAGCGGTCAATTGAACGCAGAATGCCCTGACGGTCTTTTTCAGAAATATCTGCTGGCAGTTCCACCTGAATTTTAAAAATCTGCTTATAGCGGTTTTCAGGGTCAACAATGTTGTTTTGTGATAGCCGGATATTTTCTGTCGGAATGCTGCGCGCTGCGCAATACACTTTCACAAAATACGCGGCGCAAAGCGCTGATGATGCTAAGAAATAGTCAAATGGGCCAGGCGCTGAGCCATCACCTTTATAGCGGATCGGCTGATCGGCGATTACCGTGAAGTCATCAAACTTCGCTTCTTGTCGAAGGTTGTCGAGATAATTGACTTTGATTTCCATGCAGGCACCTAAATGTTTTTATGCGTTTGCGTATGGCGCATAAAACTTAAAATTTGTATCAATCAGCTGAATCGCGGAGCAAAAATTGACTGAAAAACTAAAAAATGACAAGAATCCGAATGCGTTTGAAAGTTTCTCAACTGCCCAAACGCCAATTCTTTAAAGATGGGCCGTATTATAAAGAGATTTAATGCATTTGATAACTTTTGTCTGGCTTTCCTGAATATTTAATAGAAACAGCATAAAGAACAAGCAGCTATTCAGAGCCATTGCAGCAATATTTTCTGAAGCCTGTATGAACGAAAAAAGCCAAACCGTTTTCACGGTCTGGCTTTTTTTAGAGATCTTGAATAAATCATGATGTTCCTCTGCTGAATTTAGTCTTTTTGCAGATTCAGTTCATATAAGTGCGCAAATGCTGACAGAAATCTTAAAGAATCATCCGCATCATTAATTTGTATGCGCTGCTCTTGAAGGTCAATCAAACGCTCTGACTCAAAATACTCAAGGACATTATTGATTTGCGCCAATAATTCAGCTTCAGTCCATTTTAGGAAAAACTGCTTTTTGACTTCGGGATAAGCTTGAATGATTTGCCCAGATAAATCATCAACAGTAAGGTTTTGGCTATTTTCTGACTGCGCTTTCAGAATATGCGCCGTAAGAGCAGCTAAAATGAAGGTATGCAAAATGTTGTTGCTGAAATATTTCAGCAGCGCGTCTTGCTTGTCGCAAACTTTTACCCAGCGCTCGTTATCATGCTCAACAAACTCTATCTGTTTTAATTGAACTGCATACTGAATAATTTCCTGATTCGACAGCTCGGTAATTTGCATCCGCTCATCATAGCGGTTCTGTTTTAAATAATTACGGAACTGTTCCAAGCGCAGCAGCACATCGCGTTCAGCCAGAGTATGCATTGGCGCATTCAGCAGTACCAATGAAATTAGACTTACCGGATTAATCACCACAGCTTTATTGATATTTTCTAAAATATCTTCAGCAATTGCATTTACGGCGCTTTTAACAGTATCCGGCAGTTCTTCCTCTAAAGTGACATGTTCAGGCGCCTGGTTCTGCTGCAGCAGATCATCTAAATAGACCGGTTCGCCAAAATTCACATGCACTTTACCAAACACTTTTTCAATCTTCTGAATCGACTTCAGCAAGCCGAATAAGGATTCGGCCTGCTTTTTCTGCCCGCCTAATTCTTTAATATAGGTTGAACCTTCCAGCAGTTTTTCATAACCAAAATAGGTCGGAATAAACACAATGGGCTTGCTGTCGCCGCGCAAATGGCTTTGGATGGTCATCGCCAGCATGCCTTTTTTAGCCGGCAATAATAAGCCCGTACGTGAACGGCCGCCTTCAATAAAGTATTCCAGCGGCGTATTGCGGCTCAGCAAGCTATGCACATATTCCTTAAATACCGCCGTATACAGCGCATTGCCGCTAAAACTTCTGCGGATGAAATACGCGCCGGCGCCGCGCATAATCTGCCCAACAATTGGCATATTCAAGTTAATGCCAGCTGCAATATGCGGCACCATTAACCCGCGTTTATGAATCACGAAGGACAATAGCAGATAGTCAATATGGCTGCGGTGGCACGGCGCATACACCAGTTCATAATCTTTGGACAGTTCACGCACCATATCAAAATTGTGCACCTCAATCCCGTCATACAGCTGTGTCCAAAGCTTGGTTAAGGCAATATCAGCAAAGCGGATGGTTGAATATGAATAGTCCGAAACAATTTCATCTAAATATTTTTTTGCTAAGCTTTCTGCTTGGCTGACACTGATTTTTTTATGAATGCTTTCCGTTAAAATGGCTTCTTTGACCGCATCTGTCATCATCAGTTTATTAATAACATTGCGGCGATCTGATAAATCGGGCCCTAAGATTGCCTCTTTATATTGATTGAACAGCGTATTCAGCTCAGTCACAACATAATGCGCAGGTGAAAAGTTCGGGCTGACTTCCAAGGCTTTTTGAATCAGACCACGCAACGATACCGGCTGATGAAATTCAATATAGTTTTCACGACCATACAGTGTGATATTTAAAGCCTGCTTAATGCCTGTCGGCTTTGTCCATGCATCAGCCATTAACGCTTTATACCAGCTGTCCTCATTTTCAGGCGAACGCCCCCATAAAACAGTGACAGGCACAAGCAGCACATCATTTTCAGGATGTTTCAGCAAATATTCTACTAAGCGGATCAGCTTGTCTGGATAGAAGGAAGACGCATTTTTCTTGCTGGCTTCCAAAGTTAAAAAAGAATCATCCTCTTGATACTCGCCTAAGCTCAATGGCGCGAAAGCCGAAGATAATTGACGCTTTTCCGTTTCATTATCAATGAGCACTTTATTTGAGGTTGAGTCGTCCTGAATGACATAGCAGACAGGAAACTGTTCAGGATTATCAATGTTAATTTTATTTTCTAAAACTTGCGTATCGCCCAAAACTTGCGGACTGACAATTTTATCTAAAACTTTCTTTGTGAATTTTCTATAAAAATTTTGATAAGGATTCGTTGCCATGCGGTACTCAGCAGTTCTTCTATAAAAGTATATTCTGTGGGAAATAATACATCTACTCAGCACAAAAATGGAGATAAATTATTTATCTCTCTTGTATTTTCATCATTTGAAGCAGTTTTTGCCTTTTTGGCCCTGGGTACTCCATTGGTGCGCTTCAAGAAAATAGCGGCTAAATGCACTATTTGCCCTGCTTATGCCCAAATCACCATAATGGCGGCAATGACCACTAAACACAGTCCCCAATGATCGCTGCGGGCCAGCTTTTCTTTAAAAAAATACGCCGAAATTAATAAACTGAACAGAACTTCAATCTGCCCTAATGTTTTGACAATCGCAACCGATTGCATGCTCATGGCGCTAAACCAGCCCAAGGATGCCATAAAGCTGCAGACACTGACTTTAAAGGTTAAACCTATCCGCTGCCACATGGCTTTAAGTGTTTTCCGGCTGAATATGATCAAATAAAGCAGCAGGCTGATGCATTGGAAACCAATGACACACAGCAGCACCCAAGCCGCCCGGTGTAAAAAGGGTAAAGCGCTTAATTCAAGGCTGGCTTCCCGAACCAAAAGGGATGTAATGGCAAAACTTAAACCGCTGCCAACACCAATCATTAAGGTGGATAAAGACAGCTTTTGCTGCTGATGCCCTTTACTGAGTAAAAAAACCGCTGCGCCGCCAATCACCACCCCGGCCCAGCCAAGCAAGCTTAAATGCTCCTGCAAAAGCATGACGCCAATTAATGCCGCTAAAATGGCTTCACTTTTTGCAAGCCCCACTCCAACGGCATAATTCTTTTGCTTAAAGAGCATCACCATCAAGATGGTGGCTAAAATTTGACTGCATCCCGCAATCAAAATATACACCCAAAACATGGCTGTAAAACTGGCATGCAGCTGAATAGGATGCGATTGGTACAGCCAGAAGATATACAAAACAGCGAAAGGAAAACCAAATAAAAACCGTGCAAGCGTCACGCCATACACATCGACCGTTGCGCTTAATTGCTTTTGAAAAGCATTACGCCATGACTGCATAAAAGCGGCCATCAAAGTAAATAGAATCCAGCTGGAAAACATGTCGTAACTAAACTGCAGAGAGTTGAAGCAAGAAGCCTTAATCTACTCTGTTTAAGCAGCAATTACGAGAAAACCGCCACGATTAACCCATTGAACTTTTTTTATGTTTCTATGAAAGATTTTTATATGCATGATGACTCCGCCTTCTTTTAAACAAAAGCCCAATCCGTTTAGATTGGGCTTTTGCAGATGCGTCATTTAATTCTCGCCAGATAAATCAGCTGTTCAGCAGCACGTTTCCATATTGTTCACGCAAATCTTTTTTCAGCATTTTTCCTGTGCCGCTTAAAGGAATGCTGTCCACAAAAATGACTTTATCTGGAATTTGCCATTTCGCCACTTTATCTGCGTAGTAACCTAAAATTTCTATTTCAGATAAATCAGCATCTGGTTTTTTAATAGCAATCAGTACTGGACGTTCATCCCATTTAGGATGTACCGCCGCAATCACCGCGGCCATGGCAATTTTAGGATGGCCCATCGCCATATTTTCCAGTTCGACTGAAGAAATCCATTCGCCGCCGGATTTAATTAAATCTTTGGAACGGTCACTGATTTTCAAATAGCCATCTTCATTTAAAGTAGCAATATCGCCAGTATCAAACCAGCCGTCCGCGGTTAAGGTCGATTCGGCTTTACCGAAGTAATTATGGATAATCCAATGCCCTTTAATTTGAAGATTGCCTGAGGTCTTTCCATCGCGCTCAATCTCATGTGTGCTTTTTTCTTCATCCGTAATACGCAGGTCTACACCAAATGGCGGACGGCCTTGCGATAATCGAATTTGCAGCTTTTCTTCATCGCTTAAATGCTGATGCTTCGCTTTAAACTGGCAAGACGTGCCCAAAGGACTGGTTTCAGTCATGCCCCATGCATGAATGGTTTCACAATCAAATTGCTCTTTAAACACTTTCATCATGGCTGGCGGGCAAGCAGATCCCCCGACAACATTGCGCTTCAGGCTTTCCAGCTTGGTTCCCGACTGCTGGGCGGCATTAATCAGCCCTTGCCAAATGGTTGGAACACCTAAAGCGACAGAAACCTTATAGGTATCAATCATATTTGCCAAGCTCGCACCGTCTAATCCCGGCCCTGGCAACACCATGGTGCATCCCACCATTGCTGCGGCATATGGCGTCCCCCATGCATTGACATGAAACATAGGCACAACAGGCAGCATAATATCGCGTGCAGAGATATTCAGTGAATCCGGCATGCAAATAGCATAGCTATGCAAAACTGTAGAACGGTGGCTATACAGCACGCCTTTAGGGTTGCCTGTTGTACCGGATGTATAACATAAAGAGCTTGCCGTCAGCTCATCAAATTCAGGCCATGCAAATTGTTCGGAGTGCTGCGCAATCAGATCATCATAAAATTGAACATCAGGCACCTGTTCCGTAACGGCAGCATCAGGCGCATCCAGGCAAATAAAGTGCTCTACGCTTTTCAGCATGGGTTTCACTGCTTTAATCAGCGGTAAAAAGGTTTTATCAAATAAAATGACTTTGTCATTTGCATCATTAATGATAAACACCAGCTGCTCTGGAAATAACCTTGGGTTAATGGTGTGGCAGACCATGCCGCTGCCTGAAATGGCATACCAAGATTCTAAATGGCGATGATTATTCCATGCAATTGTGGCAATGCGGTCGCCCAGCTTTGCGCCTAAGCTGTTTAAAGCATTCGCAAAGCGTTTAGAATTATTCCGGACTTTACCCCAATTGGTTTCTGTGATGCTTAAATCAGTATTTTTAGAAATAATCACAGTATCTGAGTGATAGCGCCCCGCATGCTCAATCATGCTGCTGATCAATAAAGGCTGAAACATCATATTGCCAAGCATCCTATACTCCTTATGCTTTTATCGATTTTTATGCCAAAACGGCTTCTCTGCCGTAATTTTTATAAGCTCATTAAACTTATGCGATGTATAAATCCTGCATACATCAAGCCTGTCCAAATGTTTTAACCTAGAAATCCAGCTTTGACTACTGTTTTCTTTAGACTGCAAAATTCGTTTTTTAGACAATTCTTTGGCGAAAGATAAAACGAAGAGATACTTAAATTATGATTATTCTGAACAAATAAAAAAGCCATTCAGCAGCAGGCTGGATGGCTTTTAAGATGCTTTGATTCATATTTTAAACTGATTTCAATACCTATCATAAACTCAGTACGGTGTTTTAACCCATATTAATTTTATCTGCATTAATAGCAACAATGACCCCAATGCAAAACAGACCTGCATAGATTGAAAACCATATAATCATGTTTTTAAAGGCTTTATCAGAAAGACCGCTATCAGCGTACTGCGGCGCTTTTCTTGCCTGCTCGTCGTTTTTCATCGAATCTTTCATCACAATCACCTATTTGCTGTTTATGCGCTATGTACATTATGAAAAAGATATAGATATCTGTGTAGACACAGAAATAGACTGAAAAAATATAACAGATAGGTTCTCTGCATAAGAAACTGTTATAAATGTACTACTGCTTATGATGTAATGAATCAATATATAAATACAGTTGTATGCAAACGGTCAAGCAATGTATAAGTCTGAGATGCTGGCGCAGCATTTTTGCGCCAAATTATTGAAAATGGTGTCTGGCAAGCGCATGAGACGCTGCCTTCTTTGCGGGAGCAGACACTGTTGTCTGGACTCAGCCTGATTACCGTATTAAATGCCTATCAGTCTTTGGAAGTGCAGGGACTGGTTTATGCTAAAAATAAATCCGGATTTTATGTTGCTCCACGGCAGTTCAATGCTGCTGAAACAGCTTTAAAAGATAAAAACCCAGAAGTCCGCTTTAAAAAGAGTATTCAGATTAACTCAGCGGTGTTTCATTATTTAAAGTCGATACAAGCTGCAGAAATTGAGCCTTTAGGTTCTGCATTTCCCAGTTCAGAACTGCTTTATAATCAGAAATTCATGCAACTGCTGGCACAGCATGCAAAACGCAAAAGCAGTTATTTAAACGGCGACAGTATGCCGCCCGGCAACTTGTCGCTGCGGAAATTGATTGCCAGCCGCTATGTTCTGCAGGGTTTGTCATGCACTGCAGATGACATTGTCATTACATCTGGGGCTTTAGATGCCTTAAATTTATCTTTGCAGGCATGAACATAGGCCGGTGATTTTATTCTTTTACAGCAAAGTGTCTTTTATGGCGCATGGCAAGCCGCTGAACGCTTGGGGCTGCATGTCATCACCATACCAGAGCATCCTGTGCATGGCTTTGATTTGGCATCTTTTGAACAAGCGCTTAAGCAGTATCCAATTAAAGTCTGCTGGCTGATGCTGAATATCCATAATCCGATAGGCTTTACGGTCAGCAATCCAATTAAACAGCGGATAGCGGAACTGCTGCATGAGTACCGAGTCTATTTGATTGAAGATGATGTCTATGCAGAACTGAATTATGATCATCAAAAACCGCTGCCGATGAGCTATTTTGATCAGCATCGGCGGGTGCTGCATTGCTCTTCTTTTTCAAAGACTTTAGGCATGGGGACACGTATTGGCTGGGTGCATGCAGGGCAATTTTCAGATGCTATTCAGCATTTGCAGCTGATGAGCACTTTATCCGCCAGCCTCTTGATCCAAAACGCCTTAGTGGATTTTCTGTCTTTACACCATTATGAAAAGCATTTGAGGCAGCTGCGCGGGCAATTAGAAAAATCCAAGAAGAAATATTACCAATATTTAAAACAGAATTTGCCGGCTGGATGCAGTGTGGATTATTACCCCAGCGGTTATTTCCTGTGGATTTCGCTGCCTGAAACGATCGACAGTTTCGTCATTTATACAGAACTGCTCAGCTTCAATATTGGCATTGCTCCTAGCCTGCTGTTTATGCCGAAAAATGCCAGACAAAATTTTCTGCGGTTAAACTGCTCTTATGTGTGGAGTGAATCAATAGAACAAGCTATGCAGCAGATCTGCCAAAGCATACGACATCAAAGCGCTTAATGAATACAGACATCCTTGCTGAATATTATGGAGCTTAGAACAATTTTTTAAAGCTAAAAGCCTAAGTACATCATGCAATGTCTCAGGCTTTTATTTCACTTAGCTTGAAGCAAGGAAAGTCTTAGAAATTATACATCGCCACGGCATTTATACGGTTGTCTTCACCTTTTGTGCTGCCATTCGGCGCTGCGCCAAAGGCTTCACGCTCACCATAAACATATTCAAGCCCTAGGCTGATCGGTTTGGCTGGGCTATAAAACACATTGGCCCATGCTTGCCACAGCGCTTTATTGATTTTTGTTTTATCTGCAAATGCATTGATATAGTCATCATTGTTATCTGCCTTCATGTAACCATAGCCCAAAGTGCCGCGCCACTGCGGATTAAACTGCTGCGTAATGCCAAGTGTAATCGAATCAAATTCATTGCTGGCGATAATGTCCTTATTGGCATTGGTTACAAAACCTTGGTTGCTCCAAGACACAAAGCTGCTGTCACCTTTCACATGATAATAATCGGCTTTTAAGAAGGTTTGACCTGTTAAGTCTAATTTGGCACCAAGTCCTACGCCCCACGCAGTTTCAGAATCTGCATCGGTTTTCTTTTCTGTACCCATCGCGCGCGCGCTCACCATCAGAGTATCACTGAATTTATGATTCAAACGCGCAGTTAAAGCGGGCAAGCGCATATTCGAGCTGTCGTCTTTAGAATCTTCTGCAGCGATGACCAAATTGGTTGCAGGGTCAAATTTATAGCTATAGCGTACTTGCGGTGTGCGTTTCACGGCGCCGCCGACATAGCCCAGGGCATCAATGGTTTCCGGCATGTAGTCTGGCACGGCGAAGTTCGACCATGTCTGACCCACCAGCCAATCACCATAGGTCAAATATGCATGGCGGATGCGCAAGCTATCATTTGCGCCTAAAAAGTCGACTTCAATTTTTCCGCCGACATCTCCAGCCTGCGTTGCAGTTTTAAAATCGAAGCCCAAACGCGTAGCGGCCAGAGACGCTTTTAAGCGGTCTGAACTTTCACCGCTGCCTTCCAGCGGAACCGTATTAATTTGGTTGTATAAACGCGCTGCACTGCCGCCTTCAGCCTGATATAGCGCATCTGCACGCACATTGCCATATATGCTGAATTCTGCGCCGCCTTTAGTTTTCAGGCTTAAACCTTGCGCTTTAACAACAGGTGCCGGCGATGGCGCTACAATGGTTTCAGACTTAGCTTTTACTTCTGCCAAATGGTTGCTTAATGAGTTCTGCTGCTGCGCATATTGCTGCATCATGGCTTTCAGCGCTTTAACTTCTGCACGCAGCTGTTCCACTTCGGCTTCCGTTGCAGGCGCTGCATGCGTCACAACAGGCAATGCAATTACACATGCCAATGTTAAAGGTTTGAGCATAAAGTTTAAAAATTGAGTGTTCATCCTGACCTCTTTGGGGCAAAGCCCATTCCTTTTTACAATGTTTTGACACAGTGATCCTTGAACCCTTATGCATGCGCATAAGGGCTTAGGATGTTGTTTTAAAAATTAAGAAGATTGATTTATGGATTATTAATTTGCAGCGCTTTTAATCACAGGGCTTTTCACTGGTGCAGCCTGCTGCTCTTTTGATCCTTCTACAGACGCTTTTAAATTGACCAAGAAGACCGCCAAGGCAGCGATAGCGCCTGGAATGGCAATTGCCAGAAAGTTCATTTGATGCGGCAATTCAAGCGTCAGCAATGCGCCAGTCAACACGGGACCGACAATAGCGCCAATACGGCCTATGCCTGATGCCCAGCCCATGCCTGTAGAACGGACGGCTGCAGGATAAAATTGCGCGACAAAGGTATAAAGCAAAATTTGTGAACCAATCGTTGCTGCGCCAGCAACCGCGATTAAGGCATACAGGACAGCTTGCGGACTGTTAAAGCCGAGCATAATCAGTGCCAATGCGCCCACGGTAAACATAATGCTCAAAACAGGCTTTAAATGAAATTTATCTGCCAATACGCCGCCGCCAATTGCGCCCACCATGCCGCCAATGTTCAATGCAAATAAGAACAGCATGCTTGCGCCAAGCGAATATCCAGCCTGAATCATCAGTTTTGGCAGCCAGCTGCCTAGCGCATAGACCATCAATAGGCACATGAAGAATGCAATCCAGAACATGACTGTACTGAAGGTACGCCCTTGCTGAAATAAAGCTTTTAATGGCGCTTCATCACCTGCTGACGGCTCATTCAAGCTGAATTCAGCAACTGCTGAAACAGGCTGTTCAGGTGAGATTTTTTGTACGATGCTGCGGACTTTTTCTGTATCTCCTTTTTGGGTCAAAAACATCAAAGATTCAGGCAAAAATTTCCAAATCAGCGGCAAAGCAATGAATGGAATACCCGCAATATAAAACATGATTTTCCAGCCATAATCCGCCACCAGCCAAGCGCCAAGCAATGCTGAAGTCATGCCGCCAATAGCATAGCCGCTGAACATCAGCGCAACCAATGTGCTGCGGATGCGTTTCGGCGCGTATTCTGTCATTAAGGCTACGACGTTAGGCATCACGCCGCCGATGCCTAAACCGGCAAGGAAGCGCAAAATGCCGAATTCGATAGGATTGGTGGCAAATGCGCCTAAAAAAGTAAAGCCGCTAAAAATAGCTACGCAAATCATAATGGTTTTTTTACGGCCCAATTTATCTGACAATGTGCCAAAGGACATTGCGCCAAACATCATGCCGAAAAGCGCAGTACTGGCCAGCATGCCGGCCTGAACGGCAGAGAGCGCCCACTCCTGCATCAGCAGCGGCAAGGCCACGCCATAAATAACAAGATCATAACCGTCAAAAATGATAATTATGAGGCACCAAATTAAAACGCCCCAATGGAAAGGTGTAAATTTTGCTTCATCAATAACTGAATTGATATTTATCTGTTGAGTATTCACTGCTCGCCTCCTGCTTGCGATGTTCCTTGTTAGCGCAAACAATGAAGCAAAGGTTTTTTTATGTCCAAAACCGATTAGCTCTACATTTATACCTTTTTAGTCGGATTAAAAAATTATTTAAAATAAAACAGTGTGTTATTTCTAGTTTATTTAAAAATTGATTTGTCATAATGATGAGAATATTACCGATTTCATGCCTATACTGTTGTGAATAGCCCATAAAAAAGCGAATTTAAGACTTTAATCTTAAATTCGCCATTTGCTTATTTATATTATATTTTTCACGTTTTATCTGAGACAGAAAATCTTTTTATCCGGGCATTTTTCATTTCTTAGTACGGTATATTTTCTGCGCCATGTCCAGCCGCGGTGAATGCATTTTCATTAGATTACAGCACGGTCATATTGTATCGCTTCCAGATCATAAACTTGATAGATGCAGTCAAATAATGACCGGATATGATCACTCTCATCCATACAGCGGATAGCCAGAAAAATAGGGCTTTTAGCGGAGTCGTCTAAAACTGGAATATAATGCAAATGCGGAAACTGAATCGTTTTTGCACTTTCAGGCACAATACAAATCCCCTCACCCGCTGCCACAAGGCCCAGCGCCAGCTGGATTTCTCTCACTTCTTTTAGGTTTTTAGGGTCTAATCCATGTTCAGAAAATAGATGCCGAACCTGTGTTGAAAAATTAGGTTTTGGATGGCTAGGATATAAGAAATGATTTTCATCAACGATATCAGCTAAATACACTCCTTCTTGTTGTTTTTTTTGCTGAGCCAAGGGATGACTTGCATGAACAGCAACCATAAGCGGTTCTTCACGTAAAAGAACCCGGCGAACAGCTGGATCAGATATGCGAAGCCGCCCAAAACCAACATCTATGCGCCCTTCTTTCAAAGCGATAATTTGGTCTTTTGTACTCATTTCAATCAATTCAATTTTTAAATATGGATGCTGCTGGCGGAACAAATAAACAATTTTAGGCAGCAGTCCATATAAAAGTGAACCGACAAAACCCATGGTAACGGTTTTCTCTACCAAACCAATGCGCTGTGTCATGGCTTTAATTTCTTCGGCATTAGACAAAAGTTTAACGGCATGCTGATAGAAAAAATAACCTGCTTCTGTGGTCTTTAAAGGGCGGCTGCCGCGTTCAAAAAGTTGAGTGCCCAGTTCTGCTTCAAGATTCTGTATCTGGCGGCTTAAAGGCGGCTGGGCGATAAAAAGCTTTTCTGCCGCTTTAGTAAAACTTTGCTCTTCTACGACAGCTACGTAATAGCGAAGGTGCCTGAGTTCCATATATTCATACCTTTAGGATATATAAAAATGCAAATTTGATCTTAGACAGTCAAATATTATTCTTTTAAGGTATATCACATCAGGTACACAACGCAAGGTTGCGAAGAGCCAAGATGTATAAATCCATTGAAACATTGCTTGTCGAAATTCCAACCATCCGTCCGCACAAGATGGCTGTTGCGACAATGCAAACGCAAACATTAGTTCTGGTTAAGGTCACAACAGACGATGGATTTATCGGTTGGGGTGAAGCAACCACAATTGGCGGTTTAGGCTATGGGGAAGAAAGCCCGGAAAGCATTAAAACCAATATTGAAACTTATTTTGCGCCATTGATGAAAACCCTGCCAGGTTTAAATGTTGCGAAAACCATGCAAATGATTAAACGCAATATTAACGGCAACCGCTTTGCAAAATGCGCGATTCAAACTGCATTGCTAGATATTCAGGCACAGCGTCTTGGCTTACCGCTGAGTGAACTGCTGGGTGGCCGTTTACGGGACAGCATCCCAGTGCTTTGGGTTTTGGCTTCTGGCAATACTGAAAAAGACATTGCTGAAGCGCAGAAAATGATTGAAGCAAAGCGCCATAACATTTTCAAACTAAAAATTGGCTCCCGCGCTGTCGAAGCAGATATTGAACATGTTTTAACGATTAAAAAAGCGTTAGGTTCAGATATTTCAATTCGTGTCGATGTCAACCGCGCCTGGTCAGAACTTGAAGCCGTTAAAGGCATTCAGTTACTGCAAGACGGCGGTGTTGACCTGATTGAACAGCCTTGCGCCATTGACAATATTGACGCCATGGAACGCCTCACTCGCAGATTTGAGATTGCCATCATGGCGGATGAATCGCTGATGGGTCCGCACAGTGCTTATCACTTGGCAAAACGTAATGCATCTTCTGTCTTTGCAGTCAAAGTTGCACAGTCTGGCGGCTTAACTGAAGGGTGTGAAGTAGCCAAAATTGCTAAATTGGCAGGGATAGATCTATACGGCGGCACCATGCTGGAAGGGCCTGTGGGTACTATTGCTTCAGCGCACGCTTTCTCTACCTTTGAAAATTTAGCCTACGGCACAGAGTTATTTGGCCCGCTGCTGCTCACCGAAGATATTTTAAAAACACCACTTCAATACCAGAACTTTGAACTGACTGTTCCGAAAACAGCAGGTTTAGGTATTGAACTGGATGAAGACAAAATTGACTGCTTGCGCCGCAAGTAAATCCAAGAGTTAATAAGGAGTTTCACATGCTTTTTCAAGTACGTATGAACGTGAATATTCCACTGGATATGCCAGCGGAAACAGCCAATGAGATTAAGTCAGTCGAAAAAGCCTATTCACAGGAATTACAGCGCCAAGGCAAATGGCGCCATATCTGGCGTATTACAGGCCAGTACTCAAACATCAGTATTTTTGATGTCGAGAGCAATGAAGAGCTGCACAATATTTTGCAAGGACTTCCATTATACCCCTACATGAATATTGAAGTGATGGCGCTAAACCGCCACCCATCCTCAATACGTGATGATGACAGTTGATTTGAAATACTGAATGTCTGTGTTTTTTTGCAAAAGCAAAAGTTAATGAAACAAGGACTATGGCAGCTAAGTGAAAAAAAGCATCACTCCAGCCACCAAAACATATTGCATACTTAAGGAGCATTAGTATGAACCGCCAAGAAATTGATGCACTCGTAAAACAAATGAACGTTGACACAGCCATTGGTCCTGTAGACCCGCGTGTTCAACAAATTGTTGTCCGTTTGCTGGGTGATTTATTCCAAGCCATTGAAGACTTAGATATTTCTCAGACAGAACTTTGGAAAGGTCTTGAGTATTTCACAGATGCAGGCCAGGCGAATGAATTAGGCCTTTTGGCTGCTGGTTTAGGTCTGGAACACTACTTGGACTTACGTGCTGACGAAGCTGATGCCAAAGCAGGCATTACAGGCGGAACACCTCGTACCATTGAAGGGCCATTGTACGTTGCAGGTGCGCCTGAAACAGTGGGTTTTGCGCGTATGGATGATGGTTCTGAAGCGGGTAAAATTCCTACACTGTTCATTGAAGGCACAGTCACTGATACTGAAGGCAATCTTATTGAAGGCGCTAAAGTAGAAATTTGGCATGCCAACAGCTTAGGCAACTATTCATTCTTTGATAAGTCTCAGTCTGACTTCAACCTTCGCCGCACCATTTTAAGCAATGCGGAAGGTTCTTATACTGCGCAAACGACTATGCCCGTCGGTTACGGCTGCCCTCCAGAAGGCACAACGCAGTTTGTTCTGAACAAGCTTGGCCGTCACGGCAACCGCCCGTCTCATGTGCATTATTTCATCTCGGCACCAGGTTACCGCAAGCTGACAACGCAATTCAATATTGAAGGCGACAAATACCTTTGGGACGACTTTGCATTTGCAACGCGTGACGGTTTGGTTGCAACTGCTGTTGATGTGACAGATGCAGCTGAAATTACGCGCCGCGGCCAAACAGAAGCATTCAAGCATATTACTTTTAATGTTGAGCTGGTGAAAGACCAAACTGCAGCGCCTTCAACTGAAGTTGAACGCCGCCGCGCTAGCGCTTAAGACCATCATAGGAAACCCAGATGTCCGTTTCATGACATCTGGGTGACTTCCCCAAAAGAATTGGAAAGTCGGAGAACGGACATGCCTCGTATCCCAGTTATTAACACCAGCCATCTTGATCGTATTGACGAACTTTTAGTTGACGATTTTGAAAGCGGTGAATTTAAGCTTCATCGTTCTGTATTTACAGATCAAGCCCTTTTTGATTTAGAGATGAAATACATCTTTGAAGGCAACTGGGTTTACTTGGCGCACGAAAGCCAAATTCCAAATAACAATGACTTCTACACCACGCATATTGGCCGTCAGCCCATCATCATTGCGCGTAACCGCCAAGGTGAACTGAATGCCATGATTAACGCCTGTTCGCACCGAGGCGCACAGCTTTGCCGTCATAAAAAAGGCAATAAAGCAACGTATACCTGCCCATTTCACGGCTGGACTTTCAATAACTCAGGCAAGCTGCTGAAAGTTAAAGATCCTTCGGAAGCGGGCTATTCAGACTGCTTTAACCAAGACGGTTCCCATGATTTGAAGAAAGTTGCGCGTTTTGAAAACTATAAAGGCTTCTTATTCGGCAGCTTAAATCCAGATGTGCCTTCACTTGAAGAATTTCTAGGTGAAACCGCAAAAATCATCGACATGATTGTAGGCCAGTCAGATCAAGGGCTTGAAGTCCTTCGCGGTTCATCGACTTATACCTATGAAGGCAACTGGAAACTGACCGCAGAAAATGGCGCAGACGGTTATCACGTTTCTGCAGTTCATTGGAACTATGCTGCAACGACTCAGCACCGTAAAGAAGCGCAAGCTGCCGATAATATCCGCGCAATGAGCGCAGGTTCTTGGGGCAAGCAAGGCGGTGGATCATATGGTTTTGAACATGGCCACATGCTGCTGTGGACCCAATGGGCAAACCCTGAAGACCGTCCAAACTTCGTTAAAGCGGATGAATATACCGAAAAATTTGGCGCACCAATGTCGAAATGGATGATTGAGCGTTCACGCAATCTATGCCTGTATCCAAACGTGTATTTAATGGATCAGTTCGGTTCACAAATTCGTGTATTGCGCCCTCTTTCAGTCAACAAAACAGAAGTGACGATTTACTGTATTGCGCCTGTAGGTGAAGAGCCAGAAGCGCGTACCCGCCGTATCCGTCAGTATGAAGACTTTTTCAATGCTTCAGGCATGGCTACACCAGATG
The DNA here is from genome assembly GCF_026168575.1 of Acinetobacter entericus. Classification (NCBI taxonomy): domain Bacteria; kingdom Pseudomonadati; phylum Pseudomonadota; class Gammaproteobacteria; order Moraxellales; family Moraxellaceae; genus Acinetobacter; species Acinetobacter entericus. The sequence goes on from NZ_JAPEQW010000012.1 coordinate 25,070, forward strand.
ACCTTGAAGAATTCCGCGCATGCCAAGCTGGCTATGCAGGCATTGAATTGGAATGGAATGACATGTGCCGCGGTTCAAAACACTGGATACAAGGCCCTGACGAAGCAGCAGATGAAATTGGTTTAAAACCAGTACTGAGCGGTATTAAAACTGAAGATGAAGGCCTGTATTTAGCGCAGCACCAATACTGGCTGAAAATGATGAAACAAGCGATTCAGGCAGAAAAAGAATTGGCTGATTTAGAAGCCTCTGCTATGGGAGAAAGCGCATGAATACAGCCGTTCAGAAAAATGCCGTAGCGCATGAAAAAATTGCCCAGTTTCTATATAGCGAAGCGCGTTTTTTGGATGATGAACAGTGGGATGATTGGCTGAGCTGCTATGCCCCTACTGCCTCATTTTGGATGCCTGCTTGGGACGATGATGACAAACTCACCGAAGATCCGCAGTCTGAAATTTCATTGATCTACTACCCAGACCGTCAAGGTTTGGAAGACCGTGTATTCCGTATTAAAACAGAGCGTTCATCTGCAACCATGCCAGATACCCGTACTAGCCATAACATCAGCAATATTGAAGTTGTGGCGCAGGACGGTGACAAAGTGACTGTCCGCTTTAACTGGAATACATTGAGTTTCCGTTACAAAACCAACTACAGCTATTTTGGCATGTCACGCTATGAAATCGATTTTTCAGGCGATCAGCCAAAAATTCTAAGCAAGTATGTTGTTCTTAAAAATGATTATATCAACCAAGTTATTGATATTTATCACCTCTAAGACTGTTTATACAGCAAGGTAAAACCTTTCAGTCAGATGGAACGTTGGCTGAAAGGATGAGATTTAAAGATTTATATAGGATATTCAGCCATGTCAAACCACAATGTAGCGCTTCAATTTGAAGATGGCGTAACACGTTTTATTTCTGTTGCACAAGGTGAAAGCTTATCTGACGCAGCATATCGCCAAAAGATCAATATTCCTTTGGACTGCCGAGACGGTGCTTGCGGCACATGCCGCGCATTTTGTGAATCAGGTTCGTTTGATATGCCTGAAGAAACGTATATTGAAGATGCATTAACGCCAGAAGAAGCTGCTGAAGGCTATATTTTGGCTTGCCAATGCAAACCGACCTCAGACGCAGTCTTCCAGATTCCAGCATCATCAGATGTCTGCAAAACAGAAATTCATGAATTTAAAGGCACACTAGCCCGCGTAGAAAATTTATCTGATTCGACGATCACCTTTGATATTCAGCTGGATGAAGGCCAGCCAGAGATTAACTTCCTTGCCGGTCAATATGTGAATGTGGGCATTCCTGGCACGGATGAAACCCGTTCTTACTCATTCAGCTCAAAACCGGGCAACCGCTTGACAGGCTTTGTGGTGCGCAATGTGCCTGAAGGCAAAATGAGCTCATTCCTGAGCGTCAATGCCAAAGCTGGCGATGTGATGACATTCAAAGGCCCATTCGGCAGTTTTTATCTGCGTAATGTGGTGCGCCCGGTGGTAATGCTGGCTGGCGGTACAGGGATTGCCCCTTTTATGTCGATGCTGCAAGTGCTGGAAGAAAAAGGCTCCGAACAGCCAGTTCGCCTTGTATTTGGTGTAACCAATGACTTTGACTTGGTGGCGATAGAGAAACTGAATGAACTGCAAGACAAATTTCCTTGGTTCGAATACCGCACGGTAATTGCAAACCCAGAATCTGCACATGCTCGTAAAGGTTATGTCACTGGCCATATTGAAAGCGAATGGCTGAATGGCGGTGATGTCGATGTTTACCTATGCGGCCCCGTGCCTATGGTCGAAGCGGTTCGTGGCTGGTTAGACAGCGAAGGCGTTAAGCCTGCAAGCTTCCTGTTTGAAAAATTCTCTGCAAATTAATTTAAGGATTTTTTAATGTCTAATCGTCAAAGATTTGTAAATAAAGTGGTGATTGTGACGGGTGCCGCGCAAGGCATTGGCCGCGGTGTTGCTCTGCAAGTTGCAGCTGAAGGCGCGCAAGTGGTTTTAGCAGATCTCTCTGACTATGTCGAAGAAACGCTTGCTGAAATTGAAGCCAAAGATGGTGATGCGATTATCATTAAAGCCAATCTGGAAACTTTTGCAGGCGCTCAATCTGTAGTCGATAAAGCCATAGAGACTTATGGCCGAGTCGATGCACTGATCAACAACGTCGGCGGTGCCATCTGGATGAAACCTTTTCAGGAGTTTGCTGAAGAAGAGATCATCAAAGAAGTGAACCGTTCATTGTTTCCAACGCTGTGGTGCTGCCGCGCAGTGCTGCCAGAAATGATTAAAAATCAAAAAGGCACCATCGTAAACGTTTCATCTATTGCAACGCGTGGCATTAACCGCGTGCCTTATTCAGCATCTAAAGGTGGCGTCAACGGCTTAACGGCTTCGCTTGCCTTTGAACATGCCAAAGACGGTATCCGTGTCAATGCAATCGCGACTGGCGGTACAGAAGCGCCGCCTCGCAAAGTTCCACGTAATGCCAATCCACTGACTGAATCTGAAAAACAGTGGATGCAGGAAGTGGTAGATCAGACCATCGACCGTACCTTCCTCGGTCGATACGGCACAATTCAGGAACAAGTGAATGCGATTTTATTCCTTGCTTCTGATGAATCTTCATACATGACGGGCACAGTTGTACCCGTTGGCGGCGGCGATCAGGGTTAAACCTGATTGAAAGCGGCACAGGATCATTGATGTATCAGCATGGAGGCAAGAGCAATGACGACCCTGTTAAAAACCCTAAAAGATGATTGGTCTTTATCAGCCACTGTTGCAGGATTTTTAGCAGTGCTGATTTCCTACTCTGGCCCGCTGATTATCTTTTTCCAAGCGGCACAAAAGGCCAATGTTGCACCCAATATGATGATTTCATGGATTTGGGGCATTTCTATTGGTGCTGCTGTTGCCGGTATTTTTCTCTCGATTAAATACAAGACCCCAGTCATCACCGCCTGGTCTGCGCCGGGTACTGCATTATTGGTGACTTTATTTCCCAATATTTCCCTGAATGAAGCTGTCGCGGCTTACATCACCGCCGCTTTGGTCATTCTGTTGATTGGACTCAGCGGTTATTTCGACAAACTGTTGAAGTGGATTCCTCAGTCGATTGCGGCAGCCATGATGGCAGGGATTTTATTTCAATTTGGATTGGGGCTTTTTACTGCAACCGACAGTATGCCGCTGATTGTATTTGGCATGGTGCTGGTATTCCTGATCTCAAAACGTGTTAGCCCTCGCTATAGCATGGTTTGGGTATTGCTGAGCGGGGTTCTGCTCAGTGTATTGCTCGGCAAAATGAACCCTGTCACGGTTGATTTTAGTCTGGCAATCCCGCAGTGGATCAGTCCTGAGTGGTCCATCAATGGCATGCTGAACTTAGCGATTCCGCTGATTTTAGTCAGCTTAACCGGACAGTTTTTACCGGGTATGGCCATCATGAAACTCAGCGGTTATGACACTCCGGCCAAACCGATTATCACCGCCACTAGCATCGCCTCCCTTGCTGTTGCTTGTGTGGGTGGAATCACCATTGTTTTGGCTTCGATTACTGCTGCGTTATGCATGGGTAAAGATGCGCATGAACTGAAAGATAAACGCTATATCGCAGGTATTGCCAACGGACTGTTTTACATCCTTGGCGGTTTATTTGCAGGCAGTATCGTCATGCTGTTTAGCCTGTTGCCCAAAGAACTGGTTGCTGCCCTTGCAGGCCTTGCGCTGCTTGGCGCCATTGGCACCAATGTATCTGTCGCGATGAAAGATGAATCTGAACGTGATGCTGCGCTGATCACCTTTTTGGCAACCGCATCCGGCATGCACTTTTTAGGTTTGAGCTCGGTGTTTTGGGGCATTTGTATCGGGATTATTGCGCACTTGTTATTGAGCAAGCCTAAACCTGAACCTGCTGTAACGAACGCCATTTCTCTTTCTCAGACCGAATCAAAATAATTTTGCCATAGGAACGACTATGATTGATAAAAGCTCAGCTTCCCTTAAAGAAGCGCTCTCACAGATTAAAGATGGTTCGACCATCATGATTGGCGGTTTTGGTACGGCGGGTCAGCCTGCTGAACTGATCGATGGCCTGATTGAGCTTGGCATCAAGGATCTGGTCATTGTGAATAACAATGCCGGCAACGGTGACTATGGCTTGGCGAAGCTGTTAAAGACCGGCGCTGTCCGTAAAATCATCTGCTCTTTCCCGCGCCAGTCTGACTCTTGGGTATTTGATGAACTTTATCGCGCAGGCAAGATCGAACTGGAACTCGTGCCGCAAGGCAACCTGGCATGCCGTATTCAAGCTGCGGGTATGGGCTTGGGTCCAATCTATACACCTACAGGCTTTGGTACCTTGCTTGCGGAAGGTAAGCCTACCCTGAACCATGATGGCAAAGACTACGTGCTTGAAAACCCGATTAAAGCCGATTTTGCCTTAATTAAGGCACATCAAGGCGACCGTTGGGGCAACTTGGTTTACAACAAATCAGCACGTAACTTTGGTCCAATTATGGCGATGGCAGCGGATGTCACTATTGCCCAAGTTGCAGAAGTAGTGGAACTTGGCGCACTCGATCCAGAGCATATTATTACCCCGGGGATTTTTGTACAGCACGTGGTGGCTGTCGGTACAAAACAACTTGAGCAGTCTGCTTAATCACGTGAGGACAAAACAATGAGCCATGCCAAATTAACACGTGATCAAATTGCTGCACGTGTTGCACAAGATATTCCTGACGGTGCCTATGTCAATTTAGGCATTGGCTTGCCGACCAAAATTTCAAATTATTTACCTGCTGACAAAGATGTCTTCTTGCATTCTGAAAATGGTCTGTTGGCCTTTGGCCCACCGCCTGCCAAGGGTGAAGAAGATCCTGAACTGATCAATGCCGGTAAAGAGTTTGTGACTTTACTTGAAGGCGGCGCTTATTTTCATCATGGGGATTCATTCGCCATGATGCGCGGTGGACATTTGGACATTGCGGTACTGGGCGCTTTTCAGGTGGCTGAAAATGGCGACTTGGCCAACTGGCATACCGGCGCGCCGGATGCCATTCCGGCGGTAGGCGGTGCCATGGACTTAGCCGTAGGCGCTAAAAAAGTCTTTATTACTACAGATCATGTCACCAAAAAAGGCGAACCGAAGATCGTGGCTGAACTGGCTTATCCAGCTACAGGTCTGAAATGTGTAGACCGTATTTATACCGACCTATGCGTGATTGATGTCACAGCTGCAGGCATGACCGTGATTGAAAAAGTGGACGGCCTTTCTTTTGAGGAATTGCAGTCGATGACGGGTGCAAAATTGGTTGATGGGACTCGGGCTTAATCAATAATAAATAATCCCCCCTAAATTCTCCTTTTTCAAAGGGGGGGGACTTCACCTAAATAAATTTAGGATTGAAAAGTCTCCCTCCTTTTAGGAGGGATTAAGGGAGGTTGAAGGAAAAGATATGAAAAACGCATACATTGTTGACGCAATCCGCACACCCTTTGGCCGTTATGCCGGAGGACTCGCGCCAGTGCGCGCTGATGATCTGGGTGCCCTGCCTATTAAAGCCTTGATGGAACGTAATCCTTCCGTGAACTGGGAACAAGTCGATGACGTGATCTATGGCTGCGCCAACCAGGCCGGTGAAGACAACCGTAACGTCGGACGTATGTCTGCCCTACTCGCTGGTGTTCCCTACCAAGTGCCTGCAACCACGGTAAACCGTCTCTGTGGTTCGTCGCTGGATGCGGTCGCTATGGCTGCACGCGCAATTAAATCCGGTGAAGCGGACTTAATTATCGCAGGTGGTGTAGAAAGTATGTCACGTGCACCTTTTGTGATGGGCAAATCAGACAGTGCTTATGGTCGCAGCCAAAAAATTGAAGACACCACCATGGGTTGGCGTTTTATCAACCCTAAACTGAAAGAGCTGTATGGTGTGGAAACCATGCCGCAAACCGCAGAAAATGTCGCGGAACAATTCAACATTAACCGTGCAGATCAAGACCAATTCGCTTTAACGAGCCAACAGCGTACCGCAGCTGCGCAAGCACGCGGTTTCTTTGCCAATCAAATTATTCCTGTCGTCATTCCGCAGCGTAAAGGCGAACCGATCGTTATTGATACCGATGAGCACCCGCGTGCCTCAACCACACTGGAAGCCTTAACCAAACTCAAACCAGTTGTTAAAGCTGATGGCAATGCCTCAGGCATTAACGATGGTGCAGCTGCCTTATTGATTGCATCAGATGATGCAGTTAAAAAGTATGGTCTAAAAGCCCGTGCCAAAATTATTGGCGCAACCGCCGTTGGTGTAGAACCACGCATCATGGGATTTGGCCCTTCACCTGCAATTAAAAAGTTACTGGCTCAAACCGGTTTGACTTTAGAGCAAATGGATGTAATTGAGCTGAATGAAGCCTTTGCAGCGCAAGCTTTAGCAGTGACACGTGATCTAGGCCTTGAAGATGGCTCAGAAAAAGTTAATCCGAACGGCGGCGCGATTGCCTTGGGTCATCCACTGGGTGCTTCAGGCGCACGATTAGTCATTACTGCACTGAATCAACTTGAACAAACAGGCGGTAAATACGGCCTATGTTCAATGTGCATTGGAGTCGGTCAAGGCATCGCTTTGATTATTGAACGAGTTTAATCCTCAATAAAAGTCCCCCTTATCAAAGGGGGATTTAGGGGGATTTATAAAATTAAGGATTCAAAACATGCCTACATTTATATCCAATGATGCAGCGATCAATTACGCAACTTTTGGTGATGCCAGCAAACCTGCGATTATATTTTCCAATTCTTTGGGAACAAATTATCAAATGTGGCAGCCGCAGATAAATTTCTTTAAAAAAGAGTATTTTATTGTCTGCTATGACACCCGCGGTCACGGTGCATCCACCGCACCGCAAGGGCCATACAGCATAGAACAGCTGGGAACAGATGTCGTCAATCTATTCGATCATCTGAATATTCAAAAAGCTAGCTTCTGCGGCATTTCTATGGGTGGACTTACAGGTCAATGGCTGGCCATTCATCACCCTGAACGTTTTAACCATGTGATTGTCTGTAACACTGCAGCAAAAATTGGTCAAGAGCAGGCATGGAACGACCGTGCACAGCTTGTTCGTGAGCAAGGCCTCAAGCCAATTGCAGAGACTGCAGCATCGCGTTGGTTTACCGAACCCTTTATCCGAAGCAACACAGCAATTGTAGAATCTTTGAGTAACGATCTTGGTGCTGGCAGCCCAGAAGGTTATGCAAGCTGCTGTGAAGCTTTGGCTAAAGCGGATGTGCGAGAACAGCTTAAAAATATTACGGTACCAACTCTGGTCGTTGCCGGTCAAAAAGACCCTGTCACTACTGTGGCGGATGCACAATACATTATCAATAATGTCCGCAGCAGCTCATTGTTTGAGATCAATGCATCGCATATTTCAAACATTGAACAGCCGAAAGCCTTTAATCAGGCTGTGCAGAGTTTTTTACAGCAATAAGCAACTGAACAAATTCAATGTAATATGATCTTTTAAAATAAAGCCTTACCATTGTGTAGGGCCTTATTTCGTTTGAAGGCTTTGATTTAATAGCCGCTCTAAAAATAAATGGACAATTAAAAGAATGATTCATCAATATCCAAAAAACGGATCAATCCTGCTTTTTAGTTTAGCAATCGGCTTTAGTCCTGCTGTTTCTAGTACAGATGTCACAACTCTACGTACTGCCGATATAAAGGCCTATACTCTAGTCAGTGGAGGCGGTATCGATGATCTTTCTGTGCAATTGAAAGACGTTAAAAACCGGGATATAAATGCTTATTGCGTGCAGCATTGCGGAAACTGGTTTGTGTATAATCCAGAATCTGATGGTTATAGCTTAAAGAAAAAATACCAAGGCGTAAAAGTATGGGCTTCTCTTTCATACGAACAAAATCGTGACCGTATTGCAGGTCCAAGCGCTAATGAAGAATTATTCTTTATAAAGAAAATTAAAATTGAAAGTATTCGCTAAATGAATATTCAATTGAATAAAAAAGGCCGAAGTATTGGAGTCCTTCGGCCAAAACAGGAATGTCAAAACTTAATCAATCATTATGTTTTTACTAGGCGACTTCACCATCAATAATGCCCTGCGCTTTTAAGGCCTTCAGTTCATCTGCCGTCTTAAAACGCGATAAAATCTGCATCGTGTGCTCACCCAATTGCGGCGGCGCGTGCCGGTATTCCACAGGCGTATCAGAAAATTTCATTGGCGACCCAATCACTTTAAAATCATTGTTCAGCGCATGTGGAATATTCACTACCATGTTGCGGTGCTTAATTTGCGGTTCATTCAGAGCATCTTCAATTGAATTAATCACACCGACAGGCACTTTAACCGCATGAATCGCATTGACCCATTCCCCAGCTGTTTTTTCCAAGAAATAAGCTGACAATAAAGGAATGAGCACATCACGATTTTTTACGCGGTCTTGGTTACGTATAAATCGTGCATCATCCAATAATTCTGTATAGCCAATAGCTAAACACAAGTCTTTAAATTGCTTGTCATTGCCGCAAGCAATAATAAATTCCTTATCTTTTGCCTTAAAAGTTTGATAAGGCACAATATTTGGGTGGTTATTGCCCATACGCTGCGGCGCTTTGCCCGATGTCAGATAGTTCATGCCTTGATTTGCCAAAGCTGCCACCTGTACATCCAGTAAAGACATATCTATATATTGACCGCGTCCTGTATGCTGGCGCGCCAATAAGGCCGCCTGAATGGCAATGGTTGAATACAGTCCAGTTTGAATATCCACCACGGCCACACCGACTTTCTGCGCCCCGCCGCCAGCCAAATCATCTGCTTCACCGGTAATGCTCATCAGGCCAGACATGCCTTGAATAATAAAGTCATAGCCCGGCTCTTCCGCGCGCGGGCCATCTTGGCCAAAACCTGTAATAGAACAATAGACTAAGTTTGGATTGATAGCGCTCAGCGCTGCATAATCTAGTCCATACCTAGCCAATGAACCGGCTTTATAATTTTCAATGACGACATCGGTTGTTTTAACAATCTCATAAATTAGGGATTGTCCTTCTGCACTGGCAATATCAATCGCGACTGAATATTTATTGCGGTTGGCGCATTGAAAATACCCAGATTCACGGGTTAGCTTGCCGTGCTGATCCGGCATCCAAGGCGGCCCCCACATGCGCGTGTCATCACCCGCCTGCGGCCGTTCAATTTTGATCACTTCTGCGCCTAAGTCCGCCAAAATTTGACCGCACCATGGTCCAGCCAATACACGGCTTAAATCTAAAACTCGAATGCCTTGCAATGCGCCCATCTATTTACTCCTTTGACCATGAACACGTTTGAATTGTGCCCATGGCCGATTTTTTTATTTTGCTGTGGCTGGTTTGGAAATCGCTTTGCTTTCATCAGATGTATGTGTATCCAATGTCGCAAGTTTTTGCTGCTCTACTGAAACGGCGGCTTGCTGAGGGTCATACTGACGCTCTCGAATAAACAGGCCTGGGATAACACCCGCAATAAAGTACGCAGCGCCCATCACAATAAAGGCCATAGTGAATGATCCTCCTGCGGCAATCATGCCAATGGTTGCTGGAGCAATGGCTGCGCCTAAACGGCCCATGTTGTAGGCTCCGCCAATCGCTGTACCGCGTACATCAGTAGAAAAGCTTTCTGCCATATACGTTGCATTCACGCCATACGGAATACCATATAAAAAGCCAAAAGTTACAAGTAAATAAGCAATATTGGCTGGCGTATTATAGAAAATAATCACTGGCAAAAATGCAGCTGTAGCGACCGTTCCAAAGACAAAAGTGACACGGCGTCCCAGCTTGTCAGCCGCATAGCCTGATAAAATTTTACCTAGAATCATTGCGGTATAAGCGCCAACCATATAGCCAGTCATGGCTTTAAAGTTCATGCCCAGTTCTGTTTCCAGATAAGTCGGCATCCAGTTATTGACGCCGTAATAGCCGAACTGCAGAAAAGCGGCTGTGCTCATCCAAAGCAGGAACATTTTGCGGTGATTGCCGTGCCCAAAAATACGTTTATAAATACTTTCCGATGGCGCTTTTTGAGCAGCAGCCATTTGCGGAACTGGTTCTAGATTCAATTCACGGCGTTTGATCTGTTCAATTTTAGCTTCCTGCCAAGAAGCCGGTTCTGGAACAAAACGCATGAATATCAATGCAAAAGCAGCAGGAACAATAGTTACATAGAACAGCATGCGCCAGCCGTGATCCGGAATAATTGAGCCGGCCAATAAGGTTGCAACAATGTAGCCTACGGTTTGTCCCGTTTGCAGGGTGCCCAACACCGTTGTACGGTATTTAGTCGGCACATATTCTGCCATTAAGGTGTTGCACGCCATATAAAGCGAACCCAGGCCAAACGCGCCGACAAAGCGCAAAATCAAAAATTGTTCATAGCTTTGGGTCATGCCTAAAATGCAGGTCATAACGGAAAAAAATACCACTGACCATGCAATGGTTTTAACACGGCCAAACTTGTCGCAGGCCCATCCGCCGGATATGCCGCCTAGCGCCATGCCCGCTAAAGAGGCACTGCCGAGCATGCCGGCCTGAAATGACGATAGGCCAAATTCTGCTTTTAAACTGGTTAAGCTGAATGACAGCAGCATAATATCTACGCCATCAATCACCAGCGACACAAAAGCGAAAATAAACGCCATTTTCCATGTATTGCTGTTAATGCGGTGCATTGTCCCGACATTGTTTGGCAGTTTCAGCGCTCCTGCGCTGTTTTGCATTTCATTGTTCATTATCCATTTACCTCATTTTCCCAAATGAGTCATCGACATTCCTATGTCTCTGCTTCTGCCTGATATTTTTCTTCTTTTTATGGTTTCACACTTAAACTCAATTCAGCCAAAATGCAGATTTACAAGAGTATTTCACGATGAATCCTTTATATATTGACTGTTATTCACGGTTAATTTTTTGCACAAAGACTCTAAGGATGCTCACGAAAGAGCATCCGAGTGATTTAATTTAAATTAGTTGCCGAATGCCGCAATGCCCGTTTGCGCACGGCCTAAAATCAGTGCATGCACATCATGTGTACCTTCGTAGGTATTTACCACTTCAAGGTTAACCAGATGGCGCGCCACGCCGAATTCATCTGAAATGCCATTGCCGCCCAGCATGTCACGCGCTACGCGGGCAATATCTAAAGCCTTGCCGCAGTTGTTGCGCTTAATCAGTGATGTGCCTTCTACTGCAGCAATGCCTTCATCCTTCATGCGGCCAAAACGTAAAGCTGCTTGTAAACCCAAGGCAATTTCAGTTTGCATATCAGCCAGTTTCTTTTGAATCAACTGATTAGCAGCCAAAGGACGGCCAAACTGTTTACGGTCCATGGTGTATTGATACGCTGTATGCCAGCAGAATTCCGCTGCGCCCATTGCACCCCAGGCAATACCGTAACGTGCACTGTTCAAGCAGGTAAATGGACCTTTTAAGCCGCGCACTTCAGGGAAAGCGTTTTCTTCCGGCACGAATACGTTATCCATCACGATTTCACCAGTGATTGAAGCGCGTAGACCAACCTTGCCGTGAATTGCCGGTGCTGAAAGCCCTTCCCAGCCTTTTTCCAAGATAAAGCCGCGGATATCACCCACATGGCCTTCTTTTGAGACTTCTTTCGCCCACACCACAAATACGTCTGCGATTGGACTGTTGGTAATCCACATTTTTGCACCAGTTAGGCGGTAACCGCCATCGACTTTTTTCGCGCGGGTGATCATGCTGCCAGGGTCAGAACCGTGGTCAGGCTCAGTCAGGCCGAAACAGCCAATGTATTCACCCGTTGCCAATTTTGGCAGGTATTTCTGCTTTTGCTCTTCAGAGCCAAATTCGTTAATTGGCACCATTACCAAGGAACTTTGCACACTGGCCATAGATCGGTAGCCAGAGTCGACATATTCAATTTCACGCGCCACTAGGCCATAGCTGACATAATTTAAGCCAGCGCCGCCGTACTGTTCTGGAATGGTTGGCCCAAGTAAGCCGAGCTCACCCATTTCACGGAAAATGGCTGGATCGGTCTGTTCATGACGGAATTGCTCCAGCACACGCGGCTGCAAGCGCTCTTGACAATATGCATGCGCTGTATCACGGATCATGCGTTCTTCTTCTGTCAATTGCTGCTCTAATAAAAACGGATCTTGCCAGTTGAATTGAACTTTTGCTTTTTTTACATTAACCATTTGATTCATCGCTTCCTCTGCTTAATCAGGCTTTGTTTGTTTTCATTGATGCTATGTGTGAAAAGCGCTCCTTTCAAACGATTAATTTGCATGCAGCTATGCGGTTACCGCATAACTTAAACTGCTAAGCCCTAAGTTAAGCATTTCAGCCACTCCGTTACGCCTCACAATGCACTATGTTTAGACGATGGTGTGATATTTAATTTATGTGTATATGACATTTTGTGATACCTATCGATAAAAAGGACTTTATCTATGCGGCGTAATATTCCATCTTTGCAAAGCCTGATTTGCTTTGAATCCGCTGCCAAGCATTCCAGTTATACCCATGCCTCGCAGGAACTGTTTATTACGCAAAGCGCTGTTTCAAGGCAAATCCAGCAGCTGGAAGAATACTTGGGCGTCAATCTGTTCAGTAGGACACGCCACGGCGTAGAATTGACCGAAGCTGGCAAGCAATATGCAAAAGGCATTAAACCTTATTTGCAGGGAATCGAAAAAAGCACGGCAGACATCATGACGCATAAAGGCCTAGGCGGGACTTTAAAACTTGGTGTAGTCCCGACTTTCGCAACACGCTGGCTGCTGCCGAAACTGCATAAACTGAATGCGCAGCACCCAGAAATTACCGTACATTTAGAAACCAGCACCAAGCCTTTTTTATTCAATGAAAATGTATTTGATGCCGCTATTTTTGCAGGAACCCAACAGCAAATAGAGCATTGGCCCGGCATTCAGGCACATTACCTCATGGATGAAGAAGTGGTTCCCGTCTGTTCGCCTGCACTCATTCAAAACCGTTTGCCAGAAGCAGTCATGCAAAATGAATACAGCTATGACCTAAGTGATGAAGAACTGCTTTTAATGCCGCTGCTGCAGCAAACCACCCGCCCCAGTATTTGGCAAGAGTGGTTTCAAGCCCATCAAATTCAGCATCCCAAACCATTTGATGGGCAGCGCCATGAATTATTTTCCATGCTTTCTGTAGCGGCCAGTCATGGCATGGGCATGGCGCTGATTCCGCAAATGCTGATTGAATCGGAGCTGAACAAAAAGGAACTGGTGATTGCTTCCTGCAAGAAATTGCAAGGCAGCCGCAAATACTACTTGGTCCACTCCAGTCAGGACATTTCTCCGCAAATTCAAAAATTTGTCGATTGGGTACTGCAGGAACTGCATTAGTCCGCTTGAAGATGACAATTCATATTCAGTACAGTGAAGTCGCTGAATTATCCATTCAATACATGCAACCGTACGCAATGGACTCATAAATTAAAATATAAGGCTTAAATGACTATGCAAAAAATTGTGGTGTTTTCAGGCGCTGGCATGAGCGCAGAAAGCGGAATCAATACCTTTCGGGACAGTGATGGCTTGTGGGAACAGCATCGTATTGAAGATGTGGCCACACCTGAAGCTTGGACGCGCGACCCTGAACTGGTGCAGCGTTTTTATAATGAGCGCCGTAAACATATTTTAGCCGCAGAACCCAATGAGGCGCATAAGCTGATAGCCGAACTCGATGATTTTTTTGATGTTCAAGTCATTACCCAAAATATTGATGACCTGCATGAACGTGCAGGCAGTCAAAATGTACTGCATCTGCATGGCAATATTCGTTATGCGAAAAGCTCTGGCCCTCAGGCGCAATACACGCAGGAATTGTTTCCCATTGAAGGTGCTGATTTAAACTTAGACACTGACATATGCCCTAAGGGTTATCCTTTACGGCCGCATGTAGTATGGTTTGGCGAAGCTGTTCCTGCTTATGAAGACGCCAGTACCAGTGTCCAGACGGCAGATATTTTTATTGTGATTGGCACGAGTCTAGCTGTCTATCCTGTGGCTGGATTGATTCACGAAATCCCTGCCAACTGCCGTGCATTTTATATCGATCCGAAAGCAGATTATCAGCGAGTACCTGAACAGTATCAGCTGATTAAAGCAGGCGCCAGTGAAGGCATGAAAATGCTTTTTCAGCAATTGATTGCGCCATAAAAGTACATTTCAGCATCAGTATTGATCAAAAAAAACATGCAGCCTGCTTAATTTGCAGGCTTTTTTATGTCTGCAATCGATTCGGCTTAGCCAGATTCAGTCAAATCACGGCATAAGGAGGTTTGGCATCCTAATTGCTTAACAGTATTACGTTTTATTAAAAAAGTAATATTGGGGCTTGGTCAGTATGGGTTATGTCGCAAGAGAGCTCAGTCCAAAAAGCAAGCTATTGCTTGGCTTAGGATCATTTTTAATTCCTGTGCTCATTTGGTGTGCAGTGAGTTATTTGCCATTTTTATGGCATCCGCAGGTGCAAATTACTCAGTCTGGCAGTGTACCGTATTTTCAGGTCGATAGCCGTGTAGACAAAGCCGTGTTTTATGCCGAAGCGCAATCTGCGGTCAATGCAGGCACAGAACCGCCGCAAGGCAAACTGGTCAATCCGATCTATCTACCCGCACCGCATGAAGTCGCAAAAGCGCTGGTTACGGCTTTTATTACTCCGCCTGCTCAGCCTGATGCTCCATGGTTTCATCAAAGCTTATGGCACAGTATTAAAATTGTGTTCAGCGCTTTTTTTATTGCGTCACTCATTGGTATTCCACTCGGTATTCTTTGCGGTTTTTCTCAAAAAATATCTCAGCTGACTGAACCTTTTGTGGAGTTTTTCCGCTACTTGCCTGCACCTGCTTTTGGCGCATTGGCTGTGGCAATTTTAGGCATTAATGATGCACCTAAAATCGCTATTATCGTGATCGGTACGCTATTTCAACAAATTCTGATTATTGCCAATACCACGCGTATGGTTGACCGCAGCTTGATTGAAGCAGGTTTTACGCTGGGCACCAATAAACTGAAAAGCCTGTTTCATGTGGTGATTCCAGCGGCGCTGCCCGACATCTACCGCGACCTGCGTGTCTTGCTGGGCTGGGCTTGGACTTATTTGATCGTGTCTGAACTGATCGGCACAACCTCTGGGATTACCTGGTTTATCACCCAACAAGCGCGCTATCAAAATTTTGACAATGTCTATGCCGCGATCCTAATCATTGGGGTGATTGGTTTAGTGTGCGATGTGGTGCTGATGAAACTCGGCCAAGGTTTATTTAAATGGAAAGCAGGAGCAAAATAATGAACAGCACAGAATTTAATACCACAACCTATTTCGATGCAATTTATGCGCGCCCTGTCATTTTAGAAGCTAAAAAACTTACACAAAGTTTTAAGCATGGCAAAACTGAACGCACCATTCTAAATCAGCTGGATTTAAAAATTCATAAACGTGAATTTATCTGTGTGATTGGCCCCTCAGGCTGCGGTAAATCGACATTTAGCCGAATTGTAGCTGGGCTTGACCCATACAGCAGCGGTGAATTACTGGTCGATGGCCAAGCCATTGAAGGCCCAAGCCCTGAGCGTGGCATGGTCTTTCAGGGCTACACGCTTTTTCCATGGAAAACGGTTAAAGAAAATGTGATGTTCGGCCCGTTAATGAAAGGCGCCAGCAATGCTTCAGCTGAATCTGGCGCCCGTGAATGGATTGATATTATTGGTCTAGAAAAATACCAAGATCAATACCCGCATCAGCTTTCTGGCGGGATGAAACAGCGCGTTGCAATTGCCCGCGCGCTTGTGAATGAGCCAAAAATTCTGCTGATGGATGAGCCATTTGGCGCGCTTGATCCGCATACCCGTCAAAAGATGCAGAAACATTTAATGGATCTTTGGCAAAACATTGATATCACCATTATTTTTGTCACACATGATATGGATGAAGCCATCCTTTTAGCAGACCGTATTGTGGCGCTCAAAGCCAATCCCGGTGAAATTAAAGAAATTATAGAGGTCGATTTGCCGCGCCCTCGACATGCTGAATTCATACTGACGCCTGAATTCAAACGCCTGCGTGAACGGGTGGATTTCTTGGTGCATGCACAGGAAGACGAGCTAGATCCAGCACTTGAGAATTTACCGAAAATTCCGCGCATGACCCAAGTCAGTACGCATAAATAAATTGGTTCATTTCTTTTGGAATGTAAAGCGCGACAAAATCTTTACTGAATAGAGGCAACATGGCTTTTTTATATCTGACGGTTGCGGTTATTGCAGAAGTTTTAGCGACTGCCGCTTTAAAAGCCAGCAACGGCTTTACTGAACTTGTGCCGATTATTTTTACCGTATTAGGCTATGCCATTGCGCTATTCTTTTTAGGTTTAACTTTTAAATCAATTCCTATGGGATTGGCCTATGCTATGTGGTCAGCTGCCGGCATTGTTTTAATTTCATGTGTGGGCTGGATTGTGTTTAAACAAAACTTAGATATACCGGCCCTAATCGGTTTAGTATTTATTGTATTGGGTATTGTAATTATTAATATTTTTTCTGAAAGCACAGAGCTTTAAATCCAGTCATCAGCTATTCGCCTTGACACGTAATCAAACGATAGCTTTGCTCACAAAGCTATCGTTTTAAAATATTATGTGCGCGCTTAATGGCAGCAAATTTAAACTGAAATTTAAAAAATAAAAGATTTATGCGCCACAATCCCTGTCATCGCGCCATCACCTACAGATAATGCAACTGAACCGCCTGAACGGGTCACATCACCGCAAGCATAGATCCCTTTAATATTTGTTTCCTTGGCTGACGAAGTTTTAATGGCCTCGCCATATTCATTGCAGTCTATCTCTAAACCTAAATGCTGAATCCAGTTCGATTGCAAACGAGTAACGGTAGAAACAAATAAGCCATCTAATTGAATTCGTTCACCATCTGTAAGTACAACATCACAATGACCATCAATATGGTCTATTTTACGCGTTTCAATCTGAATTTGACGTTTTGAAAGCTTCGCTAATAACTCATCATCCAATTGATCTGCACTGATTGCATCATTTAAAAACAGCGTTGTATTGCCCCAATCCGGCAGCATCAATGCCATATGCAACGAATGCATACCTGACACCAACATGCCGATTTCACCTAAATCCAGTTCATAACCATCACAATATGGGCAATGATAAACAGATTGCCCCCAACGTTCGGCCAAACCCTCAACTTGAGGCAATTCGTCACGTACGCCAGTTGCAATAATCATTTTTTCTGCTCGAATTTGCTGATCACCTGCGATAACTGAATATTTGCCATCAACTGCCTTTACATCAGTAACAGTTTCAGCAAGCCATGAAATCGTTGAATACTTTTCTAACTGTGCCCTAGCATCTTCAGCAATTGCGCTGGGTGATCGGCCATCTTGTGTCAAAAAATTATGTGAATGTTCGGCAAAACGATTACGGCGTTGCCCTGCATCAATAATTAAAACACGGCGGCGTGCACGTGCTAAAGGTAAAGCAGCAGAAAGCCCTGCATAACTGCCGCCAATAATCACAACTTCATAGTTCATGTTCATAACATCAAATACGTAACTTTTAAAGTTACTATATCATTTAATATGCGTATAAGAAACTTTTAATGTTACAATATATCAATTGCCCCCAATAATCCATTTTCTCATGCGTAAAGACAGTAAACTTTCACGGATGCTGCATGTCCTGCTGCATATGGCACGTGAAAATAAGCCTTTCACTTCAGATCAGATTGCCGAAATGCTGGAAACAAATCCTGTTGTGGTGCGTAGAACCATGTCTGGCTTAAAAAAACATGGATTTGTTGATTCTGAAAAAGGCCCAGGTGGCGGCTGGAGTTTGATTAAACCCCTGCATGATATTTCACTGTATGATATTTACCTTGCTGTCGGTGAACCTTCTATTTTCGCCATTGGCAATGAAAATATGCAGCCAGACTGTCTGGTAGAACTGGTGGTCAATCGAGCGCTTGATCAAGCCTTTTTTGAGGCACAAAAGGTACTTATTAAGAACCTCAAAGCCACACAATTAAATCAATTGGCACATGATTTTCAAATTGAATGGAATCAGCAGATGAATGTGAAATAAAATAAATATATCTTAAAATTTGTTTCAACTTTAAGCCGCTGTACTGAATCTGACTCAGCTCAAACTTAGAAAAAATCAGCATATTCGAGATTTGAAATGTCCATGAATCGCTAAAATGTAAGGTTTAGATTTAAACCTTACGATTATTATGTCTAACAAACTTAAACGCCAGAACCTGACGCTCCCAACAGGCCATGACAAGCTTTTACTGCATTCTTGCTGTGCGCCCTGTTCTGGCGAAGTGATGGAAACTTTAATTGAATCTGGTATTGATTTTTCAATCTTTTTTTATAATCCCAATATCCATCCTGTTAAAGAATATGAAATCCGCAAAGAGGAAAATATCCGCTTTGCAGAAAAGCACAACATTCCGTTTATAGACTGTGACTACGACACAGACAACTGGTTTGAACGTGCTAAAGGCATGGAAAATGAACCTGAGAAAGGCATCCGATGCACCATGTGTTTTGATATGCGCTTTGAGCGTACGGCACTGTATGCGGCAGAACATGGTTTTAGCCTAATTAGCAGTTCATTGGGTATTTCACGCTGGAAAAATATGCAGCAGATTAATGACTGCGGTCATCGTTCAGCTTCACATTATGAGGGAATTACCTATTGGGACTATAACTGGCGTAAAAATGGCGGTGCGGTGCGCATGCTGGAGATCAGTAAAAAAGAAGAATTTTATCAGCAGGAATACTGCGGCTGTGTGTATTCACTGCGTGATACTAACCGCTGGCGCATGAGCCAAGGCCGTGACCGTATCAAACTTGGCGTAAAGTTTTATTCCAATGCGATGGATGAGGAAGATTAATCCCGTTCACTTAAGTTTCTGTCGCCAAATACCAATTTTTCCAAGAGCTGGTACCGCGCACCTCAATAGGTACAGCTGGAATCAGCTTTTCTTTTAATACCTGTGTTTGCTCTACCGCTTTGGCAATCCGCGCTTTCACGGAATGAATGCATTCACGGTCACCAAATTCACAGCGGTCCAGGCTTGTACCGCCGCATGGTCCATTGGCTAAACCTTTGGGGCATGTTTCTGGACAAATATATAAGGTATCGCCCAAACGGCACTGTCCGCAGCTTTCACAGCCTACAATTCCATGCTTACTGATATATTCGGTTTTCAGCAAAGTTTTGGCTGCCGGCCTGCGCTCCCAAAATGGTGAGTTGAAAATAAATCGTCCGATGCCTTTAGCAAAATTTGAATCAAACAATGCATCATGCATGAAATGCAATTGATGATATTTAATGAGTTGACTGGACGATGGCGGGCGTGAAAAACAACTCAATTCAGGCTGGAACTCCTTGCCGCTTTCTGCCTGCCATAACGCCTTCCACAGTTTTTCGAGCGCATTCAAATCCAAATTGCGATATTGCTCTACATAACTTTCCAGCAATGCCTGCTCTTTTGGCTTATGACAGGCAGATAAATCAATTCCAGCAAACCCCAGCTGTTTGCAGATTAATATCTGCAAAGCACAGCGTAGATACACACGCTCAGAAAGCCCTGCCTGCTGCTCTTCTTCTAAGACATTCAGCATATGCGGCGTAATGACGATACCCGCCACTTTATGTTTCAACATAAATTTAGCGCGAGCCAAACTAAGCGGCATCACGCATGCGAGGATTTTCTGAGCATAGTGATGCTGTGTTAAAAATGCCTGAGCCTGCTTGAACGCCTCAATGTCATAGCCCAATTGGGTAATGATAAAATCTGCGCCAGCTTTAATTTTTTTATGCAGTTTTAAATACTGTGCATCACGTTCAGCTTCAGTATATTTAAATGGATTAAATGCTACACCAATACAGAAACCGCCTGCTTTTTTCGCGGCCATGACGGCATTCACAGACTCTAAATAGCGGCTGCGTTCTGCTGTATTTTCCCCATTCTGATGCTCTTTGAGCTTATCACCTGTCAGCAATAGCAGATTTCTAATATTGGCAGCACGTGTTTGCTTTAAAAAAAATTCAAAATCCTGAATATCTCTGCCTTTACCGGCAAAATGCAGAACTTTTTCTACGTCTAAAGGATATCGCTTACTGGCTTCAAGTGGCGCCATATCATGGTCTGAATGCACACGGTCAGCTAAAGTCATCACTGCTGGATAACCTGCAAATTGCGTTTTTGCTGGAAAAATCTCGTTCAATGAAGTGAGATATTCAACCAAAATACAGAATTGGTTTTGCTGAAAATAGGAAGATAGCAAAGACATAAAGCGGTAAAAATCAAATATAAGCATCTAGAGGCCATGTATTATAGAACCAGCCCCGCATACATTCATATTGCTTTTTTATATTTTAATACTGCACTGATCATTTTTATTTGCGTTAACAAATTCTGCTGAGCAAGATCATAAAACTACAGTGCCCAATTACACTATTTACAGCATCAATTTTAAATATAACTGAAGTTCACCCGCTCAAAAATAGAAAAGCCCGATATGCATAGTGATATAACTTTTCTATTTTCGAGCTTCATAAAATTTATTTCACATCTTCAACTAAGACTGGATATATGGCGCCATCTACATCCATTTCTGTTTTATAAATGCCATTTTCAACATTAAATTTATTGACGCGATAACTTGAACCATAGATAGAGTCCAAACCAGTCCCTTTTTTAAAGACCTGTTTATTGGCTGCTAAATCCAGCAAATATGTACCGCCTATAAACTGCTCATATTGTGCTGGATCGACCCCAACACGTGCGGACATAATTTTTACTGCATCTGCATGTGTTGCTGGATCATTAATGTATTTAACGGTTTTATCCCAAACTTGAATGACCTTTTTCCATTCTTCTTTATTGGCGGCTAAATGCGTCATATTTACTGTAAGCGTATCGTAAATCAATCCAGGTTTATCTTTTGAGCTATAGATAATTTTTGAACCTGCTACAGCTTTCAGTGCCTGATTTGCCACAGGCTGCCAAACCGCAATAGCAGCAACATCAGGGCTTGCAAATACTTGCGGCAGCTCGTTAGTCATTGTATTTACAATTTTCACATCCTTTGCAGCAATCTTCGCATCTGCAAGCGCTGCAGACAGCAGCAAATGATCAACCAATCCTTTTTCAACGGCTATGCTTTTTCCTTTGAGATCACCAACACTGTTAATGCCTTGTTTAGCAATAATGACATCATTACCCGCAGAATAGTCAGTTGCCATAATCATGACACCTTTTGTACCGCCAGAAGCAGTAACGAGGTTATCACCATTACTCACAAGAACTGCATCTAACTGATTCGCAGCAAATGCAGACAGCGATGCTGAGTAGTCAAACCATTTAAAATCGACATTTAAGCCAGCTTCCTTTAACCAGCCTTTTTCAATAGCTACTTGCCATGCCACCCATCCAGGCCAATCACTATAGCCAATCGTAATTGGCTTTGAGGCTGCTGTGTTTTCAGTGTTAATATTTGGCTCAGGTATTTTGGCTGTGTTGTCACAGCCACTTAGAAATATAGCCGTAACGACTGATGAAGATAAAATTGCTTTTTTAATCATGACGCTATTTCCCCTATGCCAGAGCATTTGAATTTGGTATTGGTCGATTGAATAGATTGGATATACGCGCGCCAGCCGCCAAAATGGCTGATCTCCAAGGCATTTTCCAAGGCATAGCCTTCGCAAATAAAGCCTTTGACCCAGCTGCCGTCCGCCAGCTGCACATTGCCGATCCCTAAAGGTGCTGGAACTTCCGCCACAATATGACCGAAATTGGCGAAAGGAATCTCCCAAACTTCCACATCTATAGCTTGACCGCCTTTGCTGGCGCACTGCAGGCCCGGTTTGGGCGGTGCAGTGTTTTTCAAGGCATATAATTTGTAATTTGGTGCTGTTTTAGTGGCTTTGAGCAAGGTGCCGCAGCGTGCGCTTAATTGAAAATTTAATGGCATGCCTGACAAATGCGCGCCGACAACGGCTAATTTAACCGAGTGCTGTGAGCTTATGCCTATTGATTTTTCATAACCTTGGCTAGACCTGCCTAATGGCAAATTCACCGTTTTCTGCCAAGTTTGCGCAAAACTTGCTAAAGCCTGATCCATCCACGCAGGCGCTATAAATGTTACCCCTGTCGGCAAGCCATCCGCCCGAATGGCATTTGGCAGCGCAATAGCAGATAAATCAGCAAAATTCACAAAATTGGTATAAGCACCCATGTGGCTGTTTTTCGCTATCGGGTCAGCTTCAACCTCCGCGATGGTATAAATCGTCGGCGCCGTCGGCACCATTAAGGCATCAAAAGGCTCCAGCGCAAGGTTAATTTTTCGGGCCAAATCTGCACGCTCATATTCGGCCTGCATGGCATCGACAGCACTAAACTGATCCGCCTGTGCAATGATTTTTGCAATCACGGGATGGCAGTGTTCACGCGTCACTAGGCTTTCAACGGCAGCGGTGCGCTCGGCTACCCAGGATTTGCTGTACAAGGCTGAAGCCAATTGATTGAATACCGTAAAATCAATGGCTTCTACACTGTAACCTAATGCTTTTACACGTTCTACCGCAGCTGCAAATGCCTTTTCAGTTTCAGCATCGCCATAAAGTTCCAGCTGCGCAGGTATGGCAATTTTGCCTTTAGAAAAATGTGTCGGAACATTGGCTGGATGCTGCCGAGAGTATTCATCCGCTGCATCATAACCTTGCATCACCTGTGCAGTTTGCCATGCATCATCTGCACTTAAAGCAAAAATCGAAATCACATCAATCGTCCGGCAAGCTGGAATTAATCCTTTGGTCGAAAACCAGCCTTTGGTTGGCTTTAAACCCACAATATTGTTGTGTCCTGCCGGCACTCGGCCTGAGCCTGCAGTATCCGTTCCCAAACTAAACGGCACCACACCGTTTGCAACAGCCACTGAAGAACCTGAGCTTGAACCACCGCTGATATATTCAGGATTAAAACTGTTTTTCACTGCGCCAAATGGCGAACGCACACCAACAAGCCCTGTTGCAAACTGGTCTAAATTGGTTTTGCCTAATACAATTGCCCCAGCCGCTTTAAGTTTGACTACAACAGCTGCATCTGTTTCCGCTAAATACGCGGCTTCTTTACAGGCAGCGGTGGTGTGAAAACCAGCGACATCAATATTGTCTTTGACTGCAAAAGGTACGCCGTATAAAGGCAAATCTGCAGAAGGCTTTTCTGATAAAGCCTCAAACTGCGCCTGCAGCTGCGCTTCATCCGCAATTTCAATCCAAGCATGGTTATCGTTTTGAATGGATGCAGCATAGGCTTTTAAGTCTTGCAGCTGAATGCTGCCTGAAGCATAGGCCTGTTTCCAGTCTTGTATCGTCCATAGGTTTTTCACAGCTTCTGCTCCTTCAATGCTTCGTTTTGCGGAATTGGCGGCATGACGGCATTCATCAATTCCAAATGCCCTTTGGTCACACCTTTTAGGGCTATAAAGTGCTGGCTGATGGCTTTCAGCTCTGAACTGAGCCCTTGCAAGATCATGACCTCTAAAATTTTTTGATCATCCAGCTGAATGTGCAGTGAACTCACCACTTGTTCTAAAAATTGCTGCTGCAAATCTAAAAGCTGGATACGCAGCGCTGTAACGCTTGCGTCATACAGCAAAGTAAATGTGCCCACCATCACTGCGTTGCGCTGTTCCTGATCGGCAATCAAATGTTTATTGATCATGTCAACAATCGCCTGCGAACGGCTTTCGTAGTGCTGATCGACAATCTTCTGGTCCAGCGCATCGACTGTTGCTTCTGGCACGGTAATGCTGATCCGCGCCAATTTTTGTTTAGGCATGGCGCTTATCCTTTTTTGCTCTCTTGTTTGATATATAAGCCAGCGCGGGCGCTCAGCAGTTCAATAAAAAAAGCCTTAAACAATTGCAGGATTTTTGCTGAATTAGCATGGTTCATATGCATCTCCTGATTGAGTAATACAGAATGTTGATTTAGTAATATCAATAGAAATGCAGAATCTGTGCCAATCTGAAAACTGATCTTTCAGCTGAGTTCATGCTTATTTGAAATAAATTTGAGCAAAATATGTGCATGCTGCTGCCCATGAACGGGCATGCTGCACCAAGGAGGAATTTTTATAAAATAGCGCTAAAAACTATTACGATGAAAAATAAACTGCGCCGGATAACCAAGTGAAACGCTTTGCGCATACAGCATAACGAAAACATCATTTATACTGATGAAAAGTTTCCCTGCCATTTTGCCGCTTATGAAATATTTCAGATGCGCCGTATGCTCGAATCAAGTGTTTTTTGCCAATTCACACTGCGTGAAATGCCAAACAGCACTGGGCTACATTGCCTCTGAAAAAGACATGGGCTGCTTTACAAAGCACAGCGACACCTTGTGGCTCGCTTTAAATCATGAACTGCAGGACAAGCGCTATAAGCCCTGCTACAACTATCAGCATCATCAAGTGTGCAACTGGATGGTGCCTGCAAACAGTCACGAAATATACTGTGAATCGTGCTTGCTGACCCACACCATTCCCAACTTAGACAATCCAGATCATGTGGTGTACTGGGCACGCTTAGAGCACGCAAAGCGGCGGTTTCTCTATTTAATGCAGCGGCTGAATATTATGCCTCGCCCTAAACACAGCGATGATGACCGTTTGGGGCTGCGTTTTAATTTTCTCATGCCCACAGAAAACACTCCGGTGATGACAGGCCATGCCAACGGTGTGATTACACTGAATGCCAGTGAAGCTGATGTCATCTACCGTGAAACGACCCGCATTAAGATGGGTGAAAACTACCGCACGCTGCTCGGTCATTTCCGCCATGAAAGCGGTCATTATTATTTTGACCTGATGAAAGATGCACATCCTGAATTGATTGATGAATTCCGCACACTCTTTGGGGATGAACGCCAAGACTACAACGAAGCGCTGAAACGCCATTATGAAGACGGCGCGCCGCGCAATTGGGATGAATCCTTTGTCAGCTCTTATGCCAGCACGCATCCTTGGGAAGACTGGGCGGAAACATGGGCGCACTATCTGCACATGATGGATACCCTAGAAACGGCGTACCATGCAGGCTTGATGATTAAAACCGATAAAATGGGTTTAAATAATTTAGAACTGCATGAAAATCCAATTGGCGCTCAGGATTTTGATTTGCTGCTGCAGCATTGGTTAACACTGACATTTAACTTAAATGCATTAAACCGCAGTATGGGCTTAGAAGACGCCTATCCTTTTACCTTATCTGCTCCTGTATTAGAGAAACTTAGATTTATTCATCGTAAATTGCTGCATATTGCCTTTAATAATCAGCAGCGCATCCACACTGTTTAGCGTATAAACAAAAGCCAAGCTTGATGACATTTAAACTCACAGCCATTCATGCATACAACTTCATCTTTGATTCAACTCAGCTGAAGCTTTTATTTTCAAATTGATTAAAATAGCCCAAAGATTGATGAGCCTGTTTTATGCTGACTTCTGTACAAACCCGCCTGAGCCTGATTGCATTTTTTAGCCTCAGTGTGCTTTCTGGCTGCCAGCTGGTCAAATTGAAAGAAAATAAACTCAGCTCTTCTTTGCATAATAAAACGGACAATATTTTAACTGATCAGCGGCTCAGTTCATCCAGCTTGCAGTTACTGCAGCTCGTGAACGAAAACAGCCAAAGCTGCTTTCAACAGTTAGACAGCTGCATTTTAAAACTGCGCAGCAATGAAACTTTAGATGAAGACCAAGTTTATGCGGCTGCCAGTGAGCTGTATATGGCGCGGGCTTTAAACGCAGATAAAAATAAGCCCTGCGCGCAAGATTTAATACTGAACAGAAGCAAAAGAGATGCCATCAAGATTAAAGCCTGTTTAGACCAGCAGCTGTCTGATTTTGATTTAAGCCTGCGCTACAGTTATGTTTATTTATTTAAAATGCCGCAAGCGCCGGAATCACGCTTATTTGACTTGCGTCAGGGGCAAGTCCGAACTTTTTATAATGTAGCGCTTTCGCGCTTAATTACGGCTGCGCATAGGCGTTTCAATTTTAATGAGTTTCCTGAGCAGCTTTTGCTAGGCTCATCCATGTACAGCATCAACTTTCAGCACTATCCAGCGCTCGAACATGCTGAAATTGAAAAACTGCGTTCCAGCTATAATGATCATTTCTCTGGCTTAACTGTGATTAACCGTCAGGAAGGCATTGGTTCAGAATTTGCTGTCGTTAAGAAACGAAGCGATACTTTAAGTTCGCAATCCTTTATTTTAGACCCTGAACAATATTTTAAGCATAAGCCCAATCCCAATATTCATCCAGCACGATACCTTTCAGTGAGCGCTATTGCGGTGCCTAGCACGCAAAGCGGCATCGCTGACATTTTATCTGCGCAAGCGCCTATTCAAATTCAGCTATACAACCCAAATCAGTACAAAACTGCTGAAATTGAATCCCGTTTTTATACCTTGACTGCTAATTATTCTGCACCATATGGGCTGTGGCTGTCCGAAAATAAATTAGGTCAGTCCGGTTACTGGACCTTATTGAATAAAGATGAAAATCTGCGCATGCCGCATGTGTTTATGCTTGAACCTTATCAGCCGAATAAAAAAGTTATTGTGATGATTCACGGTTTGGCAAGCAGCCCAGAAACATGGATTTCATTAACCAATAATATTATGGGCGATGCAAAACTGCGTGAGCACTATCAAGTCTGGCAGGTATTCTATTCCACGAATATGCCTATTGCAGAAAGCCGTTTTCAAATCAATGCGCTATTAAAACAAGCATTTGAGCAAGTACAGCCCAATACACCCTCTGCACGGGATGCTGTTTTAATTGGCCACAGTATGGGCGGTATTATCAGCCGCCTGCTGGTGAGCGATGCTGATATCTCTGCACAGGCGATTCCATTGATGAACTATGAGCAAAATACGCAGCTGCAGCGAAATCCTATTATTCGTGAACGCTTTATTTTTAAGCCTTTGCAGCCGATAAGCCGTGTGATTTTTATTGCAGCGCCACATCACGGCACGGACTATGCCGACCGCTGGTTTACCAATTTGGCAAAAAAAATTGTGGTCCTGCCTTTAAGCTTTTTAAATGATGTCAATGTCCATATCCCGAATGCTAAAAATTCTACAGCAGGTTTGGTTAAATCTGGCCCAGCGGATTTAAGTCAAAAATCCCGGTTTATGCTGCTGACGTCGAATATCATGCCAAGTAAAGTCATTCCTTATCATTCAATTATGGGAAATCAAACTAAAAGTACAGATCTAAGCCAAATGTCAGATGGTATTGTTCCCTATACAAGTTCTCATTTAGAGGGTGCGGTGTCTGAAAAGGTTTTCCATGGTGGACATTCAATCCATGAGTCTCCAGATGCTATTTTGGAGTTGAGACGGATTCTGAGAGAACATTTGGATAATTAAGCGTTGCATTTATAAAGCTCAAATAGTTATTTCAATCTATGAATTTATAAATTATCTTTTAAAAGCAGTGTTTTACTGCTAAATTAGCTCCATATTTTTGGGGGCTTTATGACAGAAAAACTATATTATTGGGCTGAAAATTTAGAAAATTATAGTTCTGACAATGATGTTGAATATAATGAACTTATTGAAATAAAAAGACTGAATTTCTTTATAGGTAAAAATAATGCAGGAAAAAGTAGATTTCTTCGGGAAGCTTTTATCTCTCAACATGACCTTAAGACTTATAACTATATATCCCCCAATCATTCTTTAAGTGAGTTACAAACAACACTCATGTCTTGCCATTCTGGTTATATTGGTTTTAGTAATTCATACGGAGGAGACAACTATAATCAACTACATAAATTAATTAGGGATGTCATAACACCTGAACCTCAAAGGACACGGCTTGAATTTGTCAAAATACTTACAGAAAAAATCAACATGATTTTTCAATACTATGATCAAAATAATAAGCTAAAATTTAATGAAATAACCGAAAAATATCGTTTAGATTTAGAATCATTTTATAAAAACAATAATTTCAAGCATAAATTCTATATACCAATTCTACGTGGCATGCGTCCTGTCACAGAACAACAAAATAGACAGCCATACATCGAGCGTGCTCAAAAAGATTATTTTTCAGATACAGACAAATTCAACTCTAATAATATTATTACTGGTGAGTGCTTATACCATGAACTTAAAATTCATCTTTTAGGTGAACCTGAGCAACGTGAACTAATTAAAGATTATGAAGAAAAATTAAGTCAGTATTTTTTTGACAATGAGACTGTTTCACTTATACCTAAACATGATCAAGATGTTGTAAATATTAAAATTGGTAAAGATAAACAATTCCCAATTTCTCAATTAGGTGATGGCTTGCAACAAGCGATTATCTTAACTTATGAAGCTTATATAAAAAGTAAAAACAAAGAAGGAAATACAGAAACACATGCATTTTTTATAGAAGAACCTGAATTGCACATGCATGCAGGTATGGTTCGTCAATTGATGAATTTCTATTTAAACGAAACACCCCATTATTATTTCTTTACTACACATTCAAATCACTTACTTGATATGGCGGATGAATCAGATCAAGTGATGATTCAAAAATTTGTTAAGCAACCCAAAGCTGGTTCATCTAACAATTTTGATTTTAAAATTTATCGCTGTGATCGAGATCGTGACTTACTTGCCTCATTAGGTGTACGTCCTTCTTCTGTCTATTTGGCAAACTGTACAATTTGGGTGGAAGGTATTACAGATCGTTTATACATTACCAAATATATGAAAAAATATTTAGAGGTACTAAAACAAGAAGAAGCTTTGGAATTTGAAAGAAAAGCTAACAATTTACAATCATATAAATATCGATCTTCAGATATTCAAAGGTTAATGCCGAATTATCATTATACATTTGTGGAATATGCTGGTAGCAACCTAACGCATTGGGATTTTAGTGACGAATTTACTGATCATTTACATGATTGCGGTATGAATGCTCTCTTGACGTCTAGTAGTGTGTTTCTTATAGCTGATGGTGATATTAAAACTAAAAATAAAGGAATGAGAGCTACAAATTTAGAAGAAAAACTTGGAGAAAAATTTTTCCTTTTAGAATGTAAAGAAACTGAAAACACCCTGCCATCAAACATTATTTATCATACTTGTCGTATCAAATATTTAGGTTTGAATGATGCTCTTGAAAATGATGACGCAAAAAGAATTGCTCTTTCGAATCATCTATCCAAAGATGGTATGCAAGCAGATACAAAAGAAGGATTTAATATAATCTCTCTAATAGAGGATCAAGATTATTTTCATGAAAAAAAATGGTATCGGTAAAATTATTGACGATCAAATCAGAGTTGGTAATCCTAGAACCCCTGATGACAAGCCTAAAAAATGTTTTTCTGACCAATCAGGCACAATTAAAGAAAAACTCAAATTTTGCCGTCTAGTTTTAACGGTCATGGATCATATTGAATGGGAATTAACGGATTCTGCCAAGGAATTATGTGAAAAAATATTTAAACACATTATTTCTGAAAACCCACTACCAAATAAAAAGACCGCCTAAGCGATCTTTTTATTTCTATCTCATCAAGCCACTGGCGCCAACGTAAACAATACCTGCCCCGTTTTCACCGTTTGCCCTTTTTCAATCGTAATCGCATCTACACGCATACGCTCAGGCGCAATAATCGGGATTTCAATTTTCATCGCTTCAATCACCGCCAGCGTTGCGCCTTCTTCCACAATATCACCTGATGCACATTCAATTTTCCAAATTGAACCCGGCATGTGAGATTCAACCGCACAACCGCCATCCGGAATCTCTACGCCTTCACCATCATCCACTGCATCTAGGCTTTCAGACACATATTCAGCCAAACCAGCCTCATGCCAACGGTGGCGTTCTGCATCAAAATTCGCTTGTTGAACCACCTTGAATGCCGAAATAGATTCTGCATTTTCAGTGAGGAAATCATTGTATTCTTTAAGATTCAATACACCTTCTTCAATGCGCAGTTTTAAGCGGCCTGCTTTAAAGTCCTCACGCATTTGCATCAGTTCAGTTTCAGTCACTTCATAAAACTTAATTTGATCAAAGAAACGCAGCAACCACGGCATGCCTTGTTCAAAATCAGGGTTTTTGCGGTAGCGGCTCCACATTTGTGTAGTACGGCCCACAAACTGATAACCGCCTGGACCTTCCATGCCATACACGCACATATAGGCGCCGCCAATGCCGACCGCATTTTCAGGTGTCCATGTCCGTGCAGGGTTATATTTTGTGGTCACTAAACGCTGACGCGGATCCAGCGGTGTCGCTACAGGTGCACCCAAATACACATCGCCCAAGCCCATGACCAAATAACTTGCGTCATAAACCACATTTTTCACGGCTTGTTTGTCTTTTAAGCCATTGATACGGCGGATAAACTCGATATTGTCCGGACACCACGGCGCATCAGGGCGCACCGTTTGCATATAGCGGTCGGTCGCAAGCTGTGTTTGAGAATCTTCCCATGCCAGCGGTAAATATACGGTACGTGAAGGCACTTGCATTTCCGTCACATCTGGCAAACGTTCTTCCGCCACTTGCAGCAGACGCAATAAATCCAATTGATCAAGCTGGGTCGAATCAAAATGAATCTGTAATGAGCGAATGCCCGGCGTCAGGTCAATGATGCCTTGAATATTCTGTTCTTTCATCCACTGCATTAAGGCATGAATACGGAAACGCAGGTTTAAGTCAAGCACCAGCTCGCCATATTCCACCAGCATGTAGTTATTGCCCGCAGGACGGTACAACACATCCGGCGCGCCATTTAAACCTTTCAAGGTATCTAGCACTGCATTTTCAAGTGTTGACGTTTCAGCCGAAAATGCTTCATCAAATTTCACACTTGAACAATCAGCCGCATCCAACATGGCATGATATTTTTCATTCAATGTTTTCGCTTGGCTATAACTCACTGGAATAAATTTAACTTTATCGCCTGCTTTTAGCTGGCCAAGTTTCCAAAGTTCAGAATGAATCACCACCGCAGGACAGACAAAACCGCCTAAGCTTGGGCCATCTGGCCCGAGAATAATGGGCATATCGCCCGTGAAATCAATTGCACCAATGGCATAGGCATTGTCATGAATATTGGATGGATGCAGCCCGGCTTCACCGCCGTCAATGCGCGCCCACTCAGGTTTAGGGCCAATCAGGCGAATGCCTGTGCGGCTTGAGTTAAAGTGAATTTCAAACTCATTCGCAAAGAAAGTATCAATATCTTGCTTAGTGAAAAAATCAGGCGCGCCGTGCGGGCCATACATCACTGCCATTTCCCATTCATGACTGAATATCGGAATTTGCTCAGGTACAAGCGCTTTGGCTTCATCAGATGTAAATGCCGTGATTGGCAGCATATCGCCAATCAATAAATTACGCCCTGCATGACCGCCAAATTGCCCTAAGGTAAATGTCGCTTGTGAACCTAAATATTCCGGCACATTTAAGCCGCCTTTAATCGCAATATAGGTACGGCAGCCTGTGGTGATTTTGCCGCATTTTAAGATTTGACCTTTGCGTACATTCAGTGTTTGCCACATCGGTACAGCCACACCATCCAAGGTCGAAGGCATATCACCGCCAGCCAGTACAATTTGACTGTCGCAATGGAATTTTAAACTAGGCCCTTGCAGCGTACATTCGAGGCCTGCGGTATTTGGAGCATTGCCTAAAAGCTGATTCGCCGTATTGAGTGACAATGGATCAATTGCGCCGGATGGCGGTACGCCGACATCCCAGTAGCCCAAACGGCCTGTGACATCTTGCACGGCTGTTTGAATGCCTGCTTGCAAGACTTCAATCTTTTGGGCTTTCCATTCAAAGGTATTTAAAAAACGTGTGGTTTGCATACCCGCTTTAAAAACATCACAGTCAATAATGTTTTGCAGATATTCCAGATTGGTTTCAATGCCTGCCACTTGCGTTTTTGCCAAAGTATTTGTCATGGCTTGAATCGCTGATTGACGATCATCCGCTGTGACAATGATTTTGGCAATCATCGGGTCATAGAATGACGATACATTTGAGCCTGTTTCTACCCATGTTTCATTCCGCGCATTGTCATCAAACCCAACAAAAGTCAGCAAACCTGCACTTGGCTGAAAGTTTTTAATCGGGTCTTCTGCATATAAACGCACTTGAATGGAATGACCTTGAGAGATTAACTCTGTAGTCGGCGCAGTCCATGTACCTGCAGCCAATGTCACCATCCATTCCACCAAATCTACACCGTAAACTTGTTCAGTTACACCATGCTCGACTTGCAGACGGGTGTTCACTTCCAGGAAATAAAAGTCTTGCGTGTCGGTATCCATGACAAATTCAACAGTCCCTGCCGAACGGTAATTCACCGATTGCATCAGCTGAATGGCAATGCTTTGAATGTATTCACGCTGTGCAGCGTTTAAATGCGGTGCAGGTGTTTCCTCAATGACTTTTTGGTTGCGGCGCTGTACAGAACAATCCCGCTCGCCAAGTGCCAAAACTAAACCGTGGCCATCACCAAAAATCTGTACTTCAATATGGCGCGCATTTTGCACAAATTTCTCTAAGTACAGACCTGCATCTTTAAAGTTGGCTTGCGCCAAATAAGACACCGTGGCATAGGCATCTTTCAGCTCCATTTCATTCCACACCAATCGCATGCCAATGCCGCCGCCCCCTGCGGTACTTTTCAGCATGACTGGATAGCCAATCCGTGCAGCTTCAGTTAACGCTTCAGCTTCATCCGCCAATAAACCGCTGCCCGGAAGCAATGGTACATCAGCTTGAATAGCCAGCTCGCGCGCCGTATGTTTTAAGCCAAATTCACGCATTTGTTTCGAGTTTGGGCCAATAAAAGCAATGCCTTGCGCTTCGCACAGATCACAGAATTCTGCATTTTCAGATAAGAAGCCATAGCCCGGATGAATCGCTTGCGCGCCAGTTTGCTTGGCAACAGCTAAGATTTTCTCTACATTTAAATAGCTTTGGCTGGCAGGCGCTTCGCCAATATAAACCGCTTCATCGGCCAAAGTGACATGCAGCGAATCACGGTCCGCTTCTGAATACATAGCGACAGATTGAATACCTAGTTTTTTTAGGCTTCGGATGACGCGGCAGGCAATGGCGCCGCGGTTGGCGATTAAAACTTTGGTTAACATTGTCATTGCTTATGCCTCCATGCCTTCATGCACCACCAATTGAATCGGTGTCGGGTTATAGCCGCTGCATGGATTGTTCAGTTGCGGGCAGTTGGAAATCAGCACAATCAGATCCATTTCGGCTTGGATTTCCACAAATTTACCCGGCGCAGAAATGCCGTCATCAAATTTCAAAGCGCCTTCTGCTGTCACAGGCACATTCATAAAAAAATTAATATTCGGGCCAATGTGGCGCACATTTAAGCCATGTTTTTGCGCGACAGGATTTTTGGCCAAAGCATACATAAAATTGTTGCGGCAGCTGTGCATCGGATACTTGTCATGCACATAGCGGACCGTGTTGCTTTCACATGAGCACGCGCCGCCTAAAGTGTCATGACGGCCGCAGTTGTCATCATTAATCACGGCAATCGGCCGACCAAAGTTGCTGTACAGCATCGTGCCTTTTTCAAGGTAAATTTGCTGATTGATGGCCAATGTATCAGTTGCACTGTAACGCTCTTCTGGGTTTTCTGCAGAGATAAATAAGGTATCGACGGCCTGATTGCCTTCAAGGTCAATAATGCGGAAATACTGGCCTTTTTTTACTTCACACATCCAAGACTCGCCAGCAGGACATACTTCGTTCAATACGGCTGTTTCAAACTGATTTTTTACAAAATGGGTTAAAACTGTCATGATCTTGTTCCTGCTTTAGATATTTGAAAGTGCGTAGTAACGGGCATTGTTTTGAAATGCGCGCTGATTTTGCGGACAAGAATCACGGCAGATGTCACTCTCCCCTAAAGCATTGGCTTTGAATAAAGCCAATTGAATACCCGATGGCGTATAAGCATCACTGCAATCTAGGCCATGCGGCGCTGCAGACAAAAATACTAAGCAATCCATCTCAAAGCGCAGTTCAATCACTTGATCTGTATTGTCTGATAGGACATAAGAGAGTTCGCCTGCATCATTCGGCGTCACTTTGGAAAATAAATTTACGGTAGCGCTTAAATCGGTTTGGCTGAGTGCAAATTTAGCCATTTCGACTAACAGGCCATCCAGGCCGCTTTGATACATCTCATTGCGCGCATCCTGAAAAGCGCATATGCCAAATTGTTTTGCAATTTGCTCAGGCCGGCTGGCACCGCAGAACGTATCGCTCCAAGCGTGATCATCTTGAACAATCGATGCCATTGCCCGGCCCAAGTCTGAATACAGCACATTGCCTGCCGTGAGATAGGCAGTATGCTGACCTTTTAAACTGTCAGGCATGTTGTAGCGTTCTAATTTATCTTCCGCATTGACACAGAACAGTGAAACATTGGCATTCTCACTTAGCGCTTTAAACTGTAAAACAGCGCCTTTGTGAATCCGTCCAGACCAATGATGCCCGCCCGGCAAAAGCTCAGTCCAAAGTATTTGATTATTATGAAAGCCGCCCATGTTGTATGACCTCTCTAAGGTTAAGTTTTCAACCTCCCGGGCTTTTATCCCTCCGTGTAGCTCAATTGAGCCGTGAACTCTCGGTCACAGCCGCAGTATGTTTAAAATAAAAATACTGCCGGAACCCTAGATCACTTTATATCTAAATAGGTAAATGCAAATGGCGTGCCAGATAGGTATTACGATTTTATACATTTGTAATACTAAAAATTTATTTTTATTGCGCAAATTCAGTGCAAATGAAAACAGCCCAAATAAAACTGCACCAAAATTAAAAAATCCCAGCAAATGCTGGGACTGAATCAAGCAGAATGATGAATTCCATTTTCATACAGAAAGTGTACGCTGAATCTTGTAAAACAACTATTTCACTAAAATTTCATGGAACATATGGCGCAGCCATTGATGACTGGTTTTATGATGGCAAGACATGTGCCAATACTGTTTTACACCATAAGTTGGAAATGCAATGGGCGCTTCAAAAATTTTTAAATTGCCGCGTGAAAGTAAAACTTCACTGAGATAATAAGGAACCGTGGCAATGGCATCGGTATCCTGCACAACCAGCCCAACGCCTAAATAGCTCGGCAAACGCATTAAAATATCGCGTTTTAACTCAAGATTAAGCAGCTCATTTTCTATATGGTAATGCCCCATTCCAGCATCAATATCAATATGCAGCTCACTCAGATACTGCTCTTTGCTAATGGTATCGCCAGTTAACCGCGGATGATCCTTCGCCGCGATCACCACATAATACTGCTCAAACAGCTTCTGCTGGTAAAAGCCATTTTCTAAATGTGGCAAGAAACCCAGCGCCAAATCAATTTCACCATTCGCCATTTGATAACTGGTTTCTGTCGTGATTGGGCGGACATTCAAGCGGACATGCGGCGCATTGGCTTTCAAATATTGAGTAATTTTTGGCAGCAGCACCAAATGAGAAACATCGGTCATGGCCAAAGTGAACTGCTGATGGGAAATAGCTTGATCAAAATCAATCGTGAAATTATTGATAATTTCGACTTTGCTCAGCGCTTCACTGACCAGCGGAAATAATTGCTTGGACAATTCTGTCGGCACCATTTCATTGCCGATGCGTAAAAAAAGCGGGTCGTTATAATGCTGACGAATTTTATTCAGGATATTGCTGACCGTCGGCTGGCTCATTTTTAAGTGATCTGCCGCTGCAGACACGCTTTTAAATTTATATACGTAAAAAAAGATACTGAGTAATTTACAGTCCAGTTCAAACACGAAAGATAATTTCCTATTTTTCAAATATTAAGGCAATTAATCCATTAAATGGCAATAGATAAACACGTCCTAGGCTTAAATAGTACTGCGAAAGGTCTAAATTTTCTAGAGCGGTTATTCTAGTTTCGCCTATTCAGCCATTTTTTATGCGCTTGCTGTGCGGCTTGAAAATTGCCTTATAGCCTTAGGCAACAGCTATGAGCAAGCCAGCTTTATTTAAATGGCGCAGCAACGCATAATTGACCTGAATTCTGGCTGGACATTATATATGCTGCACAATAAAAAATTAGTTTGTTTCGATTTAGACGGCACGCTGATTGATTCAGTTGGTGTTTGGAATCAGGTCGATGCCAGACTGATTAAAGATTTATCGGGTCAACTGGAAGATTTCAATATTATCCAGCAGCAGCGTGATGCACAGTTGAAAAAAATTAAACATTGCGCAGATCCCTATCTAGAATATTGTGGCTATCTAAAAGAAAGATACGGCGTTGCGCACTTAAGCAAAGACGAAGTCAAAACAATACGCTACAGCATTTCTCATTATTTTCTAGATCATGAAATTCAGCTCAAACCGCAAGCTGAAATTTTCGTGCAGCTTCTGCTTCAGCAAGGTATACACACTGCAATTACAACCACAACCAGCTTGAGCAATATTCAGCGCTATCAGCGGAACAACACCCGCATTAACAGCAGGCTGAATTTTGAAAAAGACTTTAACTTAATTTTGACCCGTGAACATGTGCAGAATATCAAACCGCACCCTGAAGTATATTTAAAAGCCATTCAGCATTTTAATGTACAGCCGGAAGAGTGCTTAATTATTGAGGATTCACTGATTGGCATAGAGGCTGCTCGTCAGGCAGGCATCGAAGTTGCTGCCATTTATGACCAATATTCAGCGCATGAAATGCCTGAAATTAAAGCCAAGGCAGATTATTTTGTGCAGGATTATGCTGCTCTGCTCAGTTTTTTTGAGATAAATCTTTTCAATGCAGCTGATGCAAAATTAGAATCTTGAGGCGCAAAATGATTCTAAAAATTAAATTGCGATGAGGAAAAAACGCCACGACAATGCGCGGCATCTTTTGATGTATTCATGCCCGTATAAATAACGTTATTTTGCTTTGGTATAGATTGAGCCTGAACCGATCAAGTTTCCATTTTTTCCATCAATGGCAAAATCAACGGAAGCTGGGCCAGCATGGACTTGAAGCAAACCGGTTTGCCCCACTGATGCAGGCACAGGATTTTTCTTTTCAGTCTTGCCTGTTTGCTTATCTTTTAATGTATTGGTAATTAAATAATTTTCGCCATTTTTGGCAATAACCAATGCGTTTTCAAGTTTAGGGTCTTCTAAGGTATTTTTCCACGTGCCTTGATAATCGGGCGCTGGCGCTTTCGTACACGCAGTTAACAGCAGCAGAAGTGTGTAATACCTGAAAAATATTGAATCAATTTCAAAACGCTGGCCTTAAATTATAAATATTGCGATGCAGGCATTATAGGAATGAATCGCTTTCGCTTAAGCAGCTTCTTGTTGTTCCCGCGTTTCAGCAGCATGACGTTTGGTTTTACTTTCGCAGCTTCTCTTTTTCTTTTGTGACTTTTTAAATCAGCAAACGGGGTGATTCTGACAATACGAAATGCTGAATCGAATGCCAGTCAGTTTCCATACTGACTGGCTAAAGAGATGAAGAGCAGTTTCGTACTTATGCCGTTCTGCTCATCGTTCCTGTTTCTTCAAATTTTGCATGCCAAGACAAGGCTTCTGCAAGAATATGCGGCGTCTGGCCGCCTTTTTCACATGCGCGTTCGAAATAGCTGAGCAGTTCTGCACGATAATCTGGATGCGCGCAGACTTCAATCACTTTACGGGCGCGTTCGCGCGGTGCAAGTCCGCGTAAATCAGCCAAGCCCTGCTCGGTCACCACAATATCCACATCATGATCAGTATGATCGGTATGGCTGACCATAGGCACGACAGACGAAATTGCGCCGCCTTTAGCCACCGACTTGGTGACAAAAATAGCGATATGCGCATGCCGGGTAAAGTCACCTGAACCGCCAATGCCGTTCATCATTTTAGTGCCTGTGACATGGGTTGAATTCACATTTCCGTAAATATCAAATTCCAGCGCTGTATTGATGGCTATAATTCCCAAACGGCGGATGATTTCAGGATTATTGGACAGCTCCTGCGGACGCAGTATGATTTTATCTTTGTATTGATCAAAATTCTCCATAACCTGCGCAGCGCAAGGTTCAGACAAAGTCATGGAACAGCCGGAAGCAAATGTCATTTTGCCTGAGTCAATCAGCTGAAAAGTGCAATCCTGCAGCACTTCTGAGTACATTTCCAGATCATGGAAATTGGAATGTTCAAAGCCTGAAAATACGGCATTCGCTATAGAACCAACACCCGACTGCAGCGGGCCTAAGTTTTCAGGCAAGCGCCCTGCTGCCACTTCACCTTCAAAAAAGCTAATCAAATGCTGCGCAATTGCTAAAGTTTCTGCATCCGGCTCATCCATTTTAAAAGATGTATCCGGCACATCATTCAAAACAATGGCAGAAATTTTTTCAGGGCTGACGTTAATGCCAATGGTGCCAATGCGGTCACCGGCCTGAGTCAGCGGAATAGGATCACGGTTCGGACGCGCCTTTGGCACATAAATATCATGTACGCCTTCCAGCACTGGGTTAATGGTATTGTCAATTTCCACAATCACATGATCAGCCATTTCAATAAAATTAGCTGAGTTGCCGCATGAGCCTGTTGGAATGATTTGTCCATCTTCAGTAATTGCTGTGGCAGCAACCACCGCAACATGAATACGCGGCAAATTATGATGACGGATGTTGTCTGCCATTTCAGACAAGTGCTGGTCGATGTACATGACTTCACCCGCGTTGATGGACTTCCGCAAATCTGGATCGGCCTGATAAGGATAACGGCGCTCAATGGCATGCGCCTCATTCAAGCGCCCATCAATACGGTTGCCCAAACTAGCGCCCGTAGCCAAGGTAATTTTCAGCGGATGTTCTTTTGCATAATCCGCCAAGGCCAGCGGCACTATTTTTGCTTCGCCTGCGCCGCCAAAACCGCTTAAGCCAACAACCGAACCATCTTTAATTAATTTAATCGCCTGCTGCGCAGACATAACTTTGTCACGCAGAGAGACCAAGCGAATGCGATCTAAACCGTTCATAAAAAATCTCAAAATCAAATATTTATCGTAGTGATCCCAGCGGGCTGAAATCACAGTTTTATTATTGCTTAACGAAAAAATTGCTCAGGCCAATAAACCTGAACCTGTATTAGATTAGCTCAACCGCAATTGCTGTTGCCTCACCGCCGCCAATGCACAGCGCCGCAATGCCTTTTTTACCGCCTGTGCGCTTTAGTGCATGAATCAGCGTCACAATAATGCGTGAACCAGATGAGCCCAATGGATGACCCAATGAACATGCGCCGCCGTTTACATTGACTTTAGCTTCATCTAAGTTAAAGCCATCTATGGCCAGCATCGTCACCATAGCAAAGGCTTCATTCACTTCCCAAAGATCGACATCCTGCGCATCCCAGCCGGTTTTTTGCAGCACTTTTTCAATTGCGCCTACCGGTGCAATGGTAAATTCTGAAGGATGCTGTGAATTTGTCGCATAAGCTGCTACTTTTGCCAGCGGTTTCAGGCCGCGTTGATTTGCAATTTCTTCGGATGTAATCACCAAAGCAGAAGCGCCGTCAGAAATTGAGCTGGCATTGGCTGCGGTAATGGTGCCGTCTTTTTTGAATGCAGGGCGCAGTGTTGGAATTTTCTCCGGTTTCGCGCTCAAAGGCTGTTCATCGGTATCAACAACTGCTTCACCTTTACGGGTTTTTACGGTTACAGGCGTGATTTCTTCTTTAAAGAAACCGCCTTGAATAGCAGCAACCGCTTTATTTAATGAATTGATGGCAAATGCGTCCTGCTGTTCGCGGGTATAGCCTTTTTGATCTGCCATTTCCTGCGCAAGAATACCCATAGAAAGGCCCGTTTCGGCATCTTCCAAGCCTTCCTGAAACATATGATCCGTAGTTTTTCCATGTCCCATGCGGTAACCTGCACGGGCTTTTTCCAGCAAATACGGCGCATTGGACATTGATTCCATGCCGCCAGCCACCACAAATTCTGCAGAACCCGCTTTAATGGCATCGGCTGCCTGCATCACGGCTTTCATGCCAGAGCCGCAAATTTTATTAATCGTTGTTGCACCAGTTGAATCCGGCAAACCAGCCTGACGCATGGCCTGACGCGCTGGGCCTTGCTTTAGGCCAGCAGGCAGCACACAGCCAAAAATCACTTCATCAATATCTGCAGGCTGCAAGCCAGCGCGCTCTACAGCTGCCTTAATTGCAGTTGCACCTAAATCAGGCGCTGTACATGATGAAAGTGAACCCTGAAAACCGCCCATCGCTGTGCGAACACCATCTAAAATTACGATCATTTCTTATGTCATCCTCTTTATACATTTTGTATGCCCCAAGAAGCGTAAGCACTTTTTCGGGCTTTTCCATCAAGTTTTAAAGCATGTGCTCAAACATTAAGATTGAGCGGTAAAATATTCTTCCGGCAGCTGCATAATCAATTCAGAGCCTGCTTTAATGCGCTGCGCGCGCGCGGCTAAATCCGGCAGCACTTTGGCCACATAATAATCTGCCAGCACCAGTTTGTTTTGGTAGAACGCTTCCGGTTTAGCAGCTGCCGCTTGGCTGATGCGTGCAAACATATACACAAAGCTGAGCAGGCCCACTGCATGCAGGTAATCTACGGCGACGGCATTGCTGAAATCAGGCGCTGTTTTAGACTGTTCAACAATAAATTGAGTTAAGTCTTCAACGTCACTGCACACCTGAACCGCAGCGGCTTTCACTTTAGAATCTGCCATTGAAGCTGCAAATTCACGGATGTCAGCAATATATTCAGCAATAAATGCGCCGCTGCATTTCGTGGTTTTGCGGCCGATCAAATCAATCGCCTGAACGCCGTTGGTGCCTTCGTAAATCTGAGAAATACGCAAGTCACGGATGCATTGCTCCATGCCCCATTCACGGATATAGCCATGGCCGCCAAAGCACATTTGCGCTTCCAAAGCAGAATCCAACGCTTTATCCGTTAAATAAGCTTTAGCAATAGGCGTCAGCAAAGCAACACGGTCATTGGCTTTACGTACAGCCTCTTCATCTGTAGAGAATTTTGTAATGTCCAGCTGCTGGCCCACATACACAGCAAATGCGCGTGAGGCTTCATTATTGGCGCGGATATTCAGCAGCATGCGGCGTACATCACCATGCACTAAAATAGAATCAGCCGGCTTTTCAGGTGATTGAACGCCTGTGGCTGAACGGCCCTGCAAGCGGTCTGTGGCATATTGCGCGGCATTCTGATAGGCAAATTCTGCAGCGCCAATGCCCTGAATGCCCATAGACAGGCGTTCATAGTTCATCATCACGAACATGGCGGCGAGGCCTTCATTTTCTTTGCCTACGATAAAGCCTTTTGCGCCATCAAAGTTCATCACGCAGGTTGCAGAACCTTTAATGCCCATCTTATGTTCAATTGAACCGGCTGCTACAGCATTGCGTTCGCCGATTGAACCATCTGCATTGACATTAAATTTCGGCACAATAAACAGTGAAATGCCGCGTGAACCCGCAGGCGCGTTTGGCGTTTTTGCCAGCACTAAATGAATAATATTTTCACTTAAGTCATGTTCACCGCTGGTGATGAAAATCTTCGTGCCGCTAATATTGAATGAGCCTTCTGCATTTGGTTCAGCCTTGGTTTTAATAAGGCCCAAATCTGTGCCGGAGTGCGGTTCTGTCAGGCACATAGTGCCAGACCATTCCCCTGTATAAAATTTTGGCAAGTACGTTTCTTTTTGCTCTTGCGATGCGCGGTCATTAATGGCCATGCCTGCGCCAACGGTCAACAGCGGGTACAGCATAAACGACGGATTGGTACTCCAAATCATTTCATCTGCCAAAACGGTCAGCATTTTTGGCATGCCTTGGCCGCCGAACTCTTCAGAAGCGCCTAACCCCACCCAGCCGCCTTCAGCAAATTGTTTGAAAGCTTCTTTAAAGCCTGCTGGCGTTTTAACCTCACCCTGATTGAATTCTGCACCGCCCGCTTCATCTGCGCTGCGGTTCAAATCCAAAATGACATTTTTAGAAAACTTCGCCATTTCTTCTAAAATTGCATTGGCCGTCGCCATATCAACGTGTGACAGATTTTCATTGGCTTGCCAGAATTCATCTGCCTTAAACACATCATTTAAAATAAAGTCCATGTCTTTGAGCGGCGCGTTATAAATTGGCATAGTTGCTTCCCTTATACATTGAATGCTGACTGGTAAATGAAGCCAGCATTTTTAAAAGATAAAAGTATCCCAAGTGAAACCTGCTAGGTGATTTCAACTGAATAAAATAAGTGAGATTTTGTGTTCAATGTCCGTCATGAATGACCCAAAAAACACTGAAAAAGACCGAAATTCGGTATCCAGTCCCTGAC
The DNA here is from genome assembly GCF_026168575.1 of Acinetobacter entericus. Taxonomy (NCBI): domain Bacteria; kingdom Pseudomonadati; phylum Pseudomonadota; class Gammaproteobacteria; order Moraxellales; family Moraxellaceae; genus Acinetobacter; species Acinetobacter entericus. Next base: position 67,668 of record NZ_JAPEQW010000012.1, read on the forward strand.
TTTTTAGAACTGCGATCGGGCAGATAAAAATTGGATAAAGCGGATTAAGCTTACAAATTGATTTTGCATAGAACCGTACATATAAAACCTGAAACCTTGATCAAAAGACCTGTCTGCCGAATTCAAAATGATGAATCCTTGGACATAACCGCTGTTTTTGTGCGCATTGACAATAGAATAAAAAATTTAAAAATGGAATTTTATTTGCTGGAAATGACCTCTAGGGTTCACTTTTCTTGACTTTGCGGCATCACTTATGAAAAACAGTAAAATTCCAATAACTTTCGAGTGTTTATTTTTAAATCAAATTGGAGCATATTGCTCGACCTTAGTGTTATTTTAGATGGGATAGAAAAGCCGTAATCTAAAATTACGTTCTCCATTGATGTATTTGGAACTATAAAGATGACTACAGTACGCCAACAAAATTTTCTAATCCGCAAAGAGAAAATTTTAGCGATGGCAGAAACATTGTTGCTTGATAACCATCAGGATATTACATTAAGTGAATTGGCCAGTGAATTGGATATTGCTAAAGGCACAATTTACAAGCATTTTAAAAGTAAAAACCAGCTGTATTTAGAATTGATTATTTTGAATGAACAACGCTTATTGGAAATTTCTAAACAGTACAATCACGATATTAAAACCTATGTCTCGCAATACATGCTGTACAACATGCTCAATTCGAACCGGACGATTCTGCTGCATGTCATTGAAGAACGCTTAACCAATAATGAGCGCAAATTGAAAGAATTGTTTGAGGAGCTTTATGCTATCCGTGAACAGCGGATTTTAGAAATTAAAGATTTATTTGCAGGTTATTTAAAAGCGTCAAACAGCATCATGTCCATCCGCGATTATCTGTCGTATATTTGGACAGTGACTTATGGCGCATCCCTACTGCTCAACTCGACGCATTATCAGAAGTCGATTGGTTCACGCGAACGCTTGATTAAGCTTTATGTGAATCAGGCGCTGATGACACCGGATAAAATTTCGACGCACAATTAGTTTTTTAGTGATTCACTCAGCCACCAATCTTCATCTGTAAGCTCAATAAAAATGATGATTCTGCTGAATTCACAAAAAAGCCTAGGATCATCTAGGCTTTTTCTTCATTGCCAAACTGAAGCTTACAATTGAACCGCAGGAAAGCCGTCTTCCGCTAAAGCATCTAAAATCTTTTGCTGCTCTTCAGAAGATTCGACTTCAACCAATTTAGCAGCAACATCAATATCAACTTTTGCATTCGGATCTACGTCTTTAATCGTTGCTGTCACACTGCGCGCGCAGCCGCCGCAAGTCATCGCATCAATACGTAATTTCATACGGTGTTTTCCTTTTATTGCACTATGAATAGACTATAAAGCTTCCCATGATGTTAAGGTCAAGCCTATGCATACTGGGTTCATCATCATTTAATTGCGCACCGTTCACTTCAGAGTTTCATGAACAGCGCCCTGTTCAATTTGATTTAAAATTTCACATTCCGCCTGCTGATTGCCGGCACAGCAATCTACAGACTGCTGCAGTGCGCTGACCATGGCCTGCAAATCGGCAATCTTCTTATTCAGCGCATCAATATGCTTTTGTGTCAGCTGTTTGACTTCAGCGCTTTGACGGCCTTCGTTTTTCCATAAGCCCATCAACTCTTTCATCTGTTCAGTCGAAAAGCCCAATTCGCGCGAATGCTGAATAAATTTCAGCGTTTTAATATCCTCTTCACTGTACATGCGGTATCCCGCATCCGTCCGCTTGGATGCAGGCAGCAAGCCAATATCCTCATAATAGCGGATCATTTTAGCAGAGATGCCGGATTGCTTTGCCGCTTGCCCGATATTCATCTTAACCCTCCTGCGTCATCCACGTCGGCTGATAACGCTTTAAGCGCAGTGCATTGCTGATGACAAAGACTGATGACAGCGCCATGGCAGCCGCGGCAAAAACAGGTGACAGCAATATGCCAAACATCGGATACAGTGCGCCAGCCGCCACAGGAATTAACGCGGCGTTATATACAAAAGCCCAAAACAGGTTTTGACGGATATTGTTAATGGTCGCAGTGCTGAGCCCAATAGCGGTTGGCACAGCCTGCAGATTTCCAGACATCAGCACCACATCTGCCGCTTCAATCGCCACATCTGTTCCTGTGCCAATGGCAAGCCCGACATCCGCCTGCGCCAAAGCAGGCGCATCATTAATGCCATCGCCGACAAAAGCGATGCAGCCAAATTCCTGCTGCAGTTTTTTCACCGCTGTTACTTTTTCGTCAGGCAGGACTTCGGCAATCACTTCATCAATATGCAGCTGCTTTGCAATCGCCTGCGCCGTATGCAGATTATCACCCGTAATCATCGCAACTTTCAGCCCCTGATCATGCAAAGCTTGAATGGCGCTGAATGTGGTTTCTTTAATCGGGTCGGCAACGGCAATGATGGCGGCCAATTGCTGATCTATGGATACATACAGCGGCGTTTTGCCTTGCTCGCCTAAAGCAGAGGCTGCTGCGGCAAATGCATCGGTATTCAGCCCCAGCTCCTGCATTAAACGCGCAGCGCCAATATGCACTAGCTGGCCGTTTACCCGCGCTTTAATTCCCGCGCCCGTAATAGAGTCAAATTCTGAAACGTCTAAGAAATCCAAACCCAATTCCTGAGCCGCCTGCACAATGGCATGCGCTATGGGATGTTCAGATTTCGCTTCCACAGATGCGGCAAGGCTTAAAACTTCATGTTCATTAAACCGCTCTGTAACCTGAAAATCAGTCAGTTTGGGTTTGCCTTCAGTCAAGGTGCCCGTTTTATCTACGGCAACTACTTTAGTTTCTTTCAGCAGCTGCAAAGCTTCACCTTTTCGAAACAGCACGCCCAGCTCAGCACCGCGCCCTGTACCCACCATAATCGATGTCGGCGTCGCTAAACCCATCGCGCAAGGACAGGCAATAATCAGCACAGCCACTGCATTCACTAAGGCGTATGTGAGACTTGGCTCCGGCCCAATGAAATACCAGACAATAAAAGTCAATGCCGCCAGCAGCATCACAATAGGCACAAACCATAAGGTCACTTTATCAACCAAGGTTTGGATTGGCAGTTTAGCGCCCTGCGCCTGTTCAACCAGCTGAATAATCTGTGACAGTACAGAATCTTGACCGACTGCAGTTGCGCGTACAGTCAGGCTGCCATTTTGATTGACGGTTCCGCCAACCACCGGCTGCCCTGCTGTTTTTTCAACAGGAATTGGCTCACCGCTGATCATCGACTCATCAATATAGCTTGAGCCAGAAATAACTTCGCCATCTACAGGAACACGTTCACCAGGGCGTATTTCCAGCAGCATGCCGGCCTGAACCTGATCGATGTCCAGCTCTATATACTGCCCGTTTTGTTCTACACGCGCCGTTTTCGGCTGCATGCCAACTAAATACTGAATGGCTTGCGAGGTGCGGCCTTTCGCTTTGGCCTCTAAATAGCGCCCCAATAAAATTAAGGCAATAATAACGGCAGCGGCTTCATAATAAACATGTATTGTACCGGCAGGCAGCAGTTGCGGCATAAACGTCGCCACACAGGAAAATGCATAAGCCGAGAAAGTACCCACAGCGACCAATGAATTCATATCTGGCGCGGCGCGCAGCAAAGCTGGCACACCATGCACATAGAAACGGCGGCCCGGCAGCAGTAAAATCAGTGTTGTCAGTGCAAACTGAATATACCAGCTGTTCTGCATACCAATACTGCTGTGAATAAAATGATGGAACGCAGGAACCATGTGTCCCCCCATTTCCAGCACAAAGACTGGTATCGCAAGGACTAAAGCAATGATTAAATCCCGCTTTAAGACGGCCTGTTCCAGCTGTTTTTTTTCAGCATGCGTCTGATTGGATGATTGAGCCAGCCGTGCGTCATAGCCTGCTTTTTTGACTGCGGCAATCAGGTCGGTTAATTGACCGCCTTGCACGTATGCTTTTTCTGCAGCCAAATTTACAGATGCAGATTGCACGCCATTCACTTGCTTCAGTGCTTTTTCTACCCGGGCTACGCAAGATGCGCAGGTCATGCCGTCAATATCCAATTCTATATTTTGCGCGGCTATCGAAAATCCCGCTTTTTCTACTTCTTTTTTTACTGCCGCAATATCAGTTGAATCTAAAACTTTTACCGTGGCTTTTTCTGTGGCCAAATTAACTGAAGCATCGACTACACCAGTTGTTTTCTTTAATGCTTTTTCTACCCGTGCAACACAAGATGCACAGGTCATGCCTTCTATCTGCCATTCCAAGGTTTTTACCGGCACCTTATAACCCGTTTTTTCTACCGCTTGAATCACTGCTTGCGCATCAATCGGCAGCATGCTGCTGACAGTTACCTTTTCAGTGGCTAAATTTACCGCTGCAGACTGAATACCGTCTACTTTCAGCAGCGCTTTTTCGACACGGGCTACGCACGAAGCGCAGGTCATGCCTTCTACATCAAAACTGAGCTGATTTTTTACTGTCGATTTATCTTCTGATAAGACTGACATCATTATTTGCTCCCCGTGCTTCGTCTTATGTTTAGCTTACAGCTTAAACATTCCCACCTTGGTAAGGTCAAGTCATTTTCCAATAAAAAACAGGCTATTTTAATAGCCTGTTTTTTATCTTTGTACACAGCAAGCTTGCAATTGCGCAATCACGCTTAATCCGCAGAAATATCTTCAAATAAGACTGAAGATAAATAGCGTTCACCGCTGTCCGGTAAAATCACCACAATGGTTTTGCCCGCATTTTCTGGACGGGCGGCTAATTTTGCCGCGGCCGCCATCGCTGCACCGCTGGAAATGCCAACCAAAATGCCTTCATGAGTCGCAGTCTTACGCGCCCATTCAATTGCTTCTGCGCTTTCAACCGCAACCACTTCATCGACTAACTCTAAATCTAAGTTTTTAGGAATAAAATTAGCGCCAATGCCTTGAATTTTATGCGGTCCCGGTGTCAAAGTTTCACCGCGTTTTGCCTGTCCGATAATTGGAGATTCTGCAGGCTCTACAGCGACTGAATAAATCGGCTGTTTTTTTACTTTTTTAAAATAACTAGAAATGCCGGAAATTGTGCCGCCGGTGCCAACCCCGGAAACCAATATATCCACTTTACCGCCGGTTGCTTCCCAGATTTCAGGGCCTGTGGTCAGCTCATGAATTTTAGGATTTGCCGGGTTTTCAAACTGCTGCGGCAGATAATAGGTCTCAGGGTGCTCCTGCACTAGACGAACTGCTTCATCAACAGCGCCTTTCATGCCTTTTGCCGGCTCAGTCAATACTAAATTGGCGCCAAAGGATTTTAAAACTTTCCGGCGTTCGATACTCATGCTCGCTGGCATGGTCAATGTAATATCATAACCTTTAGCGGCCGCTACAAATGCTAAAGCAATGCCTGTATTGCCGCTGGTTGGTTCAACAATATGCATTCCAGGCTTGAGCAAACCTTTTTCTTCTGCATCTGCAATCAAAGCAGCGCCGACACGGCATTTCACAGAAAAAGCTGGATTGCGGCTTTCTATTTTCGCCAAAACAGCTGCACCGCCGGTAATTGAACGGTTAATACGCACTAAAGGCGTGTTGCCAATCGCCTCTGCATTGTTGCTATATACGGCAATGCCTAAATTTGCAGGCGCTGGAAATGCTGAATCTGTTGTCATGAGTCTTTCCTTGATATTTTTACATCAAAAAGTACATTGAACATCATACATTTATTTCATTATTCGGTTGTAAAATTTAGTATTTGAAATTTCAGCGCTGCTCAATTTTTAACTTTTTTCGCATCAACACTGCGCAATAAGAATATTTGATGCATGATTACGACATATATCAATAAAAATAATAATTATGTTCACTAAAAACCATAGAAATTCTTACATTTATTCCATGTATTCAAGTGCGATAACCGTATACTAAACGCCTTATACCCGCAGAATGGAGCTCTTTGATGAATAGTGATATAGAAATCACCAGCATGCGTGATTCCGCAGATTTAGTCGTCGGCGTTTTAAAATCACTGGCCAACACCGACCGGTTAATGATTTTATGTCATTTGGCGCAAAAGGAATTAAATGTCTCTCAAATTGAGCAAATTACGCAAATTAATCAGCCTACACTGTCTCAGCAGCTTATGATGCTGCGTAAAAGCAATGTAGTGACCACTCGGCGTGATGGCAAGCAGATTTATTATTCGATTAAAGACCCGAATTTAATTACGGTTTTGCAAACCTTGTATAACCTGTATTGCGGTAAAGCATTCGATACCGTTTAACCATTTACGGGCGATATGCTGACAGCAGAAACTTATAATTAAACGCTGACAGCTGTTCTTTTTTCTTATCCATTACACGTCTTTGTTTATCTTAATCATCTAAAAATTTTAGCATTATTTCTTATTTTACTTGCCTTCTGCTCTCCCTGATACTCTTGTATTTTCAGCGGCGCATCAATCAAATTTCCATCAATCGAGACTTCTTAGCATTTTTTATGCATAATATATATTAAATTGTGATTTAGACTTTTTATGCCAGATTTTAAACCGCGTATTGTTCAGCTTATTCCTGCATGGCAATGGCTCAAGGACTACAGCTCTGGTAAATTTAAATCCGATTTGCTGGCTTCGCTTATTGTCATCGCAATGCTTGTGCCGCAAGGAATGGCTTATGCCATGCTGGCAGGCTTACCGCCCATCATGGGATTATATGCCAGCATGATTCCAATGATCATGTATGCCATACTGGGCGGAAGCACGACGCTGTCTATTGGCCCTGTAGCCATCATATCCATGATGACTTTTGCCACTTTGAATCCGCTTTTTGAAGCGGGTTCCCCAGTTTATATTGAAGCCGCCATGCTTTTGGCCTTAATGGTCGGCATTATTTCAGTGCTGTTAGGCATGCTTCGCTTTGGTTTTTTAATACAGCTGATTAGCCATCCCGTCATTAAAAGCTTTATTATTGCCTCAGCCTTATTAATTGCTTTAGGCCAGTTGAAATTTCTGGTTGATGTTCCGCTCAACGGCAACAGCATTCCAGAGTTTGCGCTCAGTGTTTGGCAATATTTATCTTTAACTCATGCCGCGTCCCTTGTTTTTGGCATTGCATCAATTTTATTTCTGATTTATTTTCCAAAACTGCTGAATAGCCAATCGGTAAGAAGCAAAATAGGTTCGACAAACTTTATTATTAAAGCTGTACCCTTAATTTTAGTCATCATTTCCATTGCACTGACTGCTGGACTTGACCTGAAAGAGATTGGTATCAAGACGGTCGGTGAGATTCCTTCCGGTTTTCCGCCTATTCAGATTCCGCACTGGAATTGGGACTTAGTCCTGCAGCTGATGCCGGGCGCGGCAATGATTGCCATGATCAGCTTTGTCGAGTCATTATCTATTGCGCAGGCAACTGCTCTGCAGCAAAGAAGCAATTTAAATAGCAATCAGGAACTGGTCGCTTTAGGCATTGCCAATATCAGCGCCGGCTTAACGTCTGCTTTCCCTGTAACCGGCAGCCTATCCCGCACGGTGGTCAATGCAGATGCAGGGGCAAAAACGCCAATGGCCGGCGTCTTCTCATCCATACTGATTATTGTTGTGACCCTATTTTTCACAGGTTTCTTTAAAGATTTGCCATTGGTTATTTTGGCAGCCACCATCATTGTATCCATATGGAAACTGGTCGATTTCAAGCCGTTTATAGATACCTGGCGCTATTCTAAAGCCGATGGCATTGCCATGTGGGTCACATTCCTCGGTGTGCTTTTTATCGATATTTCAACTGGCTTAATTATTGGCATCATTTCCACCTTTATTTTAATGCTTTGGCGCATCAGCCGTCCGCATATGGCAGTCATTGGCCTAGTCGAAGGCACACAGCATTTCCGCAATATTCAGCGCCATCATGTGGTGACAGCACCGGAAATCTTGTCCATCCGTATTGATGAAAACTTGACCTTCTTAAATACCAATGCATTAAAAGGCTTTTTAATTAATGAAATCAGCCAGCACCCTCAGCTGCAGCATGTCATCCTCAACTGTTCCAGTGTCAGCAGCATTGACTATAGCGCGCTGGAAATGCTGGAAGATATCAATAATGAGTTAAACAAGCTGCACATCCGGCTGCACTTTTCAGAAGTCAAAGGCCCTGTCATGGATAAGCTGCAGCAATCCAAGCTGCTGAAGCATTTAAGCGGAGAGATTTATTTAACTCACTACAAAGCCATTCAAAGTTTGTCGCCGAAAGTATTTGAATATCAGATATAAACAGGTGAAGTCTTATTTAAAAAAATAGGCTGCAAATTTATAAAATATCAACCGTAAAAATAAGCACTTATTTTTTATATTCAATTTTTTCCCAAGCCTGAAAGAATTTCAGTATAAAATGTTCGCCTTATTTTCAATATTTTGTCACCGTAATTCTGACAAGGCTCTCCTATGTTCTCTGCTTTTACGCGTTTGAGTTTAGTAACCCGAATTATTATTGCCATCATTTTAGGCATATTGGCTGCTTTACTTTTTCCAAATGCTGCGCCGTATTTAAGCCTGCTTGGTGATCTGTTCATTAAAGCACTTAAGTCTGTTGCGCCTATTCTCGTATTTGTTCTAGTTTTGTCATCAATTGCGAATTTTAAAGTCGGCAGCAGCAATGCTTATATCAAGCCAATTATGCTGATGTATGCGCTAGGCATGTTATTGGCTGCTTTTAGCGCTGTAATTACCAGTGTGATTTTTCCAAGTACGTTATTTTTGGATGTGCCTGCACAAGGCGAGCTGACTCCTCCTGGCAGTTTGGCAGAAATCTTAAAGAATTTGCTGCTCAGTTTTGTCGCTAATCCAGTAACGGCCATTAGCGAAGCTAATTTTATCGGCATCCTCGCTTGGGCTGTTGCTTTGGGCATCTCATTCCGCCATGCATCAGACCAAACCAAAACCTTTTTGTCTGATGCGGCAGATGCTGTCAATAAAGTAATCCGCTTAGTCATTAGTTTTGCGCCATTTGGTATTTTTGGCTTGGTTGCTGTCACCTTTGCGGAAGCCGGCTTAAGCACTTTAGCCAGCTATGCACACCTATTGGCTGTACTGCTGGGGACCATGCTGTTTGTAGCGCTTGTCATCAACCCAATCATGGTTGCTTTCATGACCCGTCAAAACCCCTATCCGCTGGTATTTCAATGCTTGCGTGAAAGCGGTATCACAGCATTCTTTACCCGCAGTTCAGCAGCCAACATTCCTGTCAACTTAGACTTAGCCAAGCGCCTTGGTGTTCCAGAGTCTACCGCCAGCGTTGCCATTCCATTGGGCGCCACTATCAACATGGCAGGCGCTTCAGTCACTATTACCGTACTGACTTTGGCGACGGTACATACTCTAGGCATTTCTGTTGATTTCACCACAATGCTGATTTTATCTGTTGTTGCGACGATTTCTGCTTGCGGCGCATCTGGTGTTGCTGGCGGTTCATTATTGCTGATTCCTGTAGCCTGCGGTTTGTTTGGCATTTCATCCGATATTGCAATGCAGGTCGTGGCTATCGGCATGGTCATCAGCGTGTTGCAGGACTCTACAGAAACCGCTCTGAACTCTTCGACTGATGTATTATTTACAGCTGCAGTAGACCGTGGTTTAAGATAATATACTGATAAACGTATATTAATCACTCAATGCGCTATGCCTTTTTATACATTGCCCCTTTGGGTTCAACTGGGTGCTTTCTTTCTCGCAATTAATGCGGGCATGATCAACGTTCTTGGACTGGTGACCGTTTTGCACCAGTCCGTTTCCCATATGACAGGCAATGTCAGCATGCTGGCAATGGCTGTCATTCAGTGGCAGCCTGCCGCAATTCTCTATCTTTTTCTTGTAACGCTGTCTTATGTGATTGGTTCATTTTATAGTGGGCTGATTTTAGGCAATAGCCAATTCAGTTTTAGCCGCCTCTATGGCATTCCCCTCAGCCTAGTCGCTTTGCTTATTTTTTTATGCTGGCTGCTGCTGCCCTATTTCCCGCGTTATGCCTTGCTTTGGGCCTGCGTTGCCATGGGTGTGCAAAATGCCATGGTCAGCCACTATAAAGGAACCATTATCCGTACTACACATCTATCAGGTGTGCTGACGGATTTAGGGCTGGCTTTAGGCTACCGAGTGCGGGGCTTAGAAGCGGAACCGAAAAGAATTATTTTGCATCTTTTAATTTTAATTGGATTTTTTATTGGCGGGCTTCTTGCCAGCTTGATTTATCCTTTATTAAAATTAAACTCATTTCTTGTCCCAGCCGTGCTGAGCCTGACGCTCAGCATCTTATACTGGGGTATTTATTTACGTTATCGACATCATCAAAATTAGTTTGGAACATCTTATGGTTAAAAATGCATTACAGGCTCAACTGCTGAAAGCGGGTTTAGTCGATAACAAAAAGGCCAAAAAATTGTCTAAACAGGCTGTGCATGAACAGCGCGCTGGCCTCAGCAATGAGGCTGAAATTAAAGCGAAAATTGCTCAGGATCAGCAGCAGAAGCAAGCACGTGATCAAGCGATAGAACAAGAGAAAAAAGCGGTACGGCATGAAAAAGAGCTGAAGGCTTCCATTGTTCAAATGATCAATCAGCATAAAATCCGCAATACCGACGGCGACGCCAGCTATCAGTTTATTGATGATTCTAAAATCAAAAAGGTTTACATCAATCAGCAAATTTATAATGCGCTTGTTGCAGGAAGCTTAGTTATCGCCAAAGAAAACGACAGCTATGCTTTTTTACCTAAGGCGCTGGCTGAACGTATTAATGCAAAACTGGAAGGCTTTATTATTGTCAACAATTCAGAACAGAATGAACAAACGACAGATGAAGAAGATCCATACGCAGCCTATGTGATCCCTGATGATCTTATGTGGTAAAAGGCTAATGCATCTAAGCATGGCATTGCGGGTTATGAATTACAGCCCTGAGCCCAAGGTTTAAATAAAATAAAAAGCCGCAATCAATTGCGGCTTTTTATGCATGCTAGAATATCTAGCTGCCTTACTCCAGCTGCTTAGCCAGCCACCCTATAAATGCATGCTTTTCTACGATTGCAGGTGCTGTATGTGTAGAAATCACTTTATCAATGCCATTAAATACCCCTTTAAATGTATGAGGTTTAATTGACTCAAAATTAATATTATCTCCCTCATGTAATTCCTTAAATAAAATATGTAATTGCATATACTGGCTTTTGGATTGAAAATATGGCTTTTCAAGTACAAAATTATATATTTGTTCAATAATTAATAGTGAATTTAATGTTTTCATTTTACCCTCCGAATTCTTTAATAAGAATGGATCTCTAATATACATGAAAATTAAGTATTTTATGAATAAGATATTTATATGTATTATAAATATCATTGGTTTTTTATCGCTTTAGGTATGATACCCCACTCACTCTTTCCAAAATTAAGCTATACAAAACAAATCCTTAATAGAAACCAAACTTTTACTTATTAAGTTATGTTAATAGCCTAACTTGCCAAAAAATTAATATTTTATAGATTAAATCAGTGCTTATAATATTAAAATAAACTATAAATAATATATATGATTATATTTTTTTATTTATAACTTATCCTTAATCACCACATAACCGCAATTCAATTATGAATTAAAATAAATGATACTCTGAATTAAAACAATATTTAAGAAAATAAAATTTACTAAGGCAGTGTGCTTAATGCCAATCGCGCAGCATTAACTCTGCACAATAGCGCCGTAATCCATATTTCATGTTCCGCAAATGCGGTTATACTGATATTCATACTTGAGGCTAGACGTTTCAGCAGTTTTTGATTTATTGCTGGCTAGCAGTATTTTCATTTCGCATTCAGGCTTGCGCTTTGGCAAAGACAATTTTACGATGCCGCGAATACAGTCTGATTCAGAAGCAAGAAGACTTAGGCCATAAATTTAAGCATTTCAGTACTCTAATCAAAAAAGTGTTATGCGTATTGCGATAAAAGTACAGCATTGAACTATTTTAAATGTTAAAACGTATACCGGATGCTGTCCAAATGATCTGAAGTGAATTTTTTAGGAATTAAAGAGAAGTCTGATGCTAAAATGGTTTGAAAAGCTTGTAGATCCTTACCCCGAAAAAGGCTTGAATGAACCGCTTCCGAAAACATTCTTCCCCTTTGTCTGGCAAGCGGCCAACGGCGTAAAACGCTATTTATTGCTGCTGGTGCTTTGTACAGCTGGGGCTGCAAGTTTCGAAGCATTCCTTTATGCAAAAATTGGCGATCTTGTAAATTGGTTAAGCCAAAGCCAGCCAGAGAATTTTTTACAAAATCATAGCCAAAACCTGACTGTTCTAACCTGTATTTTGTTGGCCAATGTATTTTTTTCCAGTTTGCAAACTATTGTAAAGCATCAAATGCTGTACAGCAGTTTTCCAATGCGGCTGCGCTGGCGCTTTCATAATTTGCTGCTGCAGCAAAGCTTAGACTTTTTCCATAACGATTTTGCTGGCCGCCTTTCCGCCAAAGTCATGCAGACAGCCTTAGCCGTGCGTGAATTCTGGATTATTTTAGGAGACATGCTGGCTTACGTCTTCATTTATTTTATTACGGTCAGTTTTGTTCTAGCCTCTATTTCTCCAATGCTGATTATTCCGCTGATGCTCTGGCTGGCGCTTTTCATTTGTTCCGCCTCCTACTTTATTCCAAAGCTCAGCAGCATTTCCAATGAACAGGCAGATGCCCGGGCGGTCATGACTGGCCGCGTCACCGATGCCTACACCAATATTCAAACCGTAAAGCTATTTGCGCATGCAGGACGTGAAAGCCAGTATGCAAAAAGTTCAATGCAGCAGTTTATGGCCACGGTGTTTAAACAAATGCGCTTTGGCGCACGCTACTCCATCAGCATCAGCGTTCTGAATATAGTTCTATATGGCGGCGTGATCGGCATGGCCGTATATTTGTGGATGCAGGGCCAAGTTGAATTAGGCGTGATCGCGGCAGCTACGGCCATGATTTTAAAATTGAGCAGTATTGCTGAATTCATTATGTGGCAGACTTCCGCACTCTTTGAAAATATCGGTACGATTCAGGATGGCATGAAAACCCTTGGCCGCCCAATCAGCATTCAGGACAAGCCTGATGCCAAAGAGCTTCAGGTCAGCAAAGGTGAAATTAAATTTGAAAATGTCAGTTTTGCCTACAGCACTAAAAATGTATTTGATCAGCTGAATATCACTATCAAGCCTGGGGAGAAAATTGGTATTGTAGGCCGTTCAGGCGCAGGAAAATCAACCCTCATTCAGCTCTTATTGCGTTTTTACACCATCGACCAAGGCCGTATTTTAATAGACGGTCAAAATATAGAAGATGTTACCCAAGACAGCTTAAGGCGCAATATTGCTCTGGTGACACAAGATACGTCCTTATTGCACCGCACTGTAGAAGAAAACATTAAATATGGCCGTCCAGATGCGACCGATCAAGAGATGTATCAAGCAGTGCAAAAAGCCAAAGCTGATGAGTTCATTCCTCAGCTGGTCGATTTGCGAGGCAAAACCGGTTATGACGCCTATGTCGGTGAGCGAGGCGTAAAACTGTCCGGAGGACAGCGGCAGCGTATTGCCATTGCCCGCGTGTTCTTAAAAGATGCACCAATCCTCATCTTAGATGAAGCAACCAGCGCTTTGGATTCTGAAGTAGAAGCAGCCATTCAATCCAGTTTAAATGACTTGATGCATGGCAAAACGGTCATCGCCATTGCGCACCGCCTGTCGACGATTGCGCAAATGGACCGCTTAATTGTTCTGGATCAAGGGAAAATTGCAGAGCAAGGCACACATGAAGAGCTGGTGGCCATGAATGGTATTTATGCGCACTTATGGCAGCGGCAGACAGGCGGTTTTTTAATAGAGCAAGAAAGCAACAAAGAACAGAAAGGAACGGAATAGCATGCTGTATTTGGAAGATATAAAAGTGGGCGACCTCTTTATTAGCCGTGAATATGAAATGACGCTGGAGGAAATCAAGCAATTTGCCCAAGCTTATGATCCGCAAGTCTTTCACTTAGATGAAGATCAGGCAAAAGATCACCCGATTTTCCAAGGCCTAGCAGCCAGCGGATGGCATACCGCCGCAGTGACTATGCGGTTATGGACAGAATGTTTTCCCGTTGCCAATGGCTTAGTGGGTTCAGAGTCCAGCTTAAGGTGGCCGCGCCCTACGCGGCCTGGCGATTTGCTCCATGTAGAAGTTGAAATTACAGCGATTGCGCCATCGAAAAGCAAAACAGACCGTGCCATTGTCACTTATGTGACGCAGGCGCTCAATCAGCATGGCGATGTTCTTTTTATTTCAACCACAAAGATTATTGTCTTTAAAAAAGAACCGCTTGCGGGATAGAACAACAGTATTGGCTTCATGTCCTGCAAACAATTTTATAGCACAGCCAGCCCCGCAGATTCACTGCGGGCTGGACAGTTAAATTGTCCAACAATTTTAATAGTCCTTCGCATTTTTTCATGCCAATATAGCTTTGGAAAAATAGAAAAAGATAAAAACTGCAACGGATAGCAAATGAAAACACCTTCTTTACGTCAAGACCAAGGTATTCCTGGTGTTTATGGATTATTGCTTTTAGATGTTGTATCCCGCTGGGGCTACAATGACCATACATTATTTGAACCTTTCGGTTTAAACAGTGAGCAACTGGCAGATCCTAATTACCGCATACCGACTGCTGTTGCAAATGAATTAATGCAGCATGCCCTGCGTTTAACCGGCGAACCGACTTTAGGCTTTCATTTGGGTACGCAGATGCGTATTTCCATTCATGGCTTTATTGGCTATGCCATTATGACAGCGCATGACATTACGGATGCGCTGATTCTAGCCAACCGCTTTATTCAACTGCGCATGCCTTTTCTGCAGCTGTTTTTTTCAACTTTTGACAGCAAAGCCACTGTACAGCTGCAAACAGACATCACTTTAGAACCGTTACGCACTGAAATTTCCATTGCTTTAATTTTCGGCATTATCAGCATGGGCAAAGCCATTACAGGCACAGATTACGGATCTGGCGACATTGACTTTGATTTTCCCAAACCCGAAGGATTTGAGCGCTTTATGGCAAAATTTCCACGCCATAATTTCCGCTTTGAACAGCCGCATTTAATTCTAAGTTTTGATAAGCATTATTTAGGCAATAAGCTTGTGCATGCAGACCCGATAGCCAGCCAAATCGCCATTAACCAGTGCGAGGCTGAGCTGTCAGCTTTAGGCGAGCGTCACCGTTTGGCAATGCGGGTACGTGACCTGTTAACAAACTCTGAGCAGCATTATTTAAGTATTGAGGCGGTAGCTGAACGCCTGCATATGTCTGACCGTACTTTAAAACGCCAGCTGGCCGCTGAAGGAACATCCTTTTCGACAATGGTGGATGAAGTCCGTTACCGCCACGCCACTTCCCTGCTGTCGCGGACAGACTTTACACTTGAACAAATTGCTGATGAGTTAGGCTACAGTGATGTAGCCAATTTCAGCCGCGCATTTAAACGCTGGAGCGGGCGCAGCCCAAGCAACTGGCGTAAAGACCCTTATCTTTAATTCATTCTGATAATTCTTTTGTTTTTCGCTAAAAGCATGTATAAATCATGCCAAAAATGATTTTAATAGTTTTAAGGAGTTAGCCATGAATCATCCTTCAGATTTGAAATATGCAAGCACGCATGAATGGGTGCGCATTGAAGGTGATCTTGTCGTAACTGGCATTTCTGACCATGCACAAGATGCATTGGGCGACTTGGTTTACGTTGAAGCGCCGGAAGCAGGCACACATGTTACTGCTGGCATGCAAGCTGGTGTCGTCGAATCTGTAAAAACAGCATCAGATATTCATGCGCCTGTCTCAGGCACAGTCATAGAAGTGAATGCCGCATTAGAAGATGATCCTGATTTTGTGAATGATGAGCCTTATGGCAAAGGCTGGATTTATAAAATTAAGCCAGACAATATGGCGGATGTTGAAAAACTGCTTTCCAGCAGCGATTACGAAGCAGGCCTGTGATCCGCAGCGTGTTTATTCAGCATAAAAAATCGGCCGAAAAGGCTGATTTTTTATGTCTGAAAAATAAAACAGCGCTCAAATTCGATAGTCCAGACGGAATGATGTCATGCTCAGCGAGCCGCCAACTGCAGCCTCATTAAAAAGCGATAATTCATCTGGATCTTCTTGCAGTCCCAGCGCATACAGCATTGGGTAATAATGATCCGGCGTCGGTATAGACAGTTTGAAGGCTTCTCCTTGCCTGTCCCATTCAATCAGTTGCTGATGGCGTTTTTCCAAAAGCCAATTTTTCATTTTAGCATCTGCTTCCAGCGCCCATTCATAGCCAAATACCGGCTCATTCAGCTTATCCCAAGCAACTTTCATTAAGTTATGCACCAAATTTCCGCTGGCAATGATCAATACCCCTAAACGCCTTAGCGCCCGCAGCTGATGGCCAAACTGATAATGAAATGCGGCTGGCTGGCTGTAGTCAATACTCAACTGCACAACAGGAATATCGGCCTGCGGATAGAGATGCACAAGCACACTCCAAGCGCCGTGATCAATGCCGCGTTCTGCATCTTCAGCAATGGACACCATACTGACGCAATGCTTCACGGCATTGACCAAGGCTTGAGAGCCTTGCGCAGGATACTGCACATCAAACAGCGCTTGCGGAAAACCGCCAAAATCATGAATAGTCGCAGGATGCGCCGCGGCAGTGACCGCACTGAAGCCCTGTGTAAGCCAATGTGCAGAAATGCACAGAATTGCAACGGGCCTTGGCTGAAGATTTTCCCCTATTTTATGCCAAGTTTTCGAAAAAACAGTGTCGCTAATTGCATTCATTGGCGAGCCATGCCCCAGAAACAGCACAGGCATCGGTGCAGTCACAGGCAATTCAGTATTGGGCCGTGCAGCGGAAAGCAATTGATCATCTGAGTTCATCATGATTGCCCTCAAAACCAATGATGTCTTTAGATTAATCTGAATCTGCAACGGAATGCGATTTAAATTGTAAACTTTAAATAATCAAACAAATAATCATATTGAGATAATTTAATGAAATATTTTTGACTTTATACGAATATTTTTTAATGAAATATTACAATAACTATACTTTTCATCTATATGCTTTTATAATAAACCTTAATTTCTGACGGTTTGTCTCATCTGCGCTCGTATAAAAAATATATAAAGAGCCAAGCCGCCTGTTCAATTTCATACATTCAGGTCACTTATGAACGCTGTAAATGCACAACATTTATGGAATAAGCCGTTTATTCTATGTTTGTTTAATAATCTGTTTTTATTCATCTTTTATTTCGCACAAACCACTATCCTGCCCATTTATATCCTGAATGAACTAGGCGGCAGCTTGTCTCAGGCAGGCTTAGCCATGACTTTATTCATGGTGTCTGCAATTGCCGTGCGTCCCTTCAGCGGCTTAATTATAGAAAAACTCGGCACTAAAAAAGCGCTGTATATTTCTGAAACCTTATTCTGTTTATTCAGCCTTACCTATGTCTTCGCAGACAACCTCACAATTCTAATGATCATCCGTTTTCTGCATGGCATTTGGTTCAGCATTTTGACAACTGTGACTGTGCCCATCGTCAACGATTTCATTCCGGCAAAGCGCAAAGGCGAAGGCATGGGGTATTTCCTGATGTCCATCAATTTAGGTATTGTACTGGGCCCGCTGATTGGGCTGACCTTTATACAGAGCATGTCATATACTGCGGTTGCAGGCATTTTGGCCTCCTTTGTCGTACTGGGTTTTATCTTTTGCTTTTTGATCCCGCTGCCAAGTCATCAGAAAACAGCTATGGAGACTCCCAAAAAACGGCTCAGCATTCATGACTTTATTGAATTTAAAGCCTTGCCAGTGGCTTTAATGGCCATGATGATTTCGTTTTGCTATGCCAGCATTATGTCGTTTATCGCGACTTTTGCCGAATCAAAACACATGCTCGCTTATGCCAGCTTGTTCTTTGCCGTATTCGCTATTTCAATGATGAGCCTGCGTCCGATTACAGGAAAAATATATGACCGCAAAGGCCCGAATGCTGTGATTTATCCGGCATTAATTTTATTTTCAATTGGCTTGGCAGTTTTAGCATTTATCGACAGTGTGGCTGGCCTCTTATTTTCAGCTGTCTTGATTGGCATGGGCTTTGGTTCGGCGCAGCCTTGCCTGCAGACTATTTCGATTCAGCGTTCACCTAAAAACCGCATTGGCCATGCCACTTCAACTTATTTTACATTTTATGATCTTGGCATTGCCATTGGCTCAATTGTACTGGGCATAATCATTGCAGATACCAGCTATGCAGTTGCCTACAGCATATGCGCCGTTTTGGTCTTAATCAGCCTAATATATTATAAATTTATGGTTGCCAGCAAACCTGTATCTTAACCAATGACAGCATCATCAGACACAGCGTATCTTTAAGTGAAATGATTATGCATAGCGCGGCAAGCGACTTGCATAATCATTTCATTGACTATTGCATATGCAAAACTGGGTTAAGAAGCCTGCTGCGCGTCGTCACTTTCAGCTTTTCCTTCAGCCTGCATACTGAATTCAGCCGCCGTATTTTGCATCGCTGGGTTTGCCCGCGGGCTTTTCAACTTAATCTGCAAACGCAGCTCATTCATTGAATCTGCATTTCGCAGCGCCTCTTCATATGAAATTGCGCCATCGTTATACAAATCAAATAAGGCTTGATCAAATGTCTGCATGCCCAATTCACGCGACTTGCCCATAATCGCTTTCAGCTCGTGAAATTCGCCTTTTAAAATTAAGTCTGAAATTAACGGTGTATTCAGCATAATTTCCACTGCGGCGCGCCGCCCTTTCCCATCTTCAGTTCGAATTAAGCGCTGTGAAATAATCGCTTTCATATTTGAAGATAAATCCATAAGCAATTGATTCCGGCGCTCTTCCGGGAAGAAGTTAATGATCCGGTCTAAAGTTTGATTGGCATTATTTGAATGCAGAGTCCCTAAACACAAATGGCCTGTTTCAGCAAAGGCAATCGCATGTTCCATGGTTTCTGTATCCCGAATCTCACCAATCAAAATGACATCTGGCGCCTGACGCAGCGTATTTTTTAGAGCATTATGCCAAGAATGGCAATCTACGCCGACTTCACGGTGGGTAATCATAGATTTTTTATGCTTATGCACATATTCCACAGGATCTTCAACCGTAATAATATGCCCTGCACTGTGTTCATTTCTATAGTCGATCAGAGCGGCCAAAGACGTGGATTTGCCAGAACCTGTACCTCCCACGACAAGCACCAGACCGCGTTTTTCCATAATCACGCTTTTCAGTGATTCGGGCAGCTGAAGTTTTTCAAAATTTGGAATTTCATTGGTAATGGTTCGAATGACCATGCCGACATTCAGTTGCTGCTGGAATACATTGACACGGAATCTGGATACATTAGGCACACTAATGGCAAAGTTGCATTCCAGTTCAGTTTCAAATTCTTTACGCTGTTTTTCATTCATTAAGCTATAGGCAAAGAGTTTGGTTTTATCAGCTGTCAGTTCCTGCTGTCCAAAAGGCTTCATTAAACCCTGATGCTTAATGCTTGGTGGAAAATCTGCCGTAATAAACAAATCTGAACCGCCATATTCAACCACTTTACTGAGCATATGGAACATTAAACGGCGCGCTTCTTCCAGCAATTCGGCAGTGTACATAAAAAATTTTCCCAAAAATTCAATTCAGCAATACAAAATTACTGTTTCATCACAGTTTTTGTTTTTGTATTCATTTATTGTGCATAAAATCAGGCAGAGTCACAAATATAAATCATTCATTTAAATAATATTTTTAAAAAATAATGTGCAGTATTTCAAAGAAAAAGCTTAAAGCTTGATGGATTGTGTTTTCAATAAAAATGCCCTTCAAAGTGAAGAGCATTCTGCTGCATGGGCTGAAACGATGATTTAAGCGAACAACGCTTATGCGCTGCGCTGCAACTGTGCTGCTTGTAAAAGTTCTGCAGTTTCCAACAACAGCTGTTGGGTTTTATCCCATCCTAAGCAGCCATCCGTGACCGACTGGCCATAAGTCATATTGCAGCTGACTTTCTGCGCGCCATCCACTAGATGACTTTCAAGCATGACGCCGCGTACGTTGCTGAACTGGCGTTCTTGCACAATTGTATGCAGCACTTCGGGCTGCATCAGCGGGTTCTTACTGCTGTTGCCGTGGCTGCAGTCAATCACCAAAGCAGGAAATTCGCCTTTTACCTTGGCTTTAATTTTTTCAATTTCTGCCAGCTGGTAGTTAGGGCCGGTATTTGAACCGCGCAAAATTAAATGCGCTTTAGGGTTGCCCTTAGATGACAGCATACCTGGCAGGCCTGATTGGCTCATGCCCATGAATTGATGCGGATTTACAGCAGATTGAATGGCATCTAAAGCAATTTGAATTGAGCCGTCCGTTCCGTTCTTGAAACCAATGCTGTAAGGCATCAAACTCGAAATTTCACGGTGAATCTGAGATTCGCTGGTGCGTGCGCCAATTGCGCCCCAAGACAATAAATCGTCAAAATACGCGGTTGCCATCGGGCTCAAAATTTCTGATGCAATTGGCAAGCCCATTTCTATAATTTGCAGATAAAGTTCACGGGATTTTTCCAATCCCAATTGCATATCTGCTGATCCGTCTAAATTTGGATCATAAAGAAAGCCTTTCCAGCCGACTGTCGTGCGCGGCTTTTCAATGTATGCGCGCATCACAAGGAAAATTTGGTCTGAAACTTGTGTTTGAATCTGTTTTAATTTTTCTGCATAGTCTAAGGCTGATGCCGTGTCATGAATGGAACACGGGCCGGTAATCACCATTAAGCGTTTATCTTTGCCTTCTAAGATATTTTGTATAATTTTACGCTGTTCAGCAATTTGCTGAGCATGCGCATAAGATAAAGGCAATTGCGCCTTCAATTGCTTGGGCAGGCTTAAAACTGTTTCTTGAGCGGCTGTTTCTTGTAATGCAGTGTTTAAAGCGTTCATTGATTTTTTCCTTGGGACTGCCTTTTTACAGTCCGATCTTTTATTTGAGCGTTATGGGGCGAATGGATTTCTGACAATGCGTCATAAACTGACTAAAATAAAACCAATATGAACTGCTAAAATATGAATAGTTAAAAGTCATCATGAGGAAATCTCCAAAATATTTATAAAAATCAAGACATAAAAAAACCTGATCAGGGTTGCCGATCAGGTATAAACTTGGTGGGCAACCATTTTCTTTGCCCGAATACATTCAGGCAATTATCTAAATTGCCAAAAATAATACGATGCGTTTGAAAGAACTGGCTGCTTTAACATTTTGAATTCATCAAAAAAAGGTGCTTGTCTGAAACTTAAAATACGCTGTATTGTCTGCTTTGACAATAGTTTTTTATAATTTCCATCAGAATTTTCCAATAAATATAAAGATCATCCCTACGCACTATTTATTTATATATTGATTAAATATTCACCTTTGCTTAAAATGCTTTTGCAATCTATCCCCATGCACTTTTCAATTTTCCACTATTTGAGTATCTGCCAATGAAGTAAGCGCTGTTTCATTATCAAAAACCGAATCTTCTTCTTTTTTGATGTGCAAAATAGTGCCTTTCATTCAGCTTACAATACGAACTGAAGAAATATAAATCATTAAAAATATTGAACTATTTTGCGCATTTTTGCCACTGCGAGGCGCATTAATGACCCCACTAGCATGTGCTGTTTCTCAGCTCAACTTAGACTTCCTGAATAAAACACCCAATCAATCAACATTCCAAAAGCTGCAGTTCAATTTAACGCAACAGCAAATTTCAGCATGCACAGGCAGAAATGGCTTAGGGAAATCACTGCTGATGCAAGTTTTGCATTTTCAGCGTACTTCAATGCTGCCTTACAGCGGTGAAATTCTATGGCAATTGCCGCATGCATATTTAGCCCAATTGAAGCGTGTAGATGAAAACACCATCGCCGGAGCTTTAGGCATAACCGAGATGCACCAGGCGTTCATGCGTATTGAGGCTGGAACCGCCAGTCTTAAGGACTTTGATTTAACAGAAAATCAATGGCATTTGCCGGCGCAGTGGAGCGCGCAATTAACACAGGCGAAATTGCCGGATAATTTAAATTTTCCCGTTGAACTGCTAAGTGAAGGGCAAAAAACCAAGCTTGCGCTATGCGCTTTATTTTTAAAGCCTGATCATTATTTGCTTTTGGATGAACCCAGCAACCATTTAGATGCTGAATCTAGAACATGGCTAATAAACAGTTTAAAAGCACATCCTGCTGGCGCGTTCATCATCAGCCATGACCGGGCATTACTGAATCAGGCTCAGCATATCTATGCGCTGAATGAATATGGGTTGCTGCATGTCTCAGGCAATTATGATGATTATGTTCAGCAGCATGAGCTGCAATATGGGGCGCTGGAACGCCAAACCGTCCAGCAAAAGCGCGAACTTAAGCAGCTGAAAGCCAAACAGCATGAAACATTAATGAAAGCGCAGAAACGTCAAAGCAGCGGCAAGCAGCTGCGGTCTTCCAGCTCGCAAGCGCCTATTTTACTGGACTTTAAGAAAGAACAAGCGGGCCAAAGCCTATCAGGTGTGCAGAAACAGCAGCAAAAACAGATGGAGGAAAAACAAGCGCTATTAAATGCCGCTCAAAACCAGTTAGAGCACTTTAAACAGCAGCAGTTTAAATTTCAGCATCATGCGGTTAAAGCCGGCGAAATCTTGAGGATTGATCATTTGCCGCTGCCATTTGGAACGGAAATCCCGCTGTGTTTTTCCTTAAAAGCGGGTGATAAGATTCATCTGCAAGGACGCAATGGATCTGGTAAATCGACGCTTCTTAAATTATTGAAACAGCAGGCGCAGGCAGCCAATACGCATGTTTATTTGGCGGTAAAGTCTGTGTATTTAGATCAAAATTTCAGTAACTTACAGCCTGAGCATAGTGTTCTAGACAACCTATCGCTATTTAACCCTAAACTAACGGCGTCAGAATGGCGCAATCAATTGGGGCAGCTGAGAATCCGAGGCGATCGGCCTGAGCAGCCGCTATCACGCTTGAGCGGCGGCGAGAAGCTGAAAACTGCACTGCTTGGCTTGAATTGCTGGCCTGAAAATATTGAACTGCTGCTGTTGGATGAACCTGAAAATCATTTGGATATTGAATCTCGGGAACTGCTGGCACAGGCCATTGCGCAATATACTGGTGCAGTCATTTTGGTGTCGCACGATGCTGATTTTGTAGTGCAATGCGGTATTGATATGCATTGGGACATAGAATCAAATTAATGCGCTGATTCAAATTTAAGCCCCTCATGCACCAAGTATGCAGCTGAGTATTGGTGCATGAGCAATGAAGTTGAACTGCTGTTAATCTTCAGGCTTAGAATTTCAGTTTGCTGGACAGCAAGCCGAATGCACGCTGCTTTGCGTGTTCCGCATAATGTTTTGCTTCACTTTTCCAATCGTTTGGCAATGAGCTCTTGGCAATACGCACCCAGACACTGGCAAACTGCTTCATAAAGCTCGCTTCATTATAATGAATGCCATATTCAGCACACAGCGCTTTGATCTTAGGCGCAGCTTCAGCATAGCGGTTCGCTGGCATATCTGGAAACAGGTGGTGCTCAATTTGATGGCTTAAATTGCCGCTTAAAATATGCAGCCAAACCGTGCCTGAAAAGTTGCTCGAACCGCGGATTTGACGCAAATACCATTCTGCACGGGTTTCATTGTCTGTATTGTCCATTTCAAAATTTTCAGCATCTTCCGTAAAATGGCCATTAAAAATAACGGCTGACGCCCATAGGCTGCGGATGACATTGGCCACTGCATTTCCGGAAAAAACAGGAATAGCGTTCGGGCCTGCAATGAGTGGAAAAAAGACATAATCCTTCATAATCTGGCGCTTCATTTTTTTGCGCACAGGAGCCGCTTCTTCCCAGACCTGCGCCCAAGTTTTGGTTTTATAGGCAATCACATCTTCAATATGCAGATTCTGCACACCCACATACCATTCAAAAAACAGCATCAATTGAGCAGCCAATGGAATATTCAGCAAAAAGCGCGGTTCCCATTTTTGCGACTCGCTGACCCGGATCAAGCCATAACCGACATCATGATCCATGCCAACAATATTGGTATACGTGTGGTGGATATAATTATGCGTATATTTCCAATCAGGGCCTGTCGCCATGGTGTCCCAGTCATAATTTGCGCCGTTTAAGCTCGGGTCATTCAGCCAGTCAAACTGGCCATGCATGACGTTGTGGCCCAATTCCATATTTTCCACAATTTTAGACATGCCCAGCAAGCCAGTACCCAGAAGCCATACAGGCGGCAGCCAGCCAGCAAACATCAGCATGCCGCGCGATGCAATTTCACTGTAGCGGACAAAATTGCGGATTTTGTAGATATATTTAGCGTCATGCTCTCCTAAACTATCCATAATTTCACGGCGGATCGCTTCTACTTTGGCGCCAAACGCTTCAACCTGAGCGGTACTCAAATACTGTGATTTACTTTTTTCACTAAAATTAATGGGCTTATTCATTTTTGTCTCCCCCTTTTCATGCTTATAGATTAATTGTGACTGGGCTGATGGCTTGTGAAATGCATAATTTAATTTGTGAATTGTTTTGGCTGTCAATTTCACCCGTCAAAATATTCTTGACGGTACCCTGCACCTTGGTGCATGAACAGGTATTGCAAATTCCCATGCGGCAGCCATGCGCGGGCCTTAATCCCGCCTGTTCTGCGCTTTCCAAAAGATTGCTTTTGGCCTGAAACGCTTGCTGAGAACGCAAAAATTTTACAGGCTGTTCTGCCAATGTCTCATCGGCAGGGATCTGAAAATATTCTGTGTGCAATTGAGCGGTTAAACCTGCATGCAGATAAATTTGCTGCACACTTTGCATCATGGATGATGCGCCGCACGCATAGCATTCACGCTGCATAAAACCATCAACTAACAGTTCCAAAAGCGCTTGGTCTAAATGCTGTTTTTGCTGCGCGGTATTAATTAAATGCAATTTAAATTGCGGATAATGCTCCGCTAAAGCTAGCAGTTCAGCTGCATAAGCATTGTCCCGGCTAAAATATAGCAGATCGACTGGTTTTGAACTGCTCAGCAGATGACTGTTTAGCAAGGCATAAATGGCGGTAATGCCGCTTCCTGATGCAATCATCAAATTGGCGCGTTCAGTCGGCTTAAGTACAAAATCACCCTGCGGCTGAGAAATTTCTACAATTCCGCCCAAAGCCAATGATGTCAGCGCATTTGAAACAGCACCTTGTTTTTTAACGGCAATACTCAGCAGGCCTTGCGGTGAAACTTGCACGACTGAATAGCTTCGCTGCTGGCGCACACCGCCAATAATTGCAGTAACGAGCACACTTTGCCCTGCCTGATAGGCTTGGAAATTAAAGTTTTTGTTCGGGCGCAATTGCAGTTGAATAAAGTCGGTGCTTAATGGTTTAACACTGATGATTTCAGCTTTAATTTTCTTCCATGCCCAAATTGAGTCGATTTTTTCTGCTATGAAATCAACAAAATCTTCGCGGATCCATTCCGGCTTATATTCTGCGCGTGTATGCATATGCCCCTCGTCTAGTTGAATAATAGATTAATAATATACAAGTGTTCATTATTGTGATGCCACAATATTACGCGCCTATTATTTGTGCTATATCAATTCAGGACATAATCGGCCATTTACAGTTTATTTGCATTTTCTGTCAGACAATGTGTCACATTTTGCCAATTTAAGAGATAAGAAATGCTGGCATCCGAAAGCTGATTCTGCAGAAAGCGCCAAATAAGCATTATAGGAATCATAAAAAAACCAAGCCGAAGCTTGGTTTTTTTGCATGGCGGCTAATTTATGCTTAATTTTCAAAATGCACGACAGAACGGATGGATTTTCCTTCATGCATAAGATCAAAAGCCTCGTTGATTTTGTCCAAGCCCATGGTATGCGTGACAAATGGCTCAAGCCGGATGTCACCTTTCATGGCTTCTTCCACCATGCCCGGCAGCTGTGAACGGCCCTTCACACCGCCAAAAGCGGTGCCTTTCCATGTGCGGCCAGTGACCAGCTGGAACGGGCGTGTTGAAATTTCCTGGCCTGCTCCTGCCACACCAATAATGACAGATTGCCCCCAGCCGCGGTGCGCGCATTCCAGTGCAGAACGCATGACATTGGTATTGCCGATACATTCAAAAGAATGGTCAACGCCCCAGCCTGTCATCTCGACAATCACTTCCTGTACAGGGCGGTCATGATCTTTAGGATTCACAAAATCGGTTGCGCCAAATTCTTTGGCTAATGTATATTTTTCAGGATTGGTATCGACCGCAATAATGCGGCTGGCTTTGGCTTTTTGAGCGCCTTGCACGACCGCCAAACCAATTCCGCCCAGACCAAATACAGCAACAGTATCGCCTTCCTGCACTTTGGCTGTATTCTTGACTGCGCCCAAACCAGTCGTCACGCCGCAGCCCAGCAGGCAAACGTGCTCATGGTTCGCTTCAGGATTAATTTTTGCCAGTGAAACTTCTGCTACAACAGTATATTCAGAGAACGTCGAGCAGCCCATATAATGATAAATTGGCTGGCCATTATAGGAGAACCGTGTTGTGCCGTCCGGCATCACGCCTTTACCTTGCGTTGCGCGCACAGCTACGCAAAGATTGGTTTTACCCGACTTACAGAATAAGCACTCACCGCATTCCGCCGTATACAATGGAATCACATGATCGCCAGGTTTAACACTGGTGACGCCTTCACCAACTTCTATGACGACACCTGCGCCTTCATGGCCCAATACCGCAGGAAATACACCTTCAGGATCATCACCTGATAATGTAAAAGCGTCTGTATGGCAAACGCCTGTGTGGCTGATTTTAACCAGCACTTCGCCTGCTTTTGGCGGCGCAACATCAATTTCAACAATTTCTAAAGGTTGACCTGGCCCAAACGCAACAGCTGCACGAGATTTCATCGAATGGATATCCTTTTATAATGGCTAGATTAACAGATGATCTACAGTAACCTCTTTTTATTCAATGATTCAACCTTTAACATGATGATAATATGAACGTATAACATTAAGGTGCCCTAAAAATAAATATGCAGATTTGTTTAGCTTTTCAGGCTGGTTTCTTTTCTTTAATCATTTTTTCACTTACAGGGTGCAGTTTGCCAATGAATGAATCTAAACCTGATGCGCCTATTTATATGCATACGCAGCATTGGCTGAATGAACCCGGTGTAGAACAGCATTTGTCACAAGGTTTAACTGCATATTTAGCACTGGATGAAGCATTTATGAGCATTGCCTCACGCGTGCATTTAATTCGAAAAGCGCAGCATACAATTGATTTGCAATATTATATTTGGAAAGACGACTATATTGGCCACATGATGCTGCAGGAACTTTTAAAAGCTGCAGATCGCGGCGTGAAAGTCCGATTGCTGATTGATGATCAGAATGGCACACAGCTGGACAAAGTCTTGAAGCCATTGGCCTTGCATCCTAACTTTGAAATTAAAATATTCAACCCGTATAAATTTAGAAAACTGCGCATTGTCGATTACGCTTTTCGCTTCAAATATATTAATCACCGCATGCATAATAAGCTCATTATTGCAGACGGCGCTATTGCAGTCACAGGCGGCCGCAATATTAGCCGTGAATATTTTGATGCCAGTGATAACTTTCAATTTACCGACTTAGATATTTTATTTTATGGCACTGCTGTCAAACATGCGAACGAAGTCTTTTCAGATTTTTGGAATGATGATTTAAGTTATAGCGCATCACAATTATTAGGAACTAGCTCAGAAGCCGAGCTAAAAAAATTGCGTCATCAATATGAACTCGATGCGACGCAAAAAAACCAAGTTGAAAACAAAATTGAATTTGCACAAAAACAATTAGATAAAGACCTAAAACAGCGTTCTTTCAACTGGGCGCCAGCACATTTTGTTGCAGATAGTCCAGATAAAATTCGCGGGAAAGCCAGCGGAAATCAGCTCATTTACAATCAAATGCATCATCTGATGGGTGAGCCTAAAAAGCACATGGAGTTGGTTTCGGCTTATTTTGTCCCAACCCAGCGCGGAGCAGACTATCTTTCAAAATTGTCGAAAAACAATATTCAGGTCCGGGTTTTAACCAACTCTTTTGCTGCCAATGATGTGGCCGTTGTACATGCTTTTTATAACAAATATCGCCATGAATTACTGAAAAATGGTGTGAAACTGTATGAGTTTAAGCCCTATTTAGAACGTAAAAAAAGAACATGGTATGAGGTGATGACGGGAAATGTGATTCCCGCAAAAGGAAAAAGCGCTTCTAGCTTACATGCAAAATTTTTTGATATTGATGGTATTGTCTTCATTGGCTCTTTTAATTTTGATCCCCGTTCAGTGAACCTAAACACTGAAGTTGGCTTAGTGGTAGAGTCGGATGCATTGCAAAATGATATTTCAAAAATACTGAATCAATACTTACCTCAAATTGCCTATCAACTTAAGCTAAATGCAAACAATGAAATCATCTGGACAGATCAGCGCCCTGATGGTTCTATCCATGAATTTAAAATTGACCCCGGAACCACACGCTTTCAGCGGTTCAGCATGAAAGCAGTTTCATATTTGCCTATTGAATGGATGATGTAATGATTTAGTCATTACATTTAAATACACATAAGCCTTTTATTTGTAATGCGATTGTACAATTCTTAAATTTTGCATCTTGAAAGGCTTTCACATGCTCAGCGACAGACATATACAGTTCATTGTTTTGCATTGCGTCTGGTGCATATAAATGATCACAGACCAAATAGCGGCCATCTGGATTCATCATTTTTTTAACTGCTTGATGAAATAACGGCGCATGGCGCTTATGCCTTAATTCATGAAGCGCCTGATGAATAATAATCACATCAAAAGGTTTATATGAACTCTGACTTTGCAGGGCCTCCTCCCATTGCGGCTGTTTAAAATCTCCTGTAATAAACCGGCATCGCTCCAGCTCAGAAGGCATTAACTTGCGCTTTGCAAGCGCGTGCATTGCATCCGAAAAATCAAAAGCAGTGTATTGAATATCAGGACAGTGCCGAATCAAGTGTTCTGCCAGATAACCCGGCCCAGCACCGAGCTCCAGAATATGACCTTCGGGTGCATGCTTTAGAATTTCTTCCACATAGTAATCAAAAATTTTATAGCGCCATGGCCGTTTCACATTGACTCCATTGGCCCATTGCAGTGCATCCGCCGCGTTTTTTAGATCAATTGGACTTTGCACATCTTCCGGTTGCATATCTTTATCTTCTTATCAATGATTCATGGCTATTTATACTTAAAAAAGATCAATCTATGCAAAAGTTTTACAGCTGTTTTTCATTGCTTTAAAATTGCATCTTTGCAGTTTCTCCCTTTCTCTCCTGTTTTGTGGTCTCTCAATGCAATTTTTTGATTTAAGCCGTCATTTTAATATCAATGATATTTTAATCCCTTATAAGACTTTAGAAGACTTAGGCCAGCAAGAATGGATCTTGGCCAAAGTCCGTGTAGAACATGATTGCTTAACGGACAATGAATTTCTAGAAGGTCAAGCGGTGTTAAAGTCCAATCATAATATTCAGATTGAACTGGAATGGCTGATTAGAGATACGGGGCATGAACTGCAGGTTTTATTCAAAGGTGTAGAAACTGATACCGCTGCAGAAACTTTGGTTTTGGTGAAAGGCGCCCAATTGGTCGATGCCGAAAATCAAACGCTGTCATCGCAAGCGCTGGGCCTTTGGATTGATGGAACATTGCTGCCTCTCATGCCAAATATCCGCAAGGAAATTAAAGCGCGTTTAAATTTATGGGATTATGTGGAATATGATGGTTAATGCTTACATCAATGGCGGCGTTTAAATGGCTGCGCGCATATTCAGCTCATTTAAAGCAGCGGCTAAAACATCAAAAACTTTTTTGTCTATGCACTGTGCAGCATTAAAACGGATAAACTGCGCAGCATTTTTTGATTGGCTGAAAGAATTTCCCGGCGCCAGAATAATTCCTTTATCCAAACACAGCTGCGACAGCTTGGCCGCATCAATATGCACAGGCAATTGACACCATAAAAAAATTCCTGCTTTAGGCAAAATGACGGGGTAGATACCCAATACGGCCAGTTTTTTTACTGTCTCAGACATGGTTTTTTGCAGCTGTTTTTTCAGCCACTCAATATGGCGCAAATAACTGCTGTCAATCAGCGCCTGGTAAATAATTTCTGCATTTAAGTGGCTGGTATTAAAGTGTGTCGCAATATTCAGATCGATTAATTGATCAATCATCTCTTCTTCAGCAATAATATAACCGCATCGGATAGCCGCCGATAACGTTTTTGTAAAGCTGCCGATTTGAATCACCTGTTTCAATCCCAGCAATGTTAGATAGCGCGGTGCAGGAACATATTCAAAGTCGCTAAAGATCTCATCTTCAATAATATATAGCCCATTTTTTTCCGCAATTTTGGCAATTTCAAAGGCGGTTTGCATCGAAAGTACGGCGCCTGTCGGATTATGAATACCTGAATTCGTCAGATACAGTTTAGGCTGATATTGCATTGCTTGCTTAAATGCCTCGATCTCTGGGCCATTTTTACCAAATGGGACCGCAATGCAATTTAGCCCGTGCGCCTGAATTAATGCCCTAAAATTAAAATAGCACGGGTCATCAATAATGACGGTATCACCTGCTTTTAATAAATGCCGGAAAATCAAGTCAATGGATTGCGTAGCAGAATCACTGACTAAAATTTGCTTCAAAGTCAGCATAATATCGCAGGCTTCCCGCTTTCGCGCAATATAGCGCCTTAACTCAACATGCCCATGCGGAATAGAATAATCCAGCAGCAAACTGCTGTCTGCTTTTGCGGCCATCTTCAATGCTTTTCGCAATGCCTGTTCCGGCATCCACTCTTTCGGCAGCCAGCCGCAGCCCGGCTTTAACATATGCGCTGGAGCATCTAAAGACTGGCGGGAAATCCACAGCGGATCGACTTCACGGCGATATTCAATTGCATGCTCTGACAATAAGGCCGATGCAGTTGACGGCGGGCAAATAAAATAGCCGGCGCCAATTCTGGATTCTAAAACCCCAGCACTGACCAAGCGCGCATAAGCTTCTACGACAGTCGAGACTGAACAGCCATGCTGCTGTGCATATTGGCGCACAGAGGGTATGCGCGCCCCTGCAGTGAGTTGACGCTGTAAAATTTGCGCTTTGATTTGCTGCATCACCCCTTCAATTTTTGTCATTTCTTATTTTCCTGTTTAGCTGACCTTTTCGATTTTAGAAGGAAAAAAGCCGCACAGCTCAATGGGCCGTTTGCGGTGAGGCAGAAGATTTCATATCACTGCATGAACTATGATTCAGCTTATAAAAACCGTCTTTAAAAAGCAAATTGTATGGGTATTTCTGCCATAACAGTTCTTTTAAATTGTATTGCACTGTATCTGTTTAACTCGCCAGCCTTGGCTTAAATTTCTGAACATCATTTGCGGCAATACATGAGCAGGAATACTAAAAATGAAAGCGTTTCACCAAGGCTGGCTGTACGGATTAATCGGTGTCATGATTTTTGCAGGTTCTATGCCCGCTACACGGATCGCGGTGCAAGGTTTCAGCCCGGAATTTCTGACTGGCGCACGTGCCTGCATCGCTGCTGTTTTGGCTTTAATCCTGCTGATTGCCTTACAGCAGCCAAGGCCATCTAAGTCACAAATCAAATCTTTATGCATTACATCTGCAGGTGTTGTTATCGGCTTTCCGCTATTTACAGCACTGGCTTTGCAAACAGCTACAGCTGCACATTCATTGATTTTCATTGCCTTGCTGCCACTAGCCACCGCTTTTTTTGCGGTGCTTCGCGCAAAGGAGGCACCTAAACGTGCGTTTTGGATTTACACCTGCATCGGCAGCAGTTTAGTGATCTTTTTCATGCTGAATCAATCTGGATTGCATTACAGTGCTGCTGGCGATAGCTATATGGCTGCTGCAGTTTTGCTGTGCGGATTAGGCTATGCAGAAGGCGGTGTACTGTCGCGTGAATTGGGCGGCTGGCAAGTGATCTGCTGGGCTTTAGTGATTGCATTGCCGGCCATGCTGCTGATCAGCTGGATTTATTTTCCGCAAAATTTTTCTGCAGTACCGCCATCAGCCTACTTAGGATTGGCTTATGTATCACTGTTCAGCATGCTGATTGGATTCTTTTTTTGGTACAAAGGCTTAGCGCTTGGCGGTATTGCAAAGGTCGGACAAATACAGCTGATACAGCCATTTATTGGCCTGATTCTTTGCGCCCTAATACTCAATGAACATGTCACACTGCTGATGATTGCTGTTTCTTTGGCAGTTGCTGCCTGCGTTGTAATGGCCAGGAAATATGCTTAAGCCTAAGGGACTTTATCAAAGCCTCATCTAACATCAATCAAACAGCGGGCAAATAACCAATGGCCTGAATGACCAGTTCATTTAGGCCTGTTTGCAACTGATAACAGCAGAGAACTGCTATATTAACAGCTCAAAACTAGAATAAAAAAGGCCCCATTATGAATTTGCAGGACTGGAAGCACATCCAAAAAATTGCGGAAGCCGCACAGCAGTCCTCTATGCACTGCTCTATTGCAACGGTCGATCAAAATTTACAGCCAACCATTACACCCATCGGCACCCTATTTCTGCATGAAGCTACTTTTTCAGGCTTCTTTTTTGATACCTATTCTGAAGCGCTGCAAGAAAATTTGCCTCAGAATCCTAAGGGCTGCATACAATTTATTAACAGCAACAAGCTGTTTTGGCTTTGGACATTAGTACAAGGCCAATTTCAGGATTTTCCCGGTGTCCGGCTTTATGCTGAGATTGGAGATTTGAGGCCCGCAACTGCTGCTGAAATGGCTCTGGTCAATCAGAGAATTAAAGCATTAAGCTGGACCAAAGGCAGTCAGCTGATTTGGAACGACTTTAAGCTGGTTCGTGATTTTAATGTGCATGATTATAAATGGGTCAAATATCCCCATATGATGCCTGATCATTGAATGGCACCACTAAAATAACTTAAAGTAAGCCTATTTCTGAAAATAAAGAATAATAGGCTTCTGCTTTTTTTTCTAACGCCAGCGGATAAGCACGCGAGGAAGACGGCATTCGATACAGTGTCAATTCTCGGCCTGCAAAAGTGTTTTTGACTGAATGGCCGATTTGCGGTTTTTCTGCCGCTGCTGGCATCGACAGCATCAGCGTATCGGTTGCTTTATCTCCTGTGGTCATTATGCTGCGGCAGGCAGGCATCTGTTTCAGCAGCATGGCAATATCTGTGGGCTGGTAAATCTGCAAAAATTTGTCTGATGCATTGCCTTTGAGGCGAATGACCTGATACGCCGTATCAAAAATGCCAATGCCCTTTTCATTGAGAAAATCCCGGATGTACTGTTCTTTGAATGTTTTCGCATCGATATTTAAGAAATAATTTTTGTCTTGAAAAAAGCATAAGCCAAAGATTTTCCACATATCGTTTTGGTAATTTGGATAATAAAAATCCATTTTCCAGCGTGCCTTTGGCGGCGGGAAACTGCCGAGCATCAAAAGCTTGCCATTTTCAGGCAAAAATGGCTTTAGGGGGTGGGTTTCTATTTCAGACATTATTTATAATCAATAGGTTAGGTTGAATTTGCAAGGGTGGTTTTGATTGTGCGCCATAGAGTTATCTTCCTAGATCTTAGCATAATATCTGATTTTACAGCGATATCACCTACTCTGCTAAGTGTGTTCTTGATTAACACCTGCAAAATTTCTGCAAAACCATGGTCGAAAATATAGAAAGTACTGACCATTATGACGAAAGAGAATCATGAAAATATGATGCTATTTTCTCAATATCTATAGAATTATGAGCATTCTAAATTTGCGCAATGAGCTTCCATGTAATCCTTTGCTCTACGGATCAGCTGGCGGACTGTAAGTACTGTAATCCCATTGTGGATAATTTCATTTAGCCATGGTTTTTCGAGCTGTATCAGCCATGAAAGTATCCCCTATCAGAAGATTATTAGGGTTATTTTGGCAATCAAGCGCAGTGCAGTTTTTGGAGTGTTCCAATCAAGAAAGTGTAACTGCTTTTTAATTTTTGTTAAAAATAAATAAAGAAAAGACTTCTGAATTGATATAGAATTCCTTTAATTTTTAGCACAACATTTGCTAAATTTTTATTATTTTTAAATACATACTTTAAACTAATTTAAAATTCGAGTAGTCCAATAATGCAATTATTAACTTCAAAATTTTCAAAACTAAGTTTTATTTCTCTCATAGGCTTAACTATCTCTGCATGTGGGGGAGATGGCACAGGTGACAGCTACAATAATAGTACCGCTAAAACGTCAATTAAATTTCCAATGCATACTTACGAATTAATAGGTGAAAGAAATGATTCCATAGGAATGGAATTATATAAAATATTTAGTGAATCGCTCATATTACACGATAATGATGTTTCAATAACTACTAGAACTGAAATTGATTTTGCTCAAAACTACGCTACGGCAGAAAATCCTTTTACAGAATATGATTTCACTCTTACTAAAGATAAATTATACGAATCTAATGGTTATAGCCTGCCTCTATATTTAGAAAAAAATGGGCAAGGTTCTGTAGTAATTTCGCATGACCAGCACAAAGGTGGCCTAACGAAAACCATTACATTTAAGACGCTGAGTCTGTCTAAAAAGAAAATGAACTCATCGGAAGTCATAAACTCTATTTTTGCTTCTAAAAATCTCAATTCAGAACCAACTGAATTTTTAAAGCTTAGACTTGCCTTTTTCAAATCTACTCAAACTTTTCCTGAGGGAGCTGAATGTTACCAGTTTTTAAGCACCCAACTTTCGCACTCTACTATTGAATTTGATAAAACCAACTTAGTCAATAAAACATATTCAGCTTGGGTAAAAGAGAAAAAAACTCAAGGATTAAATGTTATTACAGAACAGTGGGCAAATAAGAATGTTGCATATGTAAAAAAAGATGATGGTGAGGTTTCAGATGACTACCAAATGGTCGTAGCGGAATTAAATGGAAAACTATACTTTGGCGACTACACCTCTGACGAAAAAGTAGATTTAAGCAAATATATTGATCCTTCACTTAAATCCGGCTTATGTTCAGCTTTCGATCAAAAAGCTGCTTACGGGCTACATTTAGCCTTTAGAGATTTACCAACGAATCCTTGGTAATAACATATAAAAAGGCGGGTTTTCCCGCCTTTTTATATTCTCCAAAATTTGCAGCTTTCAATTTTGATCGCTGAAATTAATCACCTCATACCCCACACCCATTGAGCGATCATCCCATTCAACATTCAAAGCTTTTTTAGGCTTTAATGCGATTTTTTGCTTTGTCATAAACTATGCTGTAAGTTCTCTTTACAGTGGTAAAATGTTGATTTACTTTAAGATTTTTTCAGCTGCTTCACAGCCACTGAGGTATGCACCATGCACTGTACCCGCATATTTCAAGCTGCAATGTTCACCTGCAAAGAAAATAAGTTTTCTAATTGGCTGATGTAATATCTTAATAAGATCATCAGTGTGATTTAGTGACGGAAAACTAAAAGAACCGCAGCTATAAGGGTCTGCTCCCCAACGTGTAACTATTATTTTTTTGGGTTTATTGGGAATTCCATGAAATTGTTTTTGTAAGCTGCTAAAGACAAAATCAGATACTTCTCTATCTGTTGAATTGTCTATAAAGTTTGATTTATCTCCTCCAAATAGCATTAAATAAGTTGGTTTTTGATAAATTTTAGATAAATCTAAAATGTTAAAGCAATCGGTGTCATTCCAATAAAAATCACTAATATTCTCTACTGAACTTTTCAACCGAAAAGGAAGCGGTTGCTCTAATTCAAAAAATACTTTATTGAAAGATCCAAACCCGATTTCTTGAATAGAGTGAATATAATCACGAGATAATGGCGGGTGAAACGCTATGTGATTTTTTTTCAGAATACCAAGTGGCACGGTAACCACTACACGCGAACCTGTGTAAACATTATCATTGGAATCGATAAGTTTGACACACTCATTCTCGTAATGAATTGTTTTAACATCTATATTTAATTTAATTTCTATATTTTTTGAAATATTTTCAATAACCTGACAGTAGCCCTTGGGAAATACAACCTCATTACCTTGAAAGTATCCCTCATAATTTTGATAATTTGAAGAAAGCAGATCTAGATTTGCAGCAAATGGGTCATTTGCTATTCGTTCAAAGAAGCTTAATAATAATTTTTTAAGATCGTTTTCTGAAAATGTATTACCTGAATAATTTAAAGAAAATATTATGTCTTTAATGGCTTCAAGAGCAGATTTTTTTTGTGTTTGAGAAAGTGATTTTTCTATTTTATCTATAAAAAACTCAAACTCTTGCGCTTCTTTTTCTGAAAACAATTTTCCATTTTTATGAAAATAATGTGAATTATCATAATTAAAAATAGCCGTTCCTATATCATTTTCTTGGGTAATAGCCCATATAGGATTATCATCAATTCCGTGAATCCATGATGCACCCAAATCAAAGATATCCGAATCAATTTTTTTAGTG
Source organism: Acinetobacter entericus (assembly GCF_026168575.1). Classification (NCBI taxonomy): domain Bacteria; kingdom Pseudomonadati; phylum Pseudomonadota; class Gammaproteobacteria; order Moraxellales; family Moraxellaceae; genus Acinetobacter; species Acinetobacter entericus. Next base: position 104,434 of record NZ_JAPEQW010000012.1, read on the forward strand.
TTTATGCGCCCGCCAATACTGGATTTAGCTTCTAATACGATAACTTTTTTACCATTTTCTTGCAGTTTCTTAGCACATGCTATTCCAGCTATCCCCGCGCCAATAATAAGAATTGGTAAATTAATATCACTATTATTTTGCATAAATTTCCTATGATTCCTTATTAAAGTTAAGATAATACACATTATATCAAACACTTTAATTTATTCTTTTCAAATCATTCTTTTACTTTTAATCGCTCCAGCCTTCAGCGCACTGGAACGGCTTTTTTGTGATTATTCACGTTCTGCACCAGTTCATTGACTAAATAATACATTTAAGAAGTCTGGACTTTAGCCTGTTCTAACTGCTGAAATATTGATCACGTGGCGCTGCCTTATCTGCGGCCTCCTATCCTAACTAATAGAAATAGGTAAAAATGGCGGTTTTTTGAAGCCATTTTGGAAGAAAATAACGGGAGTATTCACTATTATTAAAGAAACTCAACTTATCAAAAAATAGCTAAAATCTTAGTTAAAACCTGGATGAGTTCTAAACTTATAAAACCTGACGAATTTTATCCGCAACCTCTTTTGCCCAAATTTGGTAAATCTCTTTACTTGGATGAAAGCCATCTTCAGCCATTTCCAAGTTCAGCGCCTGATACTTTTGCAAATCATATTCAATCCATTGCATATACTCATGCGCTTGTATAAATTTTTCTAATTCAGCATTCATTTGCTTGGCATACTGTCCAAACAGCCAGCCTAAAGGATTTGGCAGCGCAGGAAACATATGCATTGGAGGGACGCCTGCGGCAATAATAAGCTTAGGGGCGAACTTCTGCTGAATTAAATTGTACAGCTCATGCTGTTTTTTGATCCATTGCCGAGCCGACATGAGTTTTGTGACATCATTGACACCGACAGAGGTCAGCACTGCGTCATAATGACGGCTTTCTAAGGTATTCACATTTTTAATGATTTGATGGCTATTATCTCCAGACTTGGCATGCAGTTTCCAATCCAGTGCATAATCCATTTTTAATTCATTAATCACGGCGCCAAGTAAAGCATCTTCCTGAGACGCTACGCCAACACCCGCCGCGGCAGAATCACCAACAATTAAAATAGACAGCGGTTTTCCTGAGCCAGTTTGGCCAATACGCGCACCTTCAGGTTCGGGCAAACGTGGCGTATTTTTTTTAACGAGGCTTCCTTGAATGACCAAAGCTGGAATTAAGGCAATCGTTGCTGCTTTTAAAAACATGAAGGGATTACACAAAAGGTGGATGCGGAAAGTTTAAAGGATTCAATATCTATCTGCATTAACTGCAAGCAAAATATCTAAGAGAAATTACATCTTTACTTGGACGAATTATTGATTTGATCAAAGCACTGTGATCGAAAGGCAGATAAGTACGCAATATTATTGCAGAGGCGGATCATGCATTTTGAAGTAAATACTGCATGCATTATTCATACTTATCTGATAAACAGAGTGTATTGAATATCAAATCAAGCAGGCTAGATTGCATGATCAATAAAATCACCCTCACTTTCGTGATGGCTATCATAAGCAGCGAATCAGCATTTGCCCTGACGGACTCAGAACAAAAACAGGTGGATCATCTGGTTATGCTGTTTAAACAGAACCATCCTCAAAAGATTGCGCTCAGCATTCAATATCCATTGCAGCGGGAAGCTCCAATTCCTGCTATTCAAAATACCGCAGAGATGGAAAAACGTTTTAATCAAGTCTTTGATGCTCAGCTGAAACAGGACATTGCCAACTCTCAGCTCAGTCAGTGGAGTTCTATGGGCTGGCGCGGCCTGATGCTGGATAATGGTAAAGTTTGGCTGGACGGCGGAAAAATTACAGCGGTCAATTACAGCAGCAAGGCTGAACAGCAATATAAACAAGATTTAATTGCACAGCAGAAACAGCAGCTGCATCCATCATTACAGAAGTTCAGAGCGCCCGTTTTCAGTTTTAACACCCAAAGCTTTATGGTGCGCATTGATGAGCTGAGCAGTGGCCAATACCGCTACGCTTCTTGGAAGGCCAATCAAAAGCAAGCGGCAAAGCCTTCCTTAATTTTAAATCAAGGTTCAGTAACATTTGACGGCAGCGGCGGCAACCATTATTACACCTTTAAAAGCGGTTCAAATATCTATACGATTGAACGGATTGTGATGGGTGAAAACACAGTACCTGAAGTGATATTGCGGGTAAAACAGCGGAATAAAATCATTCTGAATCAGACTGGAAAGCTCATGAATTAAAGCCATTGAACCACAGGATACTTGAATAATAACGAAACAGAATATTTTTAAATACGGACTGTTTCAATATCTGCGCATTTAAAATCAGACAGGTTCATGCGCCTTCACGCCTTCCCAGCCAATCATGGCCGTTTTACGCGGAGCTCCCCATTTGTAACCGCCAATAATGCCTGTTGAACGGATAACGCGATGGCATGGAATTAAAAACGCAACAGGGTTGCGGCCTATAGCCGTGCCTACCGCCCTGTTCGCTTGCGGGTTTTCAATATCCTGCGCAATATCGCCATAGGTCTTGAGCTGGCCCATCGGTATTTTCAGCAGGCTTTGCCAAATTTTCAGCTGAAATGGCGTGCCTTTTAAATGCAGTTTAATACTTGGTAGTGATTCTGCATCAGCAAATATGCGCAAAGCGCTTTGTTGAAAAGCGTCTGTTTGCGCTGTGAATTGTGCCTGCGGAAAAGCATCAAGCAGTTGCCGGCATGCCAGCGCTCGGTCACCTTCAAAAGCCATATGGCAAATCCCTTTTTGTGTGGACGCTATAATCACCTCACCAAAAGGTGTATCTGCAAAACTGTATGAAATTGCCAAGTTTTTGCCCTGATTCTTAAATTCAGCAGGCGTCATACCTTCAATCTGAATAAAAAGATCGTGCAAGCGGCTTGGACTGGAAAATCCAGTTTCATAGACGGCATCCGACATTGAAAAGTCAGTGTTATTCGCCAAAATCTTTTTAGCATATTCCGCACTGATATATTGCAGAAACTTTTTGGGGCTAACGCCCACCCAGTCTTTAAACTGTTTTTGAAAATGTACTGGGCTGAGGTGAACAGACGCAGCGATTTCTTCTAAATTTGGCTGCTGTTTAAAGTTCTGATGAATGTATGCAATTGCATCTGCAATTCGGTCATATTGATTTTGTTTGCACATTTCAGCATTTTTCATTGTTGCGGCCTCCACTGTTCTTCACAGTATAAAAACATGCATCCGCATAAAAAATCCGAAACTTGTGTTTTATGTCTGTCATGTGAAAAAAAGCTCCTTATGGAGCTTTTTTTTGAAGATGACACTAGCCAAGTTTCATTATTAACTTTAAGGGCAATACTTTCATTACTGTTCCTAGCGGCAGCCAAGGCCATTTGGGCACATACGCTTTAACAGGCTCCTTTTCAATTTCAGCGGCCAACAGGCGTGAACCCGTTTTTTCATCCACCTCAAAAGGCAGTTTTTTTGCACCTTCATTAATTTCTGTGCGGATATACCCTGGAAAAATTGTCGAGACCTTAATTGGCGTATTGATTAATTCTGCACGAATGCCTTCCGCCAAGTGCGCAACACCGGCTTTGCTTGCGCCATAAGCAGTCAAGTGTTTTGGCATGCCGCGCACTGCGCTCATAGATGAAATCACCACCAAATGCCCTGCATTTTGCTCACGGAAAATTTCAACCGCAGCTTCACACTGTGCCAAAGCAGAAATAAAGTTGGTTTCTACTGTGGCGCGGTTAATATCAAAATTGCCTTTACCAATGCGGCGGCCTTCACCAACACCGGCATTTACAATCACACGGTCAATCGTGCCGAACTCTGCTTTAAAAGCGCGAAAAACTTCAAAGACCTGATCATAATGGGTCACGTCTAAAGTTTTAGCGATTACTTTTACGCCGTATTGACTTTCCAGTTCCTGCTTTAAGATTTCCAACCGTTCCAAACGGCGGGCGCAAATTGCAAGGTTATAGCCTTTTTGCGCAAATTCACGTGCCATACCAGCGCCAATACCTGAGCTTGCGCCTGTAATTAAAATTGTTTTCGCCATGATTTTTTCCTTAATTTTTTTAATCAAATCCATGTCAATAAATTTGGATTGGCAGCTTTAATAAAATGATGCTCATTCAAACTTAACAATTGCGGCTCGTTGCCCACTAAGCGCAATGTGGTGATGCTGGTATTCGCAATTGCCCAATTCAGCGCGAAAGTTTTTTCAGGGCTTAAGCCTAAAATTTTGCCAACAGCTACCGAAATGACACCGCCGGAAGTAAACACCACAGCATAGCGCGGCTTGGTCTGCGCCAATTCATCGCACAGATTTTGCAAAGCGGTTTCTACACGGCTTTTAAAATGCGGCCAAGATTCATCATATTCATGGTGGTACTCGCCGCCGGTCCAGCGTTCAATAGCGCCTTCAAAAATTTTGGCTAAATACGCACGCGGATTGGCTTCCTTAGAAACATCTTCTTTCAGCAAATGCGGTTCATTAAAGCGCGGTTCATACTGCGCAAAAACTTGCTGATGATTGAATTCATTCCAAGCGCTGTCCGTTACAATTTCACTTTCTGGAAAGCATTTTTCCAGCGCGAGGCTGGCGGTTTGCTGATGGCGCTGCATAGATCCCGCAACAGCATAAGGCGCTTCTTTCAAAATCTGATCAAAATACTGGCCCAGCACTTTGGCCTGAAGCTCGCCATTCGGCGAAAGCTTGTCATAGCTTTCGGCGCCAAATGAAGCCTGACCGTGACGAACTAAATAAATCGTGGTCATTTCCCTAAAATATCCTTCATCTTTTCAATGTATTTATGCGCAATTTCATTGGCTTCAATTTTTTGCAGGCCAATCAATTTTAACGCACGGATGTGCAAGGCATGAATGATAATCCAGAAATCCTTAAAGGCTGGATTGTTGGTTTGCTTATGGTAAAACCGGTAGTAAATCTGCTGCGCAATGACAGCTAAGCGGAAAATGCCGAACACTTCATAAAAAGTCCAATTGTCTGTGTGCAAACCGGTTTTTTCCAAATAGTAATCTACAACTTCTTTGCGGGTGAACATGCCTTTTAAGTTGGTTGGCTGGCGGCGGGTGGCCTTAAAAATGGCATTATCTTTATCTTCAACCCAATAGGCTAAAGCAGAGCCTAAATCCATCAGCGGGTCACCCAATGTCGCCATTTCCCAATCCAGCACACCGATCACCTGTGTCGGGTTTTCCGGGTCTAAAATGACATTATCAAAGCGCCAATCGTTATGAATTATGCAGGTATTGGTATCTTCAGGAATATTTTCTTTTAACCAATTGCGCACATATTTGAATGACGGCACATTTAACGTCTTGGCTTTTTCATAGCGGGCATCCCATCCCTCAACCTGACGGCGGCAGTAGCCTTTACCTTTGCCTAATTTCTCAAGCGCTGTCCCCTGATAGGGCACCTGATGCAATTCAATTAATTTATCAATGACATTGATGCACAATTCACGAACTTGCGCTTCATTAAAGTTCAGTTCTTTAGGTAAGTTTGCACGCGGGATAATGCCTTCCACACGCTCCATTACATAGAAATCACAGCCAATAACTGATTCGTCCTGACACAATGCCACCATTTCAGGCAAAACGGGGTAAAACGGTTTCAAGTTTTTCTGAACATTGTACTCACGCGCCATATCATGTGCAGACTTTGCTTTTGTGCCTTTAGGCGGCCGGCGTAAAATCAGGTCTGCGTTTTCATACTTGAGCCGGTATGTCCAATTTGATGCGCCTCCAGAATATTGTGTCACTTCAACTGGCCCAGCAATCTCAGAACCATTTTCAATGAGCCAGTTGCTCACTGCGCGGACATCTAATTCTTCACCCTCTCGAACTGATCCGCCTACATCAATGACTGACATTCTTTTATTTCCCTAAAACCTGAATTTCTATGATTTGAATTGCGGACTTCAACTGTGTACTGTTGATCTATGCGTAATTCATTTGTTCATTGTAAAAAATATAGTGTTAAAAAAGCATACAGCTTGTTATAGCATGACTGTGCATGATGAGCCATGCTATTCCTTAAATACGCAATCGCTATTTCTTGCGGTGTGAACTGTAGCCGCGTTTGGCAAGTTCAAGTTTAGCAATCATGCCTTTATGCACTTCATCTGGACCATCAGCCAAACGCAGTGAACGCGCCTGCGCAAAGAAACCGGTTAATGGCGTATCACGGGAAACGCCTGCACCGCCGTGAATTTGAATCGCCATATCCACAACTTTTTCCAACACGCTTGGCGCAACCACTTTAATGGCAGAGATTTCTGTCAACGCTGCCATATTTCCCAAAGTATCCATTTTATAGGCAGCGTACAGCGTTAAAAGGCGCGCTTGGTCAATGGCGACACGCGCTTCGGCAACCCGTTCCAAATTACCGCCTAATTTCAAAATTTCTTTACCAAATGCAGTGCGGCTCATGCCCCGGTCAATCATCAATTCTAGTGACTTTTCCGCTGCGCCAATACAGCGCATGCAATGATGAATACGGCCTGGGCCCAAGCGGCCTTGCGCAATTTCAAAACCTTGGCCTGCACCGCCAATAAAGTTAGCCACTGGCACACGGACATTGTTAAAACTGATTTCGCCATGACCATGCGGCGCATCGTAATCGCCAAATACCGGCAGCATGCGTTCAATTTTCACACCTGCAGTGTCTACAGGAACCAGCACCATAGAATGCTGATGATGACGGTCTTTGGTTTCATCCGGCGTATGCGCCATAAAGATGATGATTTTGGCGTTAGGATCGCCTAAACCTGAAGACCACCATTTACGGCCATTCAAAACAATTTCATCACCGACGATAACCGCTGTTGCTTCCATATTGGTTGCATCTGAAGAAGCCACAGCAGGTTCTGTCATGCAGAACACGGAACGGATTTTTCCGTCCAAAAGCGGTTTTAGCCACTGCTCTTTTTGAGCTTCTGTGCCGTAGCGCCAAATCACTTCCATATTGCCGCTGTCCGGCGCATTGCAGTTAAACACTGTAGGCGCAATCAAGCTGCGTCCAGAAAGTTCAGCAATATGCGCATATTCTTGAACAGATAAGCCTTGACCCAGTTCAGGGCATGGCAAAAACATATTCCAAAGGCCTTCGGCTTTGGCTTTGGCTTTTAATACTTCAAGCTCTGCGGGCCATTGCCACCTGGTCCAGTCGCCGCCTTGATTCAGTTCATGGACTTTATGCCAGAAATCTGTTTCAACAGGTTCAATTTCATTTCTAATGAACGCTTTAGTTCTTTCAATATAATCCTGTGCGCGTGCTGATAACTCAAACATGGCATGATCCTTTTAAGTATTGTGTAATTCGCTCTTTACAACACCATAACCTGAAAACTATTATGAATAAAATGATTTAATTTTATAATTCAATATGAATACAATTCATAGCAAGAACCAAATGGATCTGGGTGTTTTTCACCGTATCGACATCAATTTATACCCGCTGTTCATTGCTGTTTATGAACAAAAAAGCATTTCTAAAGCAGCTCAGATCCTCTGCATTACGCAATCTGCAGCCAGTCATGCGTTACAGCGCCTGCGGCAGCATTTACAGGATGATCTGTTTGTCCGTGCAGGTAGCAAAATGCTCCCAACGCCTTTCTCTGAACAGATTTACTTGTCAATTAAAAACGCCTTGTACGCTATTCAAAACGTCTCGATGCAAAATCAGAGCTTTAACCCCAGCATGGTGCAAAGCCTAAAAATTGCCCTGCATGATGAAATTGAACCGCTGATTTTTCCCAAACTTGTTGAACATTTTCAGCAAAGCCAATTCAATATTCAGCTGTCCAGCATCAAATTAGACCGTAAAAATATTGCAGCCGATCTGGCCTCCCAGCAAATTGATTTTGTCATTGATTTAGAACAAAACTTTGGTGAAAAAATTCAATTTCAAAAATTGCAGCAGGATTATTTTGTTGTTTGTTCTCAGCAGTCAGAAATGAATGAAGCCCTCTACCTTTCTTCCAAGCATATTGGCGTTTCATCACGGCGTACAGGTGTATTGGTCGAAGATATTTTCCTTCACCGCAAACAGCTGTCGCGGCAAGTTATTTTGCGCTGCCAGCATTATTCAACAGCTTTGCAAATTTTAGTTCAGCAGCCCAGCGCTGTTTTGACCATCCCCAAAAATCTTTTAGCGAATTTACAAGTTGCCGATTGCTTAAATATTTTTGAAGTTCCCGTTGAACTTCCGAAAATAACAATAGGTATTTATTGGCATAATGATATTGAGAAAAATAAACGCCATTATTTTTTGCGAAGCGAAATTATAAAAATTTTTGCTTAGGCTATTTTAATTGCATGATTAAGGATTGCTTAGGCTATTTAATTCCTGTCAGTTTTAAAATCGGCTTCCCGAATAAAATTCAATCAAAATATTGATTAATATTCAATTTTAAATCGTTAGCTGTTTATTTAGCCCATCAATACATCAAGTTTCCTTTACAATAATGTTTCTTAACAGCTCCAACTTTTGCTGAATTTATTTGATACGAATCAATAAATTCGGCAGCTTTTTTTATGCTCGAAAATTTATCACCCGGCTGGCTTATTGGTCTAGGCATCGCACTGTGCCTTATCGCTCTATTTCTATTTCATAAACTTTACGTTTTCCTGACTGAGCTTTTTCGTCCATTCAAAAAAGGGAAGTCTTACTGGTGCCGCGTCATCGCAGTCAGTGATGGCGATACCCTCACCTGTACAAGGCTGAATGTCCGCAGATCGCAAACAAAACTGCGTTTTGCCTATGTGGATGCACCTGAATCAACACAAAGTTATGGCAAAGAATCACAGCGTGTCGTTAAAACTATGGTGTATAAAAAGCTGGTTAGGGTGAAAATTACTGATATTGACCGTTATGGACGATGTGTCGGCGTGATTTACCGCTATCGGCGCAATGTGAATGAAGAAATGGTCAAACGCGGCGCAGCATGGGTCTACGAAGAATATATTCGTGATAAGAAACAGCTGCAGCACATGAAGTCCCTGCAGGATACAGCCAAAAAGCAAAAGAAAGGCCTGTGGAAAGATAGCCGGCCAATGCGCCCTAAAGAATATCGGAAATTGAATAAGTAAAAGTTGCAAAGCCTTACAGCCCGCCTGCCATGCATTTCGGGCTATTTTATCAGGACGCTTTCACCCAGCCTGATTAATTTAGCCCGTCACGTTTGCAGCATTTTTATCATTTCGGCTGCATCAGCTTCTGTACGCTTGCATTGTCGTTCTGCTGAAACAGCTGAATCGATTTACTTAATCTTAAATGCATTTTCAGTACTGCAATCCCCCATTTTTCTCTTGAATATTATTTTTAATCGGCGTACAGTTTCAATAAATTAGTTACCCTAGTTAACTACAATGAATTCAAGATTAGGCTTCCGCGCTTCCCTCATGCGCTGCGCGCGCATGTTCAGCGATGAAGTGAATACCATATTGCTCCCTTACCAGCTCAACTATTCCCTGTGGCAAGTCATGTTTGTTATTCAGGAAAAGCAAGGCTGCACATCCATAGAAATCGCTGAATACTTGAATGTCTCTAAGCCTTCTATTGCAAAACGCACACAGATATTGGCTCAACTGAATATTGTATCTCAGGTGCAAACTGAAGATAGACGCCAGAAAAAGCTGGTTCTCAGCCCTTCGGGACAAAAAATGTATTTGCAATGCGCAGCAGAAATAGATCAATTTGAACAGCAGCTGATTCAGCATTTAGATCAGCAGGAAATTTTACGCAGCGTGCAGGTTCTTCACCAAATCACCAATGCGCTTGAAGCCTCTAAAAGCGGGTACAAACCATGAATGATCCAGCCCCGCTGTGGACAAGAAATTTTGTTCTGGTCAGTTCGATTAACTTCCAATTGGTATTAATATTTTATCTTTTGGTTGTGGTCATTGTAGGTTATGCCGTTGCTGAATTAGGCGCAACAACTGCTCAGGCAGGCCTTGTTTCCGGCTTATTTATTGTAGGCACATTGGTCGGCCGTCTGCTGGTTGGCCAAGTTCTCGAGCACTTTGGCCGAAAAACAACCTTAGTTGCAGGCCTAATCGGCTTCTTAATTTTTTCTTTCATGTATTTCATTCCTTTTGACGTAGGCATGCTTCTGCTTGTACGTTTTATACATGGCTTTATGATGGGTATCGCTTCTTCTGTTTTAGGCACGATCATTGCACAAATTTTACCTGCGGCGCGGCGCGGTGAAGGCATTGGCTATTACAGCATGAGCAGTACGCTGGGAACAGCTATTGGTCCATTTCTTGCGATCTGGATGATGCTGCACATTGGCTATAATGCAATCTTCATTGTGTCCAGTATTATTGCTGTCAGCTGCCTGATTGTTGCCTTTTTGATTCGAATACCGAATTTGCCGCAAACTGCAGCAGCGCCAATAAAAGAAAATGCTGTTCAACTGGCAAAAACCAGCTTAATGTCTCGCTTTATAGAACCCAAAGCATTACCTATTTCAATTATTATGCTACTGGCTTCCATCTGTTATTCAGGTGTATTGTCGTTCATTAACTTTTATGCCAAAGAAATTGACTTGGTTGAAGCGGCCTCTTTTTTCTTTCTGACCTATGCAATTGCAATCTTGATTTCCCGCCCAATTACTGGCCCGCTCATGGACCGCAAAGGTGCAAATGTCATTATGTACCCCGCATTTATACTCATGGGCATCGCTCTGATTTTACTCAGCACAGCGAACAGCACTTGGGGGCTTTTACTGTGCGCAGCGTTACTGGGCTTTGGCTATGGCAATATTCAATCGGTTTGCCAAACCATTGCTGTTAAAAGCACTAGTATTGAGCGCATGGGGTTTGCTACTTCAACGTTCTTTATCTTCTTAGATGCTGGCCTGGGCTTTGGCCCCTACTTTATTGGCAAATTTTTAGATTATATTGGCTATTCAGAGCTGTATCTGTACAGCGCTCTTGCCGCCTTTGCTTGTATTGCGGTGTATTTCCTGCTGCATGGACGTCATGTAAAACCAAGCGCTTAAGCTGTCTTAGCGTCTTTTCACCTAAAACCGCCGGCTAAAATTCCGGCGGTATTCTAATGGGGGGAACCCAGTTTTTTATGAAATAATCGGCAGAACGAATATATCACACGCACCAATATTCAAATTGAATGCGTTGATGATGATCCTGTTTTTTAGTATTACTGAAATACTTTAAAACGCGCAGCATCATCCATATAAGTTTTGGCTTTGGCTTCACCTTCTACAGAACCAAAGACCAGCTGAGCACGTAATTTCCAGTTTGCCGGAATATCCCATTCTGCATGTACTTCAGCATCTACAATTGGGTTGTAATGCTGCAGCGAAGCGCCTAACCCCTCTGTATGCAGAGCTGTCCATACCGCAAATTGAGCAATTGCCGTTGAATGTTCTGCCCAAACTGGGAAGTTTTCTGCATATGATGGAAACTGTTCCTGCAAACCTTTCACCACATCCATATCTTCAAAGAACAATACGGTACCTACGCCGGCTGCAAAACTTGCCATTTTCACAGTGGTTTTTACGGCGCTTTCTTCATCTTTGGCATAAGATTTTAATTTATCTGCAACCAAGCCCCAGAATTTTTCGCTTTCGCCATTAAATAAAATGATCGCACGGGATGACTGAGAGTTAAATGAAGAAGGACTTTGCTTAATTGCAGTTTGAATCAAGTCAGTTAAATGTTCCGGTGTGTGCTCTGCATTTTTGCCAATGGCATAAATTGTACGGCGCTGTGTAATTTGATCTAAAAACTGATTTGACATAAATATTTCCTGTGCATTGCCATTTATAATGAAAGCAGCTCTTTATACTGCACATCTAATTAAATATTGAGATTGCACAGCAAGGCTGCTGATAAACACTTAACCTTATGCAATATCAATTCCAGATTCCAGCTGAAAAAGAAGGTTTATTAACCATTTGATAAATTTTTAAAGCATATTTTCCACTAAGCTTATGCAATGCCAGCATAAACGATATAAAAAATCCCCCATGTATTGGAGGATTTAATCAGGACATTTTTTCAATCCAATGCTTTACAGAAAAAGCGGAATGATCTCAAATGCTGCATTGGATATGCGAGCTAAAGTTTAATCAATTAGAATGTTGCCTGCAGCACTTTCGCAGACACTTTACCTTTCCATAGATCACGCAGTACCGGCAAATAGAATTTCTCGCCAAGCTCTACCAATTCTGCATCAATCAAGCCATGCACTTCGTGCATAAACAAATAATCTAAATCTACACTAGACAGCATCGGATACGCTTTAGAAAAATCTTTACGCTTTTGCTGTGCCTGCTTTACTAAATTGTCAGCGTATTTACGATCTTTGTACTGCGCAATCGCATTTAAACGCAATTCAATTACGCCCCACCCGCTGAGCAGCAATTTGAAAACTTCAAAATCCTTGGTGGTCGATTCCCAAGTCATTTCTTCCAAGTTTTCATTCTCTGGCAGCACAGGAAGCATCAGTTCCATAACGCTTGGAAAAATCTTCTTAAAATTTAAAACAAATTTAACAGGATGCTCACCCGGATAATCCTTAAATTGAACTTTCTTTTGAACATCTGTCAAATAAATATCAAACATTGAAATTTTCCGCATGTAAGTTACTGTTTTTAATAAGATAAAAAATTGCCTATCAAAATTCTATCAAAACTTTAGAAAAACAGTGTTTTTAAGTGTCGAGTATTTTAGCAATTATGACATCTTATTCAATGTTATTTGGGCAGCAGAACCAATAAGATAAATGCTTTGTTCTAAATTTCCCCAATTTGCCAAGAGTACTGCCTATGCCGGTGAAATTATTGAGCTGATATTGTTGATGGCTGGAAAGAATAAAGATGAAATAAAAAACCGCCCGTAGGCGGTCTATTTTTACTTCAGCAATCTGTACCGCTCATGCGGCAGTGTCTTCAATTCAAACATATGGTCATAATCATAGTTTGGCATTGTGAATCCAGATTTTTTACTCACACCTGATATAGCACTGCTCATAGAAAACATATTGTCGTTGAGCATGCTCACCAGTAATGGATTTAGTTTGGCCAATGCTGGGCTATGTGTATGCCACCATGCTTGAAAGAACCGAGCATGTACGCAAAGCATTTCTAGGGATTGTTTTTCATCTATATAGATACTCCCTTTTGACTTAACTTCCAAAGTTTCTAGGTAATTCACAGCATCTTGGAAATGAATGGCCAATAGATCGCTATAGCGTGAGATGCGAAAATGTTTGTTGTGACGTGACCACATTTCTGCATGAAGTCTACGTTCGCCTTGAGCACGTCGGTCGACGATTTCTTTAAGTTCAGCTTGCTGCTCTGCATTGATTTTTACGAGAGTGTCGATTTGCTGCTGTAGAACTTCTTTTTCAAGTACGTCGAGTACCCATTTGCGGAATTCTTTGGCAACAGGAGTACGGGCAAAGAACGTGATCAGATGTGCCCCACGTAAGCTGAATACCCGTAACACCAAATTGGGGTTCTGGGGGTTATCTATAATTTTTGTCATATCATGAGCAAATTCATCATTATTTCGGTCATAAATTTTGGTTACGGCATCAGCTCGTGAATAACCCAAAGCACGTGATAATTCTGTTGACGGAATCCAAATTTGCTGATCATTGCTTAGTATTGGATGAAATTGCATTGCATTAAATGTTAAACTGTTCATATCAATATTCCTTAAAGATTGTTGATAACTCGCCCCGTGATCCGCCAAGATTTTTCGGGGCGTTTTCATATCCCTGCTAGGGATATTTTTTAAATTTATTCTTATAATAACCTCTTGTCAATCCCTGCTGGGGATATTATTATTTAAAAAATCATTCAACTTCAGAGTTTGAAATATGGGAAGAAATCTTGGTGTGGAATACAAAATGCGTATGTCCCAAGAACTAAAGGATAAAATTGCTGAATCGGCTAAAGAGCTGAATCGCTCTATGAATGCGGATATTGTTGCGAGATTGGAGCAAAGTTTTGAAAAACCTATTACTAGTGAACACGAAGTAAATGATCTTCGGGAATTGCTGGAACAGAGTATTGAGAATAATAAAAAATACTTTCAAATGATTGAAGAGCTTTTAAAAAAAAGTCATTAATTCCCTAATATACTAAACTACTAACTTATTGATTAAATTTATATATTTAGTAAAATTAGTTACATAAATAATACTATTCCGAGGATTACATGAATTACGAACAAGCCTTAGCATATGCAAAAAGTGGTAAAGCAATTTTATTTTTAGGATCTGGTTTTTCATATGGAGTAACATCTGTTATTGGTGAAAAACTCCCAACGGCCTCTGGATTAGCATTAAGATTATGTAAAGAGTCAAACTCCAAAGAAACGGATAATTTAAAAAATGCATGTAAAAGATATTTAAAAAATAAAACTACTAGTGAAATGGTTGAATTATTGAAAGATCTTTTCACTGTTCGTCAATCAACACCAGCACACCATGAAATTGCAGCTATACCATGGTTTCGTATTTATACAACAAATTACGATAATGTTTTTGAGATATCTGCTGAAGAGAATCAAATACGATTTCAATCGATTGATATGGAGAAAGATCCTCGAGGTGAGATTGATAAAAAAACTGTAATACACATAAATGGTTATATCAATGCATTAGATGAAAAAAAATTAGATGGCAGTTTTAAATTAACTACTCCAAGTTATTTAACAAGTTCTTTTCGTGATTCCAAATGGTGCGGGGTCTTCACCCGTGATGTTCAAACTGCGAGTGCCATATTCTTTATTGGATACTCAATGTATGATATAGAAATACAAGAAATATTATTTTCAGATAAACAGCTTAGAGAAAAAACATTTTTTATTGATAGAGAAGACTTAACACCAGATCAAATCGAAGATCTGGATATTGACGATTTTGGACAAGTCTGCCCGATAGGTATAAATCAATTTGCAAAAGACTTGCAATCTGTAGATGTTCTTTCCATCTCGAAAAACACTTTATTTATCAATAATTTTAATGAACTAAAATTAAATGAACATACTACTAGACAACCAACATATAGTGACATAGAAAATTTACTTTCATTTGGTAAAAATGACTCAGAATTATTAACAAATGATATTTTAGATTTTAAGTCAGACAATTATATTATTACGCGTGAAATTGAAAAAATTTGCCTCTCACATTTAAATGAAAAGAGCAACTTAATATTATTTTCATCATTAGCAAATGGAAAAACGATTTTAGCAAATTCCATTTGCTTAAAGATGATATCAAAAGGATATAGAACATTTATATTAAAAGACATACATGATATTAATATAGCAAGCTATGAAGCTGAACAAATAATTAAAAATGACTCAAAATCCATTTTTATAATTGAAAACTATACCAAAAACATAGAGTTAATTAACCAAATCAATTATATTAGAAAAAATAATACTAAGTTGATATTAATATCTAGAACTACAGAGCACGAGAGAAATATTGATGACCTGCTCCTTGACAAGAGAGTTCTTGAACCAAAAGAAACTGTCGAAGTGTGTATTGATAAATTACATCAAGATGACATAAAAAAATTCTCTCAATATTTAACAAGATATGGATTTTGGAGGGAAAAAGCTGGGTTAAATGAAAATGAAAAGAATAATTTCATTGTTTTTGATGCCAAAAAAGAAATAAGTTCAATGCTTTTAGGAGTCTTAAATTCTGAACAAGTTCAACTTAAAATTGGAGCATTACATCATGAAGTATTGAATTCAGACATGCTCTTAAAAACCATAGTATCAATCTTATGTTTAAATATTGTTAATATACAAAATCCAGACAACTATCTAATTTCAACTCTAACTGGTGAACATAGTTTAAGTACTTTACAATTACGCTCTAGTTCTGCATTTAATCATATTGTTTATAAAACAGCTAATGGAGATTATTTCCCTAAATCATCTATATTTGCTAAACATTTTTTCCAAAGTTTTCCAGATCAAAATTTATTAGTCGAGGTACTAATCCAAATTTGTAAAAATGTTAGGAATAGTGTTGTTCATAATAGAGATATTTATATGCAAATCTATCGCGATTTGGCTAGTTACAAAAATGCCGCAAATATTGTTCCAAAAGTTCACCATAGAACATCACTAGTCCAATTTTATGAAGGCTTGAGAGAAATTGATTCTGAAAGAAGATATCCACATTTTTGGTTACAATATGCAATTGCCTTGATTAGCATCCCGAGCTTGAATAATCTTCAGGACGCTGAAAGTCATTTAAGTACTAGCTTGTCAATCGCAAAAAAATTCAATAACTATTGGATAGATGACATTAATACTCAATTCGCTAGATGTTATATTGAGAAAGCTATAATTATAGATTTAAATAATATAGAACAAGCTTATATATCTTTCAAATTATCTTGTGAAACAATGATTAAGGTAATGAATGGCTCTAAAGTTAGAACAGAATCCTTACGACCATTAGGAAAATATTTTAAGTTTTATGACAAATTTAAAAACAAGCTCAACAAAGATCAAATTATATACATTGACAACCAATGTAAATTAATTCACGAATTAATTAATAGAAAACTTCCTAATGCCAAAAGTAATGATTTTTACTACAATCGAGCTATAAAAAATATATCTGATATATCAAGTAAGATTCAGTTGAAAATTCACGTTGAATTAAATAAGTAGAGCAAAAAAATTGCTCTTCTTAGTAGCAACTTTAAAGACCAATAAAGCGCCTAATGGCGCTTTATTATCTAACAATTAAAATTCTCGAATTCCCCTCTTTCCGATAATTTTTTTATTTTAAGAATGATCAATATAATCTATGCCACTGGCTTTATTTCATTTAACGCCTGCGCATTTAAATCAACATTAAAAGCATGTTTATTGAAGTCATTCATGAATATACCTGCATCAGCACATCTTTCAACATACTTAAGGCATAAAAATGCAATAGCTAAACAAATAACATTTAAAGCAACTATGATAAAAACACTTAATAGCATTCCTTTATCGTAGTAACTTAATATCCAATCCATATACTTCTGGGCTTTATAAAAAGGGATTAATCCTACAAAAGCAAAAGCGATATACCCAAAAATTTCTGGTAAAATCGTGTACCACTTAGCCCTAGCTTTAAATTCTTTTAAAGTACCATCTGCATTTTCATACTTGGTAGGCTTTGTTGCATAAAGGCTTTAAAGATAGAGTTTCCCTAAGC
>NZ_JAPEQW010000112.1:0-802 GCF_026168575.1 Acinetobacter entericus
ATAGATACCCTCAGCATTTACAGTGTATTCACCCACATTGGCATCAACGGTAAGCCCTGTAGATGAATAGTAAGTGCCAGTATCTGCAACAAGTGTATCGCGGATAATCGTTGTGGATTTCTCGCCGTTGTACCACTGTTTAGCCGAAAGCCCTACAAAATCTTGATCTAAAGCATCACTGATCGTATAGGTTGCAATCTTATATTCAATGTTCTTTTGCTCACTAACAAGAATAGCAGTACGTGTTTCAACCTTAGTGATTCGCACATACTGCTCATGCTGCAGCGCTTTACCTTCATTTGACACCAAAACAATTGAATCACCTACAGCCGATTCTGTCTCTTGTGGAAACATGGCGACCTGCAGGATTTTCATACCTTGGTAATGCGTATCAAGCGGTGTACCAGCAGATTGACCGCCTTTAGCTAAATAGTTTTCAACACGGTTTTGAGCGGCTTTACGTTCGTCCGTCCATGATTCTGTGCTGAACAGCAATGCGGAAACGTTCGGATCTTTCGGCAACTCTGAAATGAATACCGTAACGCCCATAAGCTTGTCTGTATCCGCAGTGGTGACCGCTGGAAATATCTTGCGCATTGACACATCGCCAGTAGTACGGTTGAGCTCAGAGATATCGTCGAAAAGGTTGTTACTCAAGCCGTCTTCAATGGTTTGGCCAGAATATTTTCCGCCGCCATCTTCATTATCAGTTAAGCGTTCTGGTTTGTAGATCACCAGATCTTTAGTTTCAATCGGCATTTTCTAGCTCCAAAAATCGTAAAGTCACGTTGTAATAATCATC
>NZ_JAPEQW010000113.1:0-798 GCF_026168575.1 Acinetobacter entericus
GTATAAAAATAATGTCATTGAATGTGATCATGGTAAGTTAAAGCGAATCATCAGGGCCACATTAGGATTCAAATCTATGAAGACTGCTTATGCCACAATTAAAGGTATTGAAGTCATGCGTGCACTACGTAAAGGACAAGCATCGTCATTTTATTATGGTCAGCCTCAGGGTGAAGTGTGTCTAATCAACAGGGTTTTCGGTCTCTAAGTACTTTTTAAAGGGAACATCATCGACTCAAATCTCTATTTGCAACAGTGCCTTNGGTCAGCCTCAGGGTGAAGTGTGTCTAATCAACAGGGTTTTCGGTCTCTAAGCACTTTTTAAAGGGAACATCATCGACTCAAATCTCTATTTGCAACAGTGCCCTCTTTTTTATGTTTTATTCAAAATGAAGTTGATATTTATCCGTCGTAATCTTGATCTTGAGGTTCTTATATTTTCGTTTTGTGGCACTCAGGGCTGAATCTGTCACTTCTGCATAAAATTTAGGGTCATTCATTAGATCATTAAATAGTTTATATCCAATCAATAACTTACTAGATTTTTTCTTTTCCTTTAGATCATTTTCAATCAACTGATCCAATTCTTTTACAGAAAAACTATGCATATTACCCTCTATAGTATCTTTCTGATAAAACAGCATACAGACTTAGCAAGAGGATTTAAAGCTTATTAGATAATTGATATTTATGAAATTGTGAGAAAGATAATATATTAGATTTATCTATTTAAGTTAAGTTTTTCTAAAAATACTTTGTACACGACAAAAAAAGATAACTCATTGAAATAATGGCATA
>NZ_JAPEQW010000114.1:0-793 GCF_026168575.1 Acinetobacter entericus
CATTTTTATTGGTGAGAATATAGACACTTTAAATGGGTTCTAACACCGTAGTTTCGTATAAGCGCCATTATGTTAAATAGATTTCCTGTAATTCAATGCTCTTTAAATAATTTTTTTGAGTCAATTGATATATGGCCACTGTCATAAATTTCTTTAAATATTTTTGTAGCAAGTTCCAAATTTTGGTGAACATATTGGAAATCGTATTCATCATCGTAAGGATGAAATGTATAAATTTTCTGAGTACCAGCGTTATTTTTATTAAGTAGAGTAAATAGACCTTCTTCTGTGTTGAAACCTAATATATAACCATGTTTTTCATCACATATCATATAATAGTGATCTAAATCTTGATAACTAAAAGTTGAATACTCATCCAAATATTCAGTTCGTGTTTTACATATCCTGATTGATCCCCCTGAATGAAATATATCTTTAATTATTGTAGATAAAGCTAACCAACCTATTTCTTTGATATTAATTCTAGTTCCATGCTGCTTGGGATCTCTAATTGTATAGTCACAAAGATACATTATCATTAAATACTTCTTAATTATTTGTCTACAATATCTAAAAAAAGATTCATTAGCAGTTGATAAAAAGCAAATTTCTAAAGCTAATTCATCATTAGGATCTTTTTCTAAAACTGCTATAGCCCATTTTTGTACATCTTCGTAAGAGTGTATATTTAACTCTAGATCGACTTTCTTCAATTTATTAATTTTTCCTAAAATTAACATAATATATGTTAGATTTCTTTCATAAGTCATTTTTCACTCAGCTCCAAGTTATA
>NZ_JAPEQW010000115.1:0-781 GCF_026168575.1 Acinetobacter entericus
CTCTCTTGCCGTGTTTCAATATTCTGATAGCTTTTACATTGATATCCTTATGTTCACCAACAAGATACGCCCACGCCAATGCAATACAGACCATCGCCGTAAGACGAGCGATGCGGTCGATGTCGCGCAGGTGGGTGTCCTCGATGTTGAAGCCGGAGGATTTCATAGCTCTGAAGCATGTCTCAATCTGCCATCGTTGTTTGTAAGTGGCAACGGCCTCTTCGGGGCGGTTATAACAAATCAGAATTTGCAGTTCAGGCACGCCATCGGAGTTTTTCAGCAAGGCTCCGGAAATATAGACATATTCCCCTTTGAGGAGAAACAGCTTGTCGTAGACACGTTCCTGGCCGAGCTTAAGACCGTGAAACAGATGCCACGCCCTGACATCCTGGCAGGATTTGGGATTGCGCAACCAAAAATTCTGTTTAATCCGCAGATAGTATCGGATGCGTCTGTTGTTGAGATATTCGACCCATTCCTTGCCGACAAACTCGCGGTCGGCAACAAGAGAGTCGATACACTCGGCTCCGAACAACCGTATAAATCTATCAATCAGCCGCGTCCGTTCTTTCCAATTGGAATTGCCGCGTTTGTCGAGCATGGTAAAGAGCAGAGGAAAGGCAACACCCTTGTAAGTGACACCAAGCATAAGGATATTGATGTTGACCTCACCGAATTTCCAGTTGGTGCGGTCAAGGCTCAGGACCAGTCCTGTCTTGACGGGCAGAAGAGCAAATATCACTTTGGCGATAAGGTCAAGGTTGAGGGCATATCCGGCAAG
>NZ_JAPEQW010000116.1:0-780 GCF_026168575.1 Acinetobacter entericus
CCATTCCTGCGGCGAACGCGGCAGCCTCATCATGATGACAACTGTGGCAACCAAGCAGATGGCCAGTGTGACAGCCACTGCAGCACCATAAAACTTTAAAAATGCGGCAAAACCGCTTGTAGAGACTGGCTCCATTAATTCCCCCTAATTTTTGGCAATAAAAAAGCACCTTTCGGTGCTTTAAGTAATTTCACTAGAAACCAAGTTAAATATTTTTGGCGTGCCAGCAATCCAATCGGTAACGCCAGTAAATGAAGCAATTGTGCTCCAATCAGAACCATTATTTGAACCCTGTACAACAAAATCCTTTGGTGCACGTGCAGTACCGCCCGCATAATTTTGCGGCCAAATTTTCAGCTCAGCAAAATCTGTAACTTCTGCAAAATCAAGAGCAACCCAATGCGGAGACAAAACATCAGTTGCCGAAATCCACGAACCAAACTGCGCGTCAAGGAAGTTTTTATCAACCAGCTTAGAAGCCTTCGCATTATCTGCAGCGTAATAACTGCTCTGACTTGTTCCCATTTCTGGTGTTGTTACATCTTCACCACCAATTGTGCTAGCTATTGCAACCTCTTGAATTGACGTATAAGCAGCTCCGTTATTTTCTGTTATATAGATAAGCAACCAGCGGAAACGATGCGGCTTAAATGCATCTACAGCAACTTCATCACTCATTTTCTCTACACTATTTTTAACAGAACCAATGCGTACGTAATATGTTTGACCAGCATCAATATCATTATCAATATATGTTCGCACTTCACCTGCAAAAATCAT
>NZ_JAPEQW010000117.1:0-750 GCF_026168575.1 Acinetobacter entericus
CACTGCCTCAGTGACCAGTAAAGTCACGTGGCTTTGGGGAAGTCAGCTTAGCTCTCATCACCGTGTCCCAGGGTGTGCTTGTCAAAGAGATATTCTGCCATGCCAGCTTCAGGGGCACCCATCTTGCGTAAGTTGGTCACGTGGTCACCCAGTTCTTTAATGGATTTCACCTGTTCACTCAGATAATACGTCTCAATGAAGTCACATAAGTGGGGATCATTCTTGTCAGTAGCCAGTTTGTGCAGTTCCAGTAGTGACTGATTCACACTCTTTTCCAAGTGCAGTGCACACTCCATTGCATTCAGCCCGCTCTCCCAGTCATCACGGTCTGGTTTCTTTATATCCTGCAGGAAGATTCGGCCACCTCGCTGGTTCTGCAGCTTCATCAGTTTCTCGGCATGCTCCCTCTCCTCATGAGATTGGTGGAGAAAGTATTTGGCAAAGTTCTTCAGAGCCACATCATCTCGGTCAAAATAACAAGACATAGACAGATAGACGTAGGAGGCATACAACTCCAGGTTGATCTGGCGGTTGATGGCAGCCTCCGCGTCCTGGTGGTAGTTCTGGCGCACTTGCGAGGGAGACGCGGTGGTCATGGTGGCGGCGGGGCGAGGCGCGGTGGCGACGCTGGAGCGGCGGAACGACGAAGTTGCAAAGGGCTCAGGCTCGAAGCGGCCGGCGGGGGTCGGAGGGGTCGAGCACCGGGTTCCGTTCAAGCACTGTTGAAGCAGGAAACCGCGGCGACTCTGG
>NZ_JAPEQW010000118.1:0-717 GCF_026168575.1 Acinetobacter entericus
AGATTTAAACTTCTTGTTTTTCAGCTTCTTCTGCATGCTTGTATGTATCGCAGATACCTAAAAGCATTGCTTTATGCTGATTCCAGAATTCCAGCGCATAGCTATCCATACGGCTTATCAATTCATCACTGAATCCTTTCCAGCGCTCAATTGAGTGCTCCTGACAGCCGATTCGCATCATTCCAGTTCCGCTGATATAAACCATCCAGTGCAGGCTATTGATGACGAGTGGGACATTTTTCGCGTCCTCAAGATTCGCGCCCCGAAGATTCGCGCCCCGAAGATTCGCGCCCCGAAGATTCGCGCCCTCAAGATTCGCGCCCCGAAGATTCGCGCCCCGAAGATTCGCGCCCCGAAGATTCGCGCCCAGAAGATTCGCTCCCCGAAGATCCGCGCCCCGAAGATTCGCGCCCTGAGCAATTGCAGTCTCAACCGCATGACGCGCAATCATTCCTGATTCCATGCCTTCCGGGATGTCGCAAGTGAAAAGAACTTCGCCATTCCAGCGGTTTTTAATTTCGTGTTTTTGTGTCATAATGACCTCGCTTTAAACAGCCCCGGTTTCCGCAAGTTGCCGGGGCTTTTTGTTGTCTACGATATTTAGTTTAGTAAACGAAACAAGTTTAGTCAATGGTTTATTTTATTTTGGTAAACAAATTTATGTAAATAAACTTTTTATGTTTTAATAGACAAAAGAAAACCCACCGTGGTGGTGGG
>NZ_JAPEQW010000013.1:0-103922 GCF_026168575.1 Acinetobacter entericus
AACGGGTGAAGGCGCGAAAGCATCATTGTCCGCTTTTGATTACATCATCCGCTCTGGAATGTAAGATTGTACAGTGAATATGATATTGCGCTCAGATGCCCGCATTTGAGCGCAATCAGTAAAATATCAATGTAAATGCGCTTTAGATTTCACCTCTTGGGAACTTTGGATGCTAACACCAAAGTTCCTTTTTTTATGTCCAATAGAAAAGAACAAGCCAAAGTATCCCCAGTTACTTTGGCTTGTTCTCAACACAGTGTGTTAGGTGTTGTTTTCATTGTACATATTATTATTGTTGGGAACTTTCTAACCGCTTTGTTCCTCTTATCCTGCCTTCCCCAAGGTTATTTGCTAAATAAATTTAAACCCTCAAATTTTTTCATTAACTGTTCCTGCGTTTCCACATGTTCAGGATTCACAATAATGCATTCAATCGGGCAGACTGAAACACAGGTTTGGTGGTCATAAAAACCCACACATTCTGTGCAGCGCTCTGAATCTATTTCATAGACTTTTTCACCTTCATAAATGGCCTCATTCGGGCATTCAGGCAAGCACATGTCGCAGTTAATGCACTTGTCGGTAATCAGCAATGCCATACAAGCCTTTAAGCCTGATAAGCCAAAGACGATGCAGAAATATCTGCAGCCGAATTAGGCAAATTGCGGATCAGCAGGGCATAAGCCATATCAACATCCGCCGGAACAGGAATATCGACAATATGGCCAGAGCCTTTAGCATCTTCTATCAGATTGCCTTTTTTGTCTTTCATTTCTGTTAATGTAAAAGTGATATTGCCTGAAGTGGTCATGAGTTCCAGCGAGTCGCCAACAATGAATCGGTTTTTCACTTCAATTTTGAGGTAACCGCCATTGCGCTCTAAAACTTCACCGACAAACTGCTGATGGTCAAAGCGCGAAGAGCCGGTTTCATAATTTTGGTATTCACTGTGCACATGGCGGCGTAAAAAGCCTTCGGTATAGCCGCGGTTGGCCAAGCCTTCCAGCTGCGACATTAACGCAGGATCAAAAGGCTTGCCTTCTAAAGCATCATCAATGGCTTTGCGGTAAATTTGCGCTGTGCGGGCGCAGTAAAAATAAGATTTGGTGCGGCCTTCAATCTTCAGCGAATGAATGCCCATTTGAGTCAAACGGCCCACGTGCTGCACGGCACGCAGATCTTTTGAATTCATGAAGTAAGTGCCATGCTCATCCTCTTCGGCTGCAAACATGTCTTCTTCATTGCGTTGTAATAAAACCGGCTCGCCAAATTGGTGTTGTTGTATGGCGTGCTGCTCGTCGGCATCTTTGTTTTGACAGCATGATGATTCTTCAATTTGTGTTACTGGTATAACATCGCCAGTTTCATCTTCAGCTGCCTCGTGAATTTTATAGTCCCAGCGGCACGCATTGGTGCAAGCGCCTTGATTGGCATCACGTTTGTTCATATAGCCGGAAAGTAAGCAGCGGCCGGAATAAGCCATGCATAACGCGCCATGTACGAAAACTTCAATTTCCATATCTGGCACGTTATGTTTAATTTCCTCAATTTCTTCCATAGACAGCTCACGCGACAAAATCACGCGGGTCAGGCCCATGTTTTTCCAAAATTTTACAGTCGCCCAATTGACCGCATTGGCCTGTACAGACAAATGCACAGGCACATCCGGAAAGTGTTCACGCACCATCATGATTAAGCCTGGATCGGACATAATCAGCGCATCAGGCTGCATGGCCACCACAGGTTCTAAATCCCGGATGAAGTTTTTCAGCTTAGAATTATGCGGCTGAATGTTCACCACCACATAAAACTTTTTGCCCAGTGCATGCGCCTCGGAAATCCCGATTTGCAGATTGTCATGATCAAAAGCATTGTTGCGCACACGCAGGCTGTAACGCGGCTGACCTGCATATACGGCGTCTGCGCCATAAGCAAATGCGTAGCGCATATTCTTCAGCGAACCGGCAGGAGAGAGGAGTTCAGTCACGTGTGAAATGGTCATGTCATTAAAGGCATAAAAAATTTATGGCTTTATTTTAGGGATAAAAAAAAAGGATTCAACCCAGTAAAAAGCTCGGGATTGCTGCTAAAAAGATTGGCTTAGACTTTCAAATGAAACAATTTCTGTATTAGTATATATGGAAATACAGATATGCATATATACTATGAATCAAGACGAATTTTTTAAATGCTTAGCTGACCGTACACGGCTGGATATTGTGATGATGATCGTGCAGGAAGGCGAGCGCTGTGTCTGTGATTTAACTGCCGGACTGGGCATGAGCCAGCCAAAAATTTCCCGTCATTTGGCGCTGCTGCGCAAGGGGGGGATTTTGCAAGATCGGCGCCAAGGGCAATGGGTATATTACCGCCTGCATGACAGTTTGCCGGGCTGGTGCCATGACGTTTTGCAGGCTTCGGCAGGAGCGCATTCTGGCTTTCAACAGAAAGCATGCGCAGATAGCGGCTGTTGCGATTAATTTTTTTCAGGTTATTGTAAATATTATGAAATTTTTATTTTTATGTACAGGAAACAGCTGCCGAAGCATTTTATCGGAAGCCTTATTCAATGCGCGCGCGCCTGAAGGTTTCAGTGCCTGCAGCGCGGGCAGCCAGCCATCAGGGCAGGTGCATCCCTTAACCATTAAAACTTTGCAAAGTTTAGGACTTTCGACTGGCCGTTTTAGCAGCAAAAGCATGCAGGATTGTGAAGCGTTTCAGCCGGAAATTGTCATTACAGTTTGCAGTTCGGCGGCGCAGGAGCCATGCCCGCTGTATTTGGGCAAAGCGTTGAAAGCGCATTGGGGGCTGGAAGATCCCTCGCATTTAGACCTGCCTGAAACTGAAAAATTGGCGGCCTTTCAGGCCACGGCAGACCATATTAACCGCCGTCTGGATGCATTTTTTATGCTGGATTTTGCCCATTTAACGAAACAAGAATTAAACAAAGAAATTGAAAAAATTGCTGAAATTACATAATTGAGTCTGACATGACTGCTAAAAAACTATCATTTTTAGACCGTAATTTAACACTTTGGATTTTTATCGCCATGGCGTTTGGCATTGTGGTAGGAGCAGTGTTTCCGCAAGTGCCAGAACATTTGAATCAATTCAGCCTCGGATCTGTCAATCTGCCGATTGCCATCGGCTTAATTTTAATGCTGTACCCTCCCTTGGCTAAAGTCGATTATCACGCTTTGCCTGCGGTATTTCAGGATAAGCGTACGCTGATTTTATCTTTGGTTCAGAATTGGCTCATTGCCCCATGCCTGATGTTTATCCTTGCTGTCGTGTTTCTGCAGAATTATCCAGAGTATATGACAGGTCTGATTTTAATCGGTTTGGCGCGCTGTATTGCAATGGTTTTAGTCTGGAATGATCTGGCTGGCGGCGATAATCAATATGCTGCGGCGTTAGTTGCGTTTAACAGCATTTTTCAAATTCTGTTTTTCAGCACTTATGCATGGCTGTTTTTGACGGTTTTGCCGCCATACCTGGGCGTGGCAGCTCAAGTTGTTGATGTCAGTTACTGGACGGTTACCCAGGCAATGCTGGTGTATTTGGGCATTCCATTTTTAATGGGTTTCTTGACGCGGAACATTTTAGTCAGACGCAAGGGGCTGGATTGGTATCAGCAAAAGTTTATTCCAAAGATCAGTCCTGTAAGCCTGCTGGCATTGCTGTTTACCATTGTAGCCATGTTCAGTTTAAAAGGCGGGGAAGTGCTGAGCCTGCCCATGGATGTGTTCAGAATTGCAATTCCATTGAGCATTTATTTTGTGCTGATGTTCTTTCTGAGCTTTTATATGAGCAAATGGGTTGGCAATGATTATGCGAAAACGGCCGCCGTTTCTTTTACAGCAGCAGGCAATAATTTTGAGCTGGCTTTGGCAGTCGCAATAGCCGCCTTTGGCTTGGCGTCACCTGTTGCTTTTACCACAGTTATTGGGCCCTTGGTTGAAGTGCCTGTGCTGATCGCTTTGGTCAGTGTGTCCCTGTGGCTGCGCAAAAAAGTTTTTTAGCGGCGCGGCCATCACCAATGGATTAGTTTTCACTGTCTCAGCCATATTCCATACACTCATTGGTCATCAGTATGCGGGATATATGGGCGGGCTAAATGCGCTGAATAAAGAGTTAAATATGAGTTTGCCGAATATTGATTTAGAACTGCTTGAAACACCTGAATTTGAACAGGTACAGGCCAAAGCCTTGGCGCATGCGCCGCGCATTTTGCTGCTGTACGGTTCAAACCGTGAGCGCTCTTTCAGCCGTCTGGCGGTGCTGGAAGCCGGGCGTATTTTGCAGCAGTTTGGCGCAGAGGTGAAAATCTTTCATCCTAAAGGCCTGCCGCTGCCGGAAGATGCGGAAGCTTCACATCCGAAAGTGCTGGAGCTGCATGAGCTTTTGGCATGGGCGGAAGGCATGGTGTGGTGTTCGCCAGAGCGCCACGGCGCGATGAGCTCTATCTTGAAAGCGCAGATTGACTGGATACCGCTGGCAGCAGGAGCTATCCGCGCCACACAAGGCAAGACTTTGGCTTTAATGCAGGTCTGCGGCGGTTCACAGTCATTTAATACCTTGAATCAAATGCGTGTGCTGGGGCGCTGGATGCGCATGATTGCCATCCCGAATCAGTCATCTGTGCCCAAAGCCTTTCTGGAATTTGATGAAAATGACCGCATGAAACCGTCCAGCTATTATGACCGGATTGTGGATGTGATGGAGGAACTGTACAAGTTCACGCTGTTGACGCGAGGGCAGGCAGGCTATTTAACCGACCGCTATTCAGAGCGTAAGGAATCCGCTGAAGCGCTGTCGAAACGGGTCAATCAGCACGCGATCTAAAGCATTCGGCCTTGTTATGCATCAGCCATTGGTCAAGTTCGCTTATTTAATTGAAAGACTCGAGCTGCTTTAAAATTTGGCAGTCATCAACTGTGCTTTGAGACGTGCAGGATTGGCGCAGCTGCAGCAGCTGTGCTTCAAATTTATGCAGTTCCGCAATGCGGTTCCGCACATGCTGTAAATGCTCATCGATTAAATCATTGACGGCGCGGCAGTCCTGTTCAGGATTCTGCTCCAGTTCAATCAGCCGTTGAATTTCTTTTAAGGTCATATCCAATGCGCGGCAGCGCTGAATAAAAACCAATCTGCGCAAAGCATCGTCATTATAGTAGCGGTAATTATTTGCGCCCCGAAAGCTTGGCTGTATCAGCTGCTTTTTTTCATAAAAGCGGATGGTATCGGCACTTAGCCCGGTTTTTTGCACTAAATCTTTAATTAAATATCCAGCAGCGCTATTTGGGTTCATAGGGCTTGACCTTGGAGTTAGTCCATAGTTTTGAATAAGCATAATACGAATAGAGGGATTTTTAAATGGCTTGTACCTGCAGTCATGCGCCGGCGCCGCAAAAACCGGACAGCAAATTCAGAACCGCATTGTGGATTGCATTATTCATTAATATTGCCATGTTTTTCGTTGAACTGATTGGCGGCGCTTATGCGCATTCTTCATCCTTATGGGCAGATTCACTGGATTTTTTGGGTGATGCGGCCAATTATGCCGTTTCTTTGGCCGTGTTTGGCGCCAGCCTGTATTGGCGGGCAACGGTTGCATTAGCGAAGGGGCTGGTCATGGCAGCGTTTGGCTTAATTGTCATGGCTAAAGTCGTTTATGCCGCCATCCAAGGCCTTCCGCCTGAAGCAATGACCATGGGCGCAATCGGCGTGCTTGCGCTGACTGCAAATGTCACATCTGCGGCAATTTTATATGCTTTCCGCGATGGCGATTCCAATATGAAATCGGTGTGGCTCTGCAGCCGTAATGATGCCATTGGTAATGCGGCGGTGATTTTGGCCGCCATTGGGGTATTTGGCACAGGCAGCCTGCTGCCGGATATTATTGTCGCTGTAATTATGGCTGTGCTGGGGTTAACGGGCGGTTATCAAGTGATCCTCAATGCATTGCAGGAGCGCAGAAATAACCCTTTGGAAAAACAGGCGCTTGAATGAAAATTTGTGATCCCATTACGACATTCACAATGATTTGTTTTGAGTGTTCGCATGAATACAGCTGATTTGTCGGCAAAATCAGCGCAGCGCCTTTCGCTTGTGTTAAAGCAGACTTGCAGCTAGGCGTATTGCTGGCTGCAGCCGGGATTAGAGTGTTTCAAGTGAGGCTGCATGCGGCTGCATTTTGCTCCAAAAATGATTCCAAAGTTCTAAATATTCAGACTGCAGTTGCATGAAATGCAGTTCATTTTCTTGAGAATAGCACTGCGTCAGCAGGGCCCAAATATCATCTTCATGATTGTCATCGTTGGCGAGCTCTGCGCTGCCTTGTTCAGCAATGCCGTGGCAGGCATAGTAGCCTTCAGTAAAAAGGCGGTCATACACAGACATATTATTTCGCAATGCTTCACTGAATTTTATCACCTGAAGCTCTGTGCAGGCCAAAATCAGCAATAAATCGGCATATGAGTTGATATGTTTTTGAATAAACTGCGCGAGTGCAAATGCTTCAGGTTCTGTTTGCTGATGGTTTGCTGGGTCTAAGTTCAGCTGCTGCAGCAAGGTTAAAAAATAAACTAAATGCGATTTGGCCGCCGAACTTTTTTCCAGCTGGCGGGTATTGAACCCCAGCTCATCCATCAGGTTCAGTGACAGTAAGTAACGGGCATAAATTTTGGATGCAATGCGTTTTCCGGCGTCAATATTCGGGCATTTTTCTAAACTGCATGCCTGATAAATGGCCATGCTCAGCGCATCCGTAAAATTTTTAACAATTGCAGTAAAATAGTTGAGATGTATAAATTTAAGCTGTTCTAGGCTGAGCTGGCATTGATGAAGTTTCTGCAGCATAGGGTGCTGGAATAAAGCATGGTCAGCGATAGACTGCTTTAATGCATTGACTGCCTGCGTATTGGTTTTCCATAACTCAGCATTTAAGGAATTCTGAATAAAATGCAGAAGTTCTGTGCGGGTCTGTTCAGATTGAGTAAAGGAGAATGTATTCATATACGGCATTAAATTTTAATTTTCATCTTTTTTTATCATAGTAAAATTTTTTGCATTCTGCCAGTTTTTTGTGTAATTTAATTACTTATATTTCAATGTCTTGCTTTTTTGCATACACAGTATTTTTTATAAAAAAACAGTATTGCTCTAAATTTAAGATATAATTCATATAATATTTCGATGCACTTTTTATTCATGTGCTGTTCTTACATCCCAATGGCTTAATTTTAATTTTAAAGTTTTGTACATCAGGTAAAATAAATGTCAAAAAAACAAGACATCATTAACACGGCGCTGAATCTGTTCAACTCCCATAGTTATAATTCTATTGGCATAGACCGGATCATCAGCGAATCTGGCGTTGCTAAAATGACGTTTTATAAATATTTTCCATCTAAGGCAAAATTAATTGAAGAATGTCTGGTGACCAGAAATCAGAATTTGCAGCAGTCTTTAGATGCTGCAATCGCTCAATGTGATTCGCATGACTACCTGTCTCATATTAGAACCATATTTGTGTGGTATGACGCTTGGTTTCGCGCCGCCGATTTTAACGGATGCATGTTCCAGAAAGCGGTAGAAGAAATTTCAAAAATTTATCCATCTTCATTGCAGCCGGCCATTGATTATAAGGAATGGCTGAAAGCGCAGCTGAGCAATGCATTGCAGCATTTAGGCATTCGGCAGCCGGAACAGCTGGCCACTTTCTTATCCAGTATTTTGGATGGAATGACCATACAGGCGCAAATTGATTCCGCGCAAGTTCATCTAGACGACTATTGGAAACGGGTGGAAACCCTGATTCAGCTGGAATTAGCTTAAGCATAATGACGCTTAAGTCCATAAAGCTCGGCTGCGCTGCGGCTATCTTGAGATTTTTGCTATAGCTGGACAGTACTGAAAATAAAAAAGCGTGATTAACTGGGTTAATCACGCTCTGCTGATAAATAGTTTTATGTTCCAGTGTGTTCACCATTGTAGCAACAATGAACACACTGGGGATGAGAAGCTTAAAGCATCTTCTTGTATTTATTTTGTACCCTCTGAATGTTTAATTCATTCGGTTTTTTAGCAGCAAAATAGACAGACTTGTCTGTTTTGCTAAATTATAAGGGTTCTGATTTAAAAAACAACAAAAGCTTATCTATTTTTGTTCATTTTTTTTACAATTGTGCTGAAAATTTACAAAATATGCCTTTTTTTGCTTATTCATTTGCTGATTAGTGCTGGAGGCAGATAAATTGTAAATTCATTGACCGGTTCTATAAGCACGCTATAAGGCTTTAATTGCTCTTCAAATGAAACTAGATTCAGTTTCGCCAATAGTTCAAAACGCGCATGCAGCAGTTTTGCCGGTTTAGGCTGCAGCCGGTCATGCCAGACCCGGTAAGTGCCTAATTTTCCATCTCTGCGGTGATAAAAACCTGCTAAAGGATGAGTTAAAAAAACTTGATAGCTTTCTAAGTCTGGAAAGCCTTCAAAATTCCACGGATCATTTGCAGATTGGCTGAGGCTTAATTTAGCTGCGGCCCAAGCCGACCGGGTCTGCATTTTATATTGGCTGTAGAAGCCTAAAGCATCCTGATGACAGTCAAAAGTGAACTCGGCTGCATGCCAGGGCAATTGCCATACATAGCGGGGCACGATCAGCGTCCAGGAATCCAGCGTGGTGCCAATAAACCAGACGCAGCGCTCCAGTGTTTCCTGATCAATCACATAAACACGGTAATTGGTTTGCCCCATTCGGAATTTGGGAAAAGGATAAACCGCAGAGGTAAAATCCACATCGATAAAAGGAACAACCGACATTAACGCCTGTTCTCTGCCCTGATAATGAATGGTATCCAGCTTAAAGCGTTCAGGAATGATATGGGTAAAGCGCTCAGGGTCTAAGGCATAGGTGACTAAGGCAAAATGCTGCAGCTTGCATTGCACATCAAGCCCTTTGGGCTGCGGGCGCGGGTGTAAAAAGTCTTTAAACTTGAGTTCTGGAAACGTCATAACGTGCTGTTTTTTAAATTTATCGTTGTAAATGAAGTTTAGGCAAAATAAAAATCAGAGTAAATATAAGTTTATAAGCTATTTTTGGAGTTTTTTTATGGCTTTTAGGCTGGCCGGGAATTAGACGCTCATGTA
This sequence comes from Acinetobacter entericus, assembly GCF_026168575.1. Lineage (NCBI taxonomy): Bacteria > Pseudomonadati > Pseudomonadota > Gammaproteobacteria > Moraxellales > Moraxellaceae > Acinetobacter > Acinetobacter entericus. Next base: position 9,154 of record NZ_JAPEQW010000013.1, read on the forward strand.
GTGCTGATGTTACTGCAGAACGGAAAGATGCATTGAATGCGGTATTCTCCAAAAGAACCGTGCGCTTTTTTAAAGGACTATCTTTTAATGCCATTTACTGCTTAATATGTCAGCAAGCTGATAATTCATTTAAAAAATGCAAAAAATAACTCTTTTCAAAATAGGCCTATTGGCACTGATATTTGTCAGTGCTCAGCATGCGCTGGCTGCGGTATCTGCAGAAACCGCTTTTACCCAGATGGAAAGTCAGAACCGTCTCAAATTGATTGGTAAATGGCACTGCCGTTCTGAGATTGCCGAGTATCAAATTAAAACCAATACGCGGGATGAGTACCGTGCAGATGGCACCTATCGTTCTGAAAGTGTCACACAAATACGGCAGGGTGAACGTGAAAGGCAATCTTCCATTCACGTGGAGGCGGCTGGTCTTTAAAGGGCAATACAATCCGGCTGAGCCAAATCCAGCTGAAGGCTGTGCACTCTGATGATCCAGCCTATGCTGCCCGCCTGAAGGAAGTTTTCCAGAAATTTGATTGGGCTGATAATCAGATGTTGAGCTTATCCGGCAGTTCATTGACATTTTTACCGGTTGCCCCAATGCCTTCAGGGATGCCCATTCACTGCCAAAAAACCATGAAGGATGATCCTGTTTTAATGCTTAATCAATAAAAAAACCGGAGCCTGAGCTCCGGTTTTTTATTTCGGTCTGAAAGCAATTCTAAAAATTGAGCTTACTTTTGATCGGGCAAGGCATAAGCAATAATGTAGTCACCGACATCTTTAGAGTGGCTGGCGCCGCCTGCAGAAATGACTACATATTGTTTGCCGGTTTTCGGTGATTTATAAATCAGCGGTGCTGCAACGGCGCCTACAGGAAGTTCCGCTTTCCAGACTTCTTTACCTGTTTTAGAGTCCAGTGCACGCAAGTAGTAATCTTGAGTGCCGGCAAAGAACACCAAACCGGAAGCCGTTGTTGTTGGGCCGCCTAAAGTCGGCATGCCTAAAGGCATTGGCATGTGTGTTTTTACACCCAATGGACCTAATTCTTTGGCTGTCCCCATTGGCACTTCCCAGATGACTTTTTTGGTTTTCAAGTCAATCGCAGTCATGGTGCCAAAGGGCGGTTTGTTGCATGGAACGCCTAATTTAGACTGCATGATATCAATTTTGATACCTGCATAAGCGCCTGCATATTGCGGACGAATGGTGCCCATGAATCCAGGCACTTCATCAGTCGAAATTTTGTATTTAGCCGCGTCTTCTTTACGCACTAAAGACATCCGAAGCGGCATACGCATATCGTTGACATACATGATGCCGGTCGATTCATCAATCGACATACCGCCCCAGTTCATGCCGCCCAGCAAGCTTGGCCATTCAATATAGGGTTTTTCACCCGGCGCTGTATACATGCCTTTGTAGACCGAGTCTTTGAAGTCAATACGGCAAGCCAATTGGTCAAAGGTAGAAATGCCCCACATATCCTGTTCAGTCAGTGTGGTGTTGCCAATTTGCGGCATGCCGACAGAGAATGGCTGAGTCGGAGAGAGTTTTTCGCCTTCTGCACCATGGGTATCGACAGGGCGTTCTTCAACTTTCGTAATAGGTTTGCCGGTACGGCGGTCCAGAACAAAGATCATGCCCATTTTAGTGGTTTGAATTAATGCAGGAACTTTTTGGCCTTGGTCATTGGTGACATCATAAAGCACAGGCTGTGACGGAATGTCATAATCCCAGACATCATGGTGAACCATTTGATAAGACCAAACCGTTTTACCTGTAGACGCATTGACTGCGACAACTGAGGAACCAAATTTTTCATTGGCTGCACTGCGGTCACCGCCCCAATAATCGGGAGGGCCATTACCTGTAGGCAAGTAAACCAGGTTTAAATCTTTGTCATATGTCGGAATTGTCCACATATTGGGGGTTTCTTTGCTGAAGCCTTTGCCGTCTTTCGGTTCACCGGTCAGTTCAGGATTGCCCACATCCCAAGCCCAAGCCAGTTTGCCTGTACGCACGTTATAAGCGCGGACCACACCAGACGGTTCACCATGCACAATATCACGGACCCAGCCGCCAAGAATGGCAACATGGCCTGCAATAAGCGGTGTAGAGGTTGGGTGGTAACGCTTACTTTGTTCAGTAGGCCCCATGTCATGCAAGACATCGACTTGGCCATTGACACCAAACTCAGGGCACAATGCGCCCGTTTTAGCGTTTAAGGCAATTAAGCGGCCATCGACAGTAGACGTTAAAATACGTTGTGGACACGCTGTTAACGCTGGAGATGCTAAATTTGCAACAGTTAAAGATTGATCTTTGGCCGCGTCATAATAACCGACACCGCGGCAGGTAATGTGTTCAGCAGTTTTTGCTTTAGGATCATATTTCCAAAGCACCTTGCCGCTGTCACCGTCAATTGCAGAAATAATATTGGTGGGTGTGCACGAATATAACGTGCTGCCGATTTGAATCGGGGTATTTTCATCAACCCCAGCTTTGGTATCGCGGCCAGTGTGATACGTCCAAGCCACTTTTAAATCTTTAACATTTTCGGGGGTAATGTTACTATAGGGCGCAAAACGTGTGCCGTTGCCGTTACGGCCAAAGTATTCCCAGTTATCTGAATTTTCAGCATTGGGTTTTGCTAATGCAGGGTCTTGAACAATATCAATCGGGTTTAAAATTTTACCGTGCGGGAAGAACATGGCAATTAAAGCCATTAAACAGGCAGCAAAACCTGCAAAGCCAACAGCATTGGCGATTTTTACTTTGCCTATTTCTAAAGCGGGAAGGCTGAGGCTGGCCCAAAGGCTAAGCACAAACAAAATAGTTGGAACGACTAAACGCGGGATGTATTGCCAAAAATCGAGTGCCTGAACTTCGGCAATAGACCAAAGAACAGTGGCGATCAATGTGACAATAGAAAGCTGCAAGCCAGCCGTTCTTTTCATTGCATATAAAACAGCAACCGCAAAATACGTGATGCCGGCAATGAGATAATAGCTTGTACCGCCAAGGCTAAGTAATTTAGAGCCTTGAATAATAAGAAATAACGCAATGAGTACAGTCAAAACGATAAAAAAATACCGATAGACTTTAGCTCCAGTGCGCTCTGGAGAGGAGGGTGTTTCTGTGCTCATACCATGCCTATTAAATTAATGGCTTGGTTGCATAGGCAAGAAAAGTAAACTGAGAAAGGTAAATGCTTGGTCAATTCACATCGGATAGATGTCTATGTAACAAAGTCAGTGATTGATTCACTCTTGGGTAAAGAATTCATCAATGATGATGGGGATTTGTGAAAATATTATAACACTTAGTAAAAAAAAGAGAAAAGGCTGTTTAATATTTAAGCTTTTTATGAGTTTCATTATTCAATATTCTTAATTTGATAATTCAAACTTAAAAAAGAGAAATAACGTTTGCGCAATAAAAAACCGAGCTGTCTCAGCTCGGTTTTAAAGATTCAGGAGATCTTATTTTTCTACGAATGCGCGTTCAATCACGTAGTCGCCAAGAACACCCATTTTAGGCGATTCTTTCAAGCCATGCTGGTCGAGAAGCGCTGCAACATCGTCAAGGAAAGCTGGACTGCCGCAAAGCATTGCGCGGTCTGTTTCTGGGTTAAAGCGCGGCAGGCCAATTTTTTCGAATAATTGACCTGACTCAATGGCAGTTGTGACACGGCCTTGTGTATGGAAATCTTCACGTGTCACTGTCGGGTAGTATACTAACTTTTCTTTAGCGCCTAGCTCACCGAAAAACTCATGATTTGGAATTTCATTTTCAATCAAATCTTGATACGCCAATTCAGAAACAAAACGTGTACCGTGAACAACGATGATTTTTTCAAAGCGTTCGTAAGTTTCAGGATCGCGAATGGTTGACAAGAATGGCGCAAGGCCAGTGCCTGAAGAAAGCAGGTACAGGTTTTTGCCTGGGTTCAAGTCATCAAGAACCAAAGTGCCTGTCGGTTTTTTGGACACTAAAATATCATCGCCCACTTTTACTTTTTGCAAAATAGACGTTAAAGGGCCATCTGGCACTTTAATAGAGAAAAACTCTAACTCTTCTTCGTAGTTTGCGCTGGCAATCGAATATGCGCGCATTAAAGGCTTGCCATTCACTTCAAGACCAATCATCACAAATTGACCATTTTTAAAACGCAGCGCAGTATCGCGGGTGGTTTTAAAACTGAATAAAGTGTCATTCCAGTGGTGTACGTGAGTAATCTTTTCGACGTTGAAAGCAGCCATTAAAGGTCTCAATAAATTATCAAATTAGAACAGGTTGCTATTCTAATCTAAAAACATTCTCGATAAACTGAATATATTTAATTGAACTTATCAGAAAAAGTGATTATGACAGGCTTAAATCTGCCAATTATTGGGTATATGAGCTCTCCCTACAAAGAAAAGTTCGGTATTCCGCGCCAGCCCAATTTAGTGCAGGTAGAGTCCTATATTGAAATGCAGGCGCCATATAATGATGAATTGGCATTTGAGGGGATTGATGAATTCAGTCATCTTTGGCTGGTGTGGCAATTTCATGACAATAAAAATCAGAAGGAACAGACTGCATTCCGGCCGCAAGTGCGGCCGCCGCGTTTAGGCGGCAATAAAAAAATCGGCGTATTTGCGACACGCAGCATGTACCGTCCTGCACCGATAGGACTTTCGGTGGTGCAGCTGAAGGAAGTAAAAAAAGTCGGTAAGTCTGTGCGGGTTTATGTCACAGGCAGTGACTTGCTGGATGGAACGCCGATTATTGATATCAAGCCGTATATCCGCTATTCAGATGCAGTGCTGGATGCGCGCAGCGGCTATGCGCAGCAAGAACCGAAGCGTAAGCAGGTGCTTTGGACCAGCGATGCGCAGCAGCAGAAGCTGTATTTAATGCAGCAGTCGCATATCACAGCGCAAATGACTGAAGAATTGGAGCAAGTGCTGTCTCTAGATCCGCGTCCTGCATATCAGGAAGATGCTGACCGGGTGTATAAGCTGCGCTTTGATGCTGTCGATGCGGCATTTAAAGTTGAAGCAGATGTGGTGCATATTACTGGTTTGGCTGTGTGTGCAAAGTAATTACATTTAAACAGTCCACCATAAAAGGGCGATCAGCACGGCCATGTGGAAAAATTGCACAGGCGCGAAAGCCAGAAAGAACTTCCAGCCGCCGGTCAGTAAGGCATTGACTGACTTTGCCGCAGCGTGCGCGCCCAGTCCTAAAAAGAAGGCCCAAAATACAGCTTGATCCGCAGGCGTTCCTTGTATGACGACTGTCGCCATGGCCGCATGAATTTCAAATAAAGAAGCCAGCAGCGTGCCTGCGATTAAGCCTGCATCTCCCAGCCATAGATTCAGCCCGTAAACGCCGGCTTGAATAAGCGTTAAGCTCAGGGCAATGATGCCTGCTTCTTTTAGGCTGAACATGCGGGTATCCGTCTGCATCATTTGCTCTGTCGGCGCCGCTGTACGCAGCAGCCAGTACGCGCAGCAGGCTAAAATTACGGCGGCAATTATGGTTGGAAGAATAATTGTTTTCAGCCACAGCATGCTGACGCCAGCGACAATAATCAGCAGCTGCAGCAAGGTGGCGACGCAGGACATTAGTGCGGCTCCTGCATTGGCTTTGGCGTCTGCACGCCCAGCGCGGACTTCCATGCCTAAGCTGGCAATGGTTGCAGTGCTGGATACAAAGCCAGACGCGACAGCAGACAAAATCATGGCATTTTTAGAGTTCAGCAGGCGTTTAGCAATATGCGCTAAGGACTGCACCGCTAAAATCAGGCTCAGCAGTTTTAAAATGACATAGGGGTTCAGCACCGCTCCCCAAAGCGGCATATTGGGGGTTAAAGGCAGCGCAATTAAAATCAGCGCCAGCAGGAACAAGCCGTCTTTGAATTCAGCTTCAGTGATCCATTTTCCAGCAATGCTGTGCATCGAGTGTTTTGCCATTAAAATAATAGTCAAAAATACCGACAGTCCTGCGGCTAAGGGCGCATTCCATAGGCACATTGCGCCAATAAAATACGTCATAACGAAAGCAAGCTCAGTGGTAATGCCTGGATCTTCCGGCTGATTTTTGAGGGATAACACTACAATGCCGCCAACAATAATTGCACCGGTAATGCCAATCGCAGGGCCTAATAAAAAACACATTGCACCCAGCAGCGCGCAGACAGCAAAAGAACGTAACCCTGCAAAACTGTGCTGATTTTCCCGCTGCTTGCTGCGCTCACGCTCTAAGCCAATCAGCAGTCCGCAGCCCAATGCAGAGGCAAACATGGCAAGCAGTTCCTGAAAATTACCTGTACTGACTGAAAGCATTGAAAAATCCAAGCATTACCCCCTAAATTTAAAAGAGCATACGAGTCTAAAATATAGGCGATGCGTTCAAGAATGATCAAGCAAAAATCAGCTTAAATTAACTAATCCTTAAAAATAATATGGTATTAACAGTATTTATCTGAGATTGGATTATATGGAGTCCAGTGAGCGGCAGATAAGTCCTTTTTATAGTGCAACAGCGCTGTGAAAACTTGCTATAGTTGAGCCATGTTTGGGGACATGAACGAATGACATTTAATTTTGAGATTGACACCTCTTGGTGTTTAGAGCAATTACAAAAAGACGGCCGTATTACAGAACGTGAGAAAATGCTGGTGCAAACCACGCACCGTCAGCGTGATCAGCTGAAATGGCATCCTTTGCAGTGGATTGCCAATTTCAATTTAGCCGATTTGAGCCATCCGCAAAGCAAATTAACGTTGAACCGGCTGTGCCAGTGGCTGTCAGAAAAAGCAGATCTGCCGTTTTATATTATTGATCCTTTAAAAGCTGATGTTCAGGCGCTGACCAGTGTCATGTCGCAAGAATTTGCCATGCGCAATAAGATTTTGGCGGTAGAGCTGCAAAATGAATATGTCTTAATTGCAACCGATCAGCCTTATAAATCTGAATGGGTGGGCAATTTAGAGCGGACAGTGCTTCCAAGAAAGATTAAGCGTGTGCTGCTCAGCCCAGATCAGCTGCAGCGTTATTTGGTGGAATATTACCAAGTCAGCCGTGCGGTGAATTCATCGCAAAAATCATCGTCTTATGACCGTGAAAATAAAGGGGTTGAGGCGCTGCTGCAGCTGGGAGATTCGCAAAACCCGGATGCCAATGATCAGCATATTGTTAAGCTGGTGGATTGGGTGCTGCAGTTTGCCTTTGAGCAGGGCGCTAGCGATATTCACTTAGAGCCGCGCAAGGATACCGGCAAGGTGCGTTTCCGTATTGACGGCGTGCTGCATACCATTTACAACATGCCTGCGAATACATTGACTGCGGTGATTTCCCGGATCAAGATTTTAGGCCGGATGAATGTTGCGGAAAAGCGCAAGCCGCAGGATGGGCGCTTAAAAACCCGAACGCCGAAAGGGCAGGAAACGGAGCTGCGTTTATCGACACTGCCGACTGCCTTCGGTGAAAAAATGGTCATGCGTATTTTTGATCCAGACGTGCTGGTGCGAAGCTTTCAGCAGCTCGGATTCGAAGGCCGCCTGCAGGAATCGTGGAATCAGCTGACCAGCCACAGTCACGGCATCATTTTAGTGACGGGCCCTACGGGTTCAGGCAAAACCACCACGCTGTATTCATCGCTGAAGCAGCTGGCGACAGAACAAGTCAATGTCTGCACCATTGAAGATCCGATTGAAATGCTGGAGCCGAGCTTTAACCAGATGCAGGTCAATACAGGCATTGACCTTGGTTTTGCTGACGGTGTGCGCGCGCTGATGCGCCAAGATCCGGACATTATTATGGTCGGGGAAATCCGGGATCAGGATACCGCCAATATGGCGATTCAGGCTGCATTGACAGGGCATTTGGTGTTGTCGACGCTGCATACCAATGATGCGCCATCCAGTTTAACCCGCCTGCATGATTTGGGTGTTCAGCCATTTTTAACCGCAGCAACAATCCTTGGAGTATTAGCGCAGCGCTTGGTGCGTCAGTTATGTCCGCACTGCAAGGCAGAAACCTTCATCAATGATCAGGAATGGAAACATTTAACCTTTGATTACAATGTAAAAACGCCTGAATTTGTGTTTAAAGCGGTTGGCTGCGAGGCTTGCCGTCATACCGGCTATAAAGGCCGTGTCGGCATCTATGAGTTCATGCCCTTGAGTTTGGAGGCTAAGCATCTTATTGGCGCCCATGCGGACTTAGCGCAGCTGCGCTTGCAGGCGCGCAAGGAAGGCATTGAGCCGCTGAGAATTGCGGGCGCGCGTAAAGTGGTTGCCGGCATCACCACCTTAGAAGAGGTCTTAAGGGTTGTGCCGCTGAATTAAGATCGGTAGCGCTTTCAGCCGGCAATGCGCTCTTAAGGTTCAGTTCATTTGCAATTGTTTAAATGATTTTAACGCAATACAACACAACTATGAGGCTAGAACATGAATAAGTTCACTAAAGTCATTTTGGCTGCTGGTTTTACTGCTGTATCAGCGGTGTCTATGGCAAATACAGCAAAGGCGCCTGCAATGCCAGAGCATGCAGGGCATGAAGCGGTCAATCATGCTTCTTTTGCCAAGGCAGTTACAGTGAAGCAGGCGCTGGCCATGAAAGATGATGCAAAAGTTGAATTAAAAGGCCATGTGGTCAAGTCGCTGGGTGATGAAAAATATCAGTTCCGTGACAGCACTGGCACCATTACAGTAGAAATTGACGACAAGCTTTGGCATGGCAAAAAAGTCTTGGCCAAAACACCGGTCACCATTACTGGCGAAATTGATATTGATTATAAGCCGGCCAAACGTGTCAGCATTGATGTGGATTCAGTCAAGTTCTAATCCGCGCATAGGGCAATGAACAGCAGCTTTGAATCAAATGACAGCATGCCGCTACAGCTATAGGCATGCTGTTTTTATTTGTGTAATAACAATGCTGTAAAGAAATTTAAGCAGTATCATGAATCAAAGATTAGCAATCAATAGGCAGAGGCTTTATGAGAATTTTACTTGCGGAAGATGATGCCTCTCAGGCGCAAAGTATAAAAACTTGGCTGGAAATGGATGGCTACAGCATTGACTGGGTGGAGCGAGGCGATTTTGCCATCTCCGCGATTGAGCAGCATCAATATGATTGCGTACTGCTGGACCGCGGCTTGCCCAAAGCAACAGGCGATGAAATTCTTCAAGCCCTGCGGAAGAAGCAGCTGAATACGCCAGTGATCTTCTTAACGGCAAGGGACAGTGTGCAAGACCGTGTAGAAGGTCTGGACTTAGGCGCCAATGATTACTTGGTTAAGCCGTTTAGCCTGGAAGAGCTGTCGGCCCGTGTGCGTTCGCAAATGCGCCAGAAGCACTGTGTGAATAGCCAGCAAATCCATTTCGCAGATTTGACTTTGGATACGCAGGCAAAAGTTGTTATTCAAAATGATGAAACGCTGACACTGACAGCCAAAGAATTTCAAATCCTCTATAAACTCATGCAAAAGCCAGAGCATGTCATTACCCGAGAACAGCTAGAAGAGTCACTATATGCATGGGGTGATGAAATTGAGAGCAACGCCATTGAAGTTTTTATTTACCAGCTGCGCAAAAAAATCGGCAGTCAGTACATCAAAACGATACGCGGCCTGGGTTACCGCATGAATCAGCCGCAGGAATAAGGCATGCAGAAAAAACAGGCGGTTTCGCTGCAGCATCGGCTGGTCAAAACCTCGGTTTTCAGTTCGATTGCTGCGGGTTTAATTTCCCTGCTGCTGCTGCTGGGCATTTCAGTGTATCAGACCATGCATTTGCAGGATGAGATTATGGATGAAATCTCAGACATGCTGCTGCTGACTGATATAGCGCATAGTTCGGGACATCAAATTGATGAGCTGAGTGACCAGTTTGATATTCATTACCGCCTGATTTATGAGGGGCAAACCCTAACTCAGTCTGAAGATGCGCAAAATGAAGTTTTTCAGTATTTGGCGCAGCATCATTCTGAGCATGGCTACTCCATCATGTGGCATAGGGGGGAATTATGGCGGGCTTATGTCCAAAATGAATCAGGGATGACGCTGTATGCCGTGCAGCCATTAGACGTGCGTTTTGCAGAGATTATTTCTACAGCGGCGGGTTATGCAGCGGTTTTAGCGGTGCTGTGGTGTTTGCAATGGCTGATTGTGCATTTGTCTGTAAAGCAGCAATTTAAAAATATTCATGCTCTATCACAGCAAATCTCAGAAAAAAGCGCTGATGATCTAGAACCGATTAATTCACCTGAGCCTGAGTTGGCTGAGCTGCAGCCGATGGTGCAGCAGCTTAATCATATGCTGGAACGGGTCAAGCAGGCTTTGATTGCAGAACAGCGCTTTACCGCAGATGCTTCACATGAATTGCGTTCTCCGCTGTCTGCCATTCAAATGCGGGTGCAGGTTTTAAAGCGTAAATATCAGGATCATCCGCAATTGCCGGCAGAATTGCTGCAAATTCAGCAGGACGTCAGCCGCGGCACACAAGTGCTGGAAAACTTGCTGCTGCTGGCAAGGCTCGATCCATCCAAGCCAAATGATTTAATCAAAACACGCATTGATTTGGCCGATGTCACACATGAGGTGCTGCAGGCGCTCGCGCCATTTGTACAGCAAAAAGAAATCCATGTAGCGGTGCACACGAGTCCGCTGCAGGTTTTTGGCAATACAGAGCTCCTGTTTACCTGCCTGCGCAATTTAGTGGACAACGCCGTGCGTTACGCCAGCCGCAATGGGCAGCTGCAGATTCAGATAGCAGAAGTGAGTCAGCAGGTGGAGTGGAAGATTGAGGATAATGGCACAGAGGTCACTGAGGAAGTTTTAGCGCGCTTAGGTGAGCGTTTCTACCGCGCTTTGGGTACGCAAACTCAAGGGTCGGGACTCGGCTTATCCATTTGTAAAAAAATTATCGAACTGCATCAAGGCGCAGTGGTCTTTTCAAAATCGGCCATGGGCGGTTTGCAAGTGCAAATTCTGCTGCCTCAGGCAGAGCGGATCAGCTGATTTTGTGCGCTTTCATTTTTGAATATGATCAACAGCATTAAAAAAAGCAGTATGAAGTAGCGCATACTGCTTATTCCCACGTTTATTATTCTTTCGCTATTTTAATTATTTTGTGAGAATCAGCCGGTTGTTGCGCGTTAAACGTAAGCGGTATTCTTCACCCGCGTGCATGATTCGGATTTCACGGCCTAATGCAAATAAGTTATTCGAGTGCAGCATTGGCAGTGCATGATGAGATTCTGTGTGGCGTGTAAATAAGCTAAATGGTGCGTTCATTCCGTTGACTCCGTGGTGTGTTTGAGTGATTTAAATGATAATCATTATCGAATAGACCTGTCAACGGTAAATGATAATATTTTATAAAAAACTCAAATTTGCTTACACTCAGTAAAATTTTAACAAAATGGAACCGGTTTTATGTCAAAGCCAAATCTGCATATAGCGATCGGCATTTTGCTGCATCAGGGCAAAGTTTTGGTGGGCTGGCGTGAAGCATCGCAGCATCAGGGCAATAAGCATGAATTTCCTGGCGGAAAAGTTGAAGATGGCGAAACGCCTGCCGAAGCCTGCCGCCGTGAAATATATGAAGAGGTCGGCGTAGGGCTGAACAATTGGCAAGCGTTCGATTTTATCCGTCATGAATATGATGATGTCGTGGTGAATCTGCATGTGTTTCAAGCCGCCGTGCCTGATGAACTGCTGAATGAAATTCAGCAGCCGTGGACATGGTACAGCCGTGACCAATTGCTGGGTTTAAATTTTCCGAAAGCCAATAAAGCGATGCTGAAGCGCCTGCATTGGCAGCATCAAATCAAGATTTCTAGTGATCTGTCTGCAGTGGAGCAGTTGAATGCGCAGCAGCTGATGTATTGGCGGGTTGAGGCGAATCAGGAAAATTTGATCACGCTGGCGGCATGCAATATTAATCTGCTGGATAAATTGATCATCAATATAGAACTCTGGAAGCAGCTGAACAGCATTCAGCAGCAGAATATAGGCGCAATTCACCTTAAGCAGGCGCAATTGATGCACTTGAAGCCAGGTGATTTAAAAATTGGCTGCCGCCATATTGCAGCCTGTCATGATTTAATCTCTGCTTTGCATGCGCAGGCCATAGGCTGTGATGCCATTCTGCTCAGCCCTGTTTTGCCGACAGCAACACATCCGGATGCGAGGCCTTTAGGCTGGGAACAATTTGCACAGATCGCAAAGCAATTGGATATTCCCGTATTTGCATTGGGCGGGATGACGCCAGAGCGTTTAACTGATGTGCAGCATCATCATGGCTATGGCATTGCAGGTGCGCGCTTTCTATAAAAATTCCAGCCGAAGCATTAAAAGTCTTTTAAAGGGCTTTTAATGCTTGCTGCGCTTTTTGAATGGTTTGAGTTTTCTTTTGCTTTTGTCCAGCCTGCAGAATAATTTTCCACAGCTGCTTTTTCATCGGGCCGCTTTGCGCATAGCTTAAACCGCGCTGCGCCAAGGCTTCGGCATTAGCTGGCTGATTCTTGCGGCTGGCAATCATTGCCAGATACATAAAGGTTTCAGCTGATTGCGGTGCAAGGCGCTGTGCCTGCATTGCGCTATCTTCGGCCTTATTCAGCTCACCTTTGGCATAAAACGCTTGTGTCTGCTGCATGAGCTTTTTAAAGGCTGGCAGGTTGCGGCCATCTTCAAATCTTTGAACGCGTTCCTGCTGTTCCGGAATCACAAGGCGCTTGCGCTCAATGTCAGGGCGGTCATAAGGATGAATCATAACGCCGGAAGGATCGTGGATTTCCTTGGGCGGTTCTTTCTGTACTTTTTTCTCTGGCGCATTCTGTTCAGGAGCCGGCAGGCTTTGGCAGCCTGCAAGACCCAATACAATTGCGCTGATCAGCGTCTTTCTTAAAATCAATGGTTAACCTCAGTTGTTAAAACTGCCGCTGGAAATGACACGCGGATTATCAGATGAGTCTTGCTCTGTGCCCGAATCACTCTCGCGGATGTAGTTGTCTAAACTATCATTTTGCGGGGCAGTTTCTTGAGGGGTTTCAGTATCGCTTGTGTAAGGCTGCGGCTGCACTTCATATTGTGACTGGCCGCATGCCGTTGCGCGGTTAGGCACAGAACTGCGCAGCAGCGGAATATGAATAGCGCCTGCACAGCCGGATGCAGACAGTTCACCGGTAGTGCTGTCTAGCCAATGCCATTGCACATCGGCAGGCTGGCGTAAATTAACCGGCTTCAGGCGCAGCTGTTTCATCACATTGATCCAAACCGGCAATGCGCCTGAAGAGCCAGTTAACCCGGTAATTTTGTTGTCATCCAGACCCAGCCAAACCACGGCAGCATAGTTGCCAGCATAACCGGCAAACCATGAGTCGCGGGTATCATTGGTGGTGCCTGATTTTCCAGCCAGTTCCAGTGAAGTCGGAAGAGTGCTGTAGGCTGAGCGGCCGGTGCCTGAATTCATCACTTGCTGCAAGCCATAGTTCAAGACATAGGCCGCAGCAGGATCAATGGTCGGCTGCACGGATAAACTGTAGCGCTCCAGCGTATGTCCATTGTTATCTACAACTGAGCGGATCGACTTCACAGGATATTTAAAGCCGCCTGTTGCAAAGTTGCCATAGATGCTCATGACATCCATAGGCGACATATCTACCGCCCCCAAATAAATGGATGGATAGCTGGGAATATTTGAGGTGACGCCAAATTTTTTTAGATGGTTAATGAAGGTTGAAATGCCAAATTCCTGACCTAAGCGCACTGCCGCCAGGTTATAGGATTGTGACAGTGCCTGCACCATTGGAACAACGCCGTGTTCGCCGCCGCTGTAGTTTTTCGGCGTCCAGGCTTTTCCTTCGCTTTGAATGCTGATGGCGCTGTCTTCGATTGGGCTGGCCCAGTTATAGCGTCCAGACTCAATTGCGCTCAGGTAAATCACTGGTTTCAGCAAAGAACCAACTTGGCGTTTGGCATCTACAGTACGGTTAAAGCCGGTAAAATCTTGCGTAGAGCCGACAGCAGCGACTAATTCGCCATTTTCAGGATGGGCGATCAGCACTGCGCCTTGCAGTTCCTTCAAACGGTTTGGGTTGGCATTGCTCAAGCGCGTTACAGTTTCTTTAAAGCTGTTTTGAATACGGGTTTGCGCCAAGGGGTCTAAAGTGGTGAAAATTTTCAGGCCTTGGTTGGTCAAGTCGCTTTCTTGATATTCTGTACGCAGCTGGCGGCGGACAATATCTAAGAAATCCGGGAAGCGGGCAGGGCCAAGGGTCGGTTTTGCAATGACATTGAGCGGACGCGCAGATTCTATTTCATATTGCTGCTGAGTTAAGTAGCCCATCACCAGCATATTGTTCAGCACAATATTGCGGCGCTTTATAGCCGCTTCCGGGTTGCGCCAAGGATTATACAGTGTTGGCCCTTGCACCAACCCGACCAGGTAAGCCTGCTGGGCAATGTTCAGCTCACGCAAAGGCAGGCCAAAGTAAAACTGCGATGCCAAGCCATAGCCATTAATCGAATAGTTGCCGTTTTGGCCTAAATTTACTTCATTCAAATACGCTTCAAGAATTTCATCTTTATCGTAATGCAGCTCAATCAGCAGTGCCATCAGCGCTTCATTGACTTTGCGCTTAAGTGTTTTCTCAGGACTTAAGTAAAAGTTTTTGACCAGCTGCTGAGTTAGCGTTGAACCGCCCTGACGCTTGCCGCCTGTCACGTTGCTGACTATCGCGCGGGCAGTGCCGCGCACGGATACGCCATGATGGTGATAAAAATTACGGTCTTCGGTGGCAATTAAGGCTTCTATCAGCGGCTTAGGCACATTTTTCAGTTTGATCAGCACGCGGTCTTCATTGTGCTGCGGATAAATGCCGCCGATCAATAAAGGTTCTAAACGGGCAATGCCATTTGATGACGGCTTGGTTGCGCTGACATCGGTAACCGTGTCTTTGCCAAATGAAATTTTTAAGACTTGCTCAGGTTCAAGACTGTCGCCGAAGTCAAAACCGCGGGTATGCACATACATTTCGTTGCCGGAAGTAACATAGCTGCCAGTCTTTGCATAGCTTTCAGCATTCTTGTAGCCGAGCATTTTCAGCTCTTCCTGCATATCATCCTGACTGACAGGCGCATTGGTAAAGATTTCCATTGGGCGTGCGAATACTTTCGCAGGAATGTCCCAGCGCTGTCCTTCAAATTTGGCCCTCACCACATTATCAATTTTGATCAGATAAACACTGAAAGCGACGAATGCGCCAATGACCAAAATACAGAAAATAAATGCGATAGCGCCTATGCCGCGTTCAGACTTCATAAATTATTATAAGATCCTGAGAAATTTTGCTAATCATGCGAAGCTTTTGCGTAATTTGCAATATTTAAACTGTATAACTATGCAAAATAAGAAGGCTGAGGTCTGATTAATTTGCAATTCAAAGTTTTTTTAAATCAAAAGCGTTAATGCTATGATAAGCATGAGGCGTAGCGGAGCAATGGCGCAGGTGCATATTTCACATAAGGCTTTTCGTAATATCGGATTAATTGGACGTCCTGACAAATCGTCAGTGGTTGAAACCTTATGCCTGATACATGATCATTTATTGAGTTTAGGGCTGCATCCGGTTTTTGACACGGAAACAGCACAGCTGGTTCCTTACAGCAATACCCAAACGGTCAGCAAGGCATTGCTGGGTGAAGTCGTGGATTTGGTCATCGTTGTCGGCGGTGACGGTTCTTTGCTGCATGCCGCGCGGTCATTGGTTAAGTTCAATACCCCAGTCATCGGGGTCAACCGCGGACGTTTAGGCTTTCTAACTGACATCAAGCCAACTGAAGTGATTTTTAAGCTGGATCAAGTATTGAAAGGTGAGTTTCAGCAAGATCGGCGCTTTTTGCTGGAAATTGAAATCCGCTCAAAAGGCGAAACTATTTATGACGCGATTGCCTTAAATGATGTGGTGCTGCACTCAGGCAAATCGGTCCACATGATTGACTTTGAATTGAATATTGACGGTCAATATGTTTACCGCCAGCATAGTGATGGCTTAATTGTCTCTACACCGACTGGTTCAACAGCCTATGCGCTGTCTGGCGGCGGGCCAATTGTGCATCCCAGCATGGATGCAATAGCTTTAGTGCCGATGCATCCGCATACGCTGTCATCCCGCCCGATTGTGGTGGGAGGCCAAAGCGAAATTAAGATTTTCATCCGTGAAAACCGCGTGCTGCCCATGGTCAGCGCTGATGGCCAAAACAGTGTAACGCTGGGTGTTGGCGACAGCTTACACATCCGTAAGCATCCATTTAAACTAAATTTGCTTCACCCGCCAGGTTATGACTTCTATATGGCTTGCCGTACCAAGCTTGGCTGGAATCAAGACTTTGACTCATTTAAACAGGATTAGCCCATGAATATTGAACAAATGCTTGCCGTACTTGATCCTGAAATCGTTGCGCGCTTAAAGACGGCAATTGAAATTGGAAAATGGCCTAATGGCGTGGCGCTTACGCCAGAACAGCGTAAAACCTGCATGCAAGCGGTCTATGCATGGGAAATTAAGAATTTACCGGAAACTGAGCGCAGCGGTTATATTGACCGCGGAACCAAAGAAGAAGATGAACATTGCGACTCTCATGTTGAAGAGCCTGAGTTCAAGCCAATTCGTTTTGTGTGATTGATTTCGGTACAATATCTAAAAAGCCAGCATCATGCTGGCTTTTTAATTGGCAATGCTGATGCTGTACATTTGACTATTTTCAAAGCTGACACACAGCGCGTAGATGCTGACATCTGCAGGCAGTACAAAATCTAAATGATTTTCATGAAACAGGATTTCATCATCGGTTAAATCATCAGCATTTAATGCGTAATGGTCATCCAGTTCTAATTTATCAATAATTTGTTCTGTGCTTGGTTTAGGGCTGCCAAAATGCGCTGTCCAATATGCGGCAGGGATAGTATCCAAATGATGCTGGATAAACTGCATGACCACTTGGGTAAATGAGTTTCTAAAACTGATGGCGTCAAATAAGGCGTTGCGGGCCTGCGATTCTTTTTCCGCAGCGCGGGTATGCATTGATATTGCCATGTGGGTCCCTCTTTATTTTATTTATGATAACGGATGCACACAAATAAATTAGCATGGTTGATCCGCTATGCCTAGCGGATCTCATCTTGCTCTGTATTAATCTTGCAGCAATTTATTCCGCAATTTCAGATGCAGCGCCGCGTTTCAGCCATAGGTTTTGAGCCAGCGGCATTGCTTCTTCAAAACTGCGGACGGCGCCCATGGCATACAGCGCGATGCCCATGGTCTCTACAGTTGCAAGTTCACCATATTCATGACTTTGCTTGCCTTCCCAAACCGCCTTAAAGACTGCTAAATCCAATTCTTCTTCGACTGGGCTGCGGTTGACCGTCAGTTTTGGCAATTCATGTTCATACATCTCGCCATCCTGAATGCCGCAAATTAAGGTTTTTGCATCTGGATTGCGTTCAAACTCGCCGCCTTCACCTTTAATGACGGCACTGTTCTGATAACCCAGTTTAAAAGCGGCCTGCTGATGTGAACTGCGGTATGCCGGGTGGAAAATGGCCTGCATCGTGGCTTTGGCATTAAATGGATTAATCAGTCGCGCCAAAGTATGAATAGGGGAACGCAGCCCCATCACATTGCGCAGGGCAATCAAATCGCTGAGGATTGGAGAAATGGCATGCAAAGGCAGATAAGCAAAATTCCGTTCAGCCAGCTGTGCTTCCACTTCAGTATCGCTGCTGCAGATTGGGTAACTGAGGTATTCTAAAACCTGCTCGGTATACAGGCGGTTAATTGTGTGTCCCGATGCGCCATGCATAACCACTTTATAGCCGTGCTGAGCCAACGTCAGCGCCGCAAGTAAAAACCACGGGTAGTGCTTGCGCTTTCCTGCATATGAAGACCAGTCTAAATCGACCTGTAAAGATTTAAAATTCAATTGATCACGGGTCGCCTGTACAAAACCGGCCAGTTCATCTACCGATTCTTCTTTTACCCGCAGCAGCATTAGAAATGCGCCTAATTGCACGTCCAGGACTTCATCTTTCAAAATCATGCTGAAGGCTTGATAGGCTTCGTCATAGCTTAATGAGCGGGCGCCATTTTTCCCTTTGCCGATAATGCGGACAAATTGGGCAAATGGATGTTCAGCATCTTTATAAATATTTCGTTTGGTATTCATGGGACGGGATTTTTTAAAAGTATAGGCAAACATTTCAGTTTACGTTTTCATTTGGTATTTTTCAGCCAATTTTTTATGACCATTTAGTAGATGCTAGACTATAGTCTAATAAAAAATGAGCGTTTATTGATCAAATTTAACATTTAAGGCAAAAAATCGGCTTAAGAAATTGGTAAAATTTAACCGTATTCTTGTGTGTTCTTTATCTCCTGAGCATTTACTGCATGTAATGTTGGCTTGACGTGGTTTTTTTCTCCTTAAAAATCACACTCACACTTTTTAAGATTTTTTAAGTATTGGATGATATTCAATACGATAGTGCTCTTTTGTCAGCGGCAAATGAGTTTGGGCTGTTTATTTCTTAGGAAATAAACATAAAAATGGAAATTTTCTGGAAACGGAAGCTGATCGTGAAGTATTCTCATGACGAAAAAACCAATTTATAAGTCGCTGTATTTTCAGGTTATTGTTGCTATTATTTTGGGTGTTCTGGTGGGGCATTTCTCACCAAGTTCCACTGAAATAGTAAACGGCGTAAAACAAAGCGTACCTGGATTGGGTGAGCAGCTGAAACCATTGGGTGATGCTTTTATTAAGCTCATCAAAATGATCATTGCGCCTGTAATTTTCTGTACAGTTGTCAGCGGTATTGCCGGCATGGAAAGCATGAAGTCTGTCGGTAAAACCGGCGGTATCGCGCTGCTTTACTTTGAAGTCGTGTCGACCCTGGCATTGGTTATTGGCCTGCTGGTGATTAATATCGCCAAGCCGGGTGTGGGCATGAACATCGACCCTGCGACTTTAGATGTATCGGGCATTTCTAAATACGTAGAATCTGGCGCTTCGCAATCGACAGTTGATTTCTTGCTGCATATTATCCCAAATACCGTTGTTGGCGCATTTGCGGAAGGCGAAATTCTGCAAGTCCTGCTGTTTGCGCTGCTGTTTGGTTTTGCGCTGCATAAATTAGGCGATGCAGGCAAGCCGGTATTGAAATTTATTGATCAAATTTCACATGTATTCTTTAACATTGTGAACATGATCATGAAGCTGGCTCCGATTGGCGCATTTGGCGCAATGGCGTTTACGATTGGTAAATACGGCATTGGTTCTTTGGCTCAATTGGCGCAATTGATCATCTGCTTCTATATCACGTGCTTGCTGTTTATTTTTATTGTATTGGGTTCTATCGCGCGTTTCAGCGGCTTCAGTATTCTAAAAATGATCCGCATGATCCGTGAAGAATTGCTGATTGTACTGGGCACATCATCTTCTGAATCTGTATTGCCGCGCATGCTGAAAAAGCTGGAAATTGCCGGCTGTGAAAAATCGGTTGTGGGTCTGGTGATTCCGACCGGCTATTCATTTAACTTAGACGGTACATCCATCTATTTAACAATGGCCGCAATCTTTATTGCGCAAGCGACTAATACGCAGTTGGATTTAGCGCATGAAATTACGCTTTTAGCGGTTCTGCTGATTTCATCTAAAGGCGCAGCTGGCGTAACAGGTTCAGGCTTTATTGTCATGGCGGCGACATTGTCTGCTGTCGGCCATATTCCTGTTGCAGGCTTGGCATTGATTTTAGGTATTGACCGTTTCATGTCAGAAGCCCGCGCATTAACTAACTTGGTCGGCAACTCTTTGGCAACTATTGTGGTAGCAAAATGGGTTGGCCAGTTAGATACTGATAAGCTGAATGATGCATTGAATAATCCTGCAGAAGTTGACCGCAAAATGCTTGAGGAAAACAATCAGGCGCATGCTTAATTTGTTTTGCTGTTAAAAAGGAAGCTTCGGCTTCCTTTTTTTGTGTCCGCTGTGGGCTACATGATTCAGCGGCCGCGAAATTTGAACGCTGAGGTTTTCTTTCATGACGCATGCAAAAAACTCGAATAGGATGGTGTGAATCAAAACAACAATGTGAACAAGGAAATGCGCCATGCTGGCTTATGATGCAGATTTAGAATTATTTAGAGATAATTTCCGCCGTTTTATGCAGGAACAGATTGCGCCGCATTATGAGCAATGGGAGCGTGAGGGCATTATGCCGCGTTCTGTATGGACTGCTTTAGGTGAAAATGGCTTCCTGTGCGTAGATGTGCCAGAAGAATATGGCGGATATGGGGTGCCGACTCACTATTCTCTGATGCTGGTGGAAGAGTCTGCCCGTGCGGGATTCAGCGCGCTGTCGACAGGCATTTCATGCCATTCAGAAATTGCTGCGCCGTATATTCTGCACATTGGCTCAGAAAAGCAAAAGCAATATTGGCTGCCGAAAATGGTCAGCGGTGAAGTCGTGGGCGCAATTGGCATGACCGAGCCGGGGGCAGGTTCAGATTTGCAATCCATGCGCAGCAGCGCAATTTTGCAAGGCGATCATTATCTGCTGAATGGTTCTAAAACCTTTATTTCCAATGGGCAGCATGCAGATTTAGTGGTGCTGGCGGCGAAAACAGATCCGCAAGCGCGCGCGAAAGGCGTTTCTTTACTGCTGGTGGATACGCATTTCGACGGCTTTAAGAAGGGGACAAACCTCGACAAGATTGGCCTGCATTCACAGGACACTTCGGAGCTGTTCTATGACAATGTTAAAGTTCCAAAAGAACAGCTTTTGGGGCAGGCTGGCCAAGGTTTTGCTTATTTAATGCAGGAATTGCCGCGTGAACGCACTGCCATCGCATCAACGGCAATAGGCGCCATCCGCGGCTCTATTGATTTGGCTGTTCAATATGTCAAAGAGCGTCAGGCTTTTGGCCAAGCGATAGGCCAGTTCCAAAATACCCGCTTTGTCTTGGCGCAGGCCAAAATAGATGAACTGGCTACAGCAGCATTTTATGAGCGCAATGTTGAACTGTATATGCAAGGCAAATTAGATGTAGAAACAGCGGCTGCTTTAAAGAGTTTCTCAACAGATATGCAGATGAAAATTGCAGACAATTTACTGCAGCTGTTTGGCGGCTACGGCTATATGACTGAATATCCGATTTCACGCTTCTTTGTTGATGCGCGGATTCAGCGCATTTATGGCGGCACCAATGAAATTATGAAAGAAATTGTCGCGCGCGGCATGTTAGGCCGCTAATGGCTGCAGGCAGGCAATAAAAAAGAGCTTCCGCGCTCTTTTTTATTGCGGCTTACTGGCTGAGAACATGCAGCGTTTCGCGGATAAATTCAGGCAGGTCTGCCGGCGCGCGGGAGGTAATATATAAATTATTGTCATTCACGACCGGCTTGTCAAAATAGACGGCGCCTGCATTCTGCAGTTCAATCATTATAGGTTCAATCGAGGTCATTCTGCGGCCTTTCACCACTTGCGCATTAATCAGCAGCTGCGGTCCGTGGCAAATGCACATAATCGGCTTGTAGGCGCCGGCAAAATCACGGACAAACTCCACATAGCGCTCATCACTGCGCAGCAAGCTGGGTGAGTGCCCTCCAGGGATCAGCAGCGCATCAAAATCATGAATTGAAACGTGGTCTATACTTTGGTCGATAGTGACGGCGTAGGTTCTGTTTTTTCCATAGACAATATTGCCAGCGCGATGCTCAATATTGGAAATGCAATGCCGGGCTGCGCGGAATGCTTCAACCGGTTCGGCATATTCTGAATCTTCAAAATCATGAGTGACCAGTACCGCGATTCTTTTGCGCATGAGCGAAATTCCTGTTCCAGTATTGCATTCTAAAAGACTATAGGAAAAATATTAAAAATCTGTGATTGGTTTGCAGCATATTGGTCTAATAATGTTATTGAAAATATTTGCTAAAAATAAAATGTATTCAGTTTTAAGTAGATGGATATTGATTGCGGCGGCCAAGCCTTGATCATTCAAATTTAAATGACTTTTGCTTAAAAAACTATCACTTTCATGGTTTTCTTTATAGATAAAATATCTGTGCTCATCGGGAAATGATGCATCAGTAGCTTTGTATTTCGCATACAATGGCGGTAATAGGATTGCTAAACCGCTTTGTTTATCTCAGGCCTTATATTTATTTTGTTGATGAGGTTTTTCAATACTGCTGATGGTTTAAACAACTGTATGTTTTTAAGGCTGAATCAATCAATGTTGTATTGCGCAACATTTGAAACCTAACTATTGTTATACTGTCTGCAACCATGATTTTGAAGGGCGACATAACAATGATCAATGACGATCAGAACACCACGGCTTCTCTTGACCTAGTTCAAATCCGTGAGGACATTGACTCGGTTGATATGCAGATTCAACAGCTGATTAACCGCCGCGCAAAATTGGCAGAAGCCGTTGCTAAAGCGAAGTTTGCTGCTGAAGAGAACCCGCTGTTTTACCGTCCTGAACGTGAAGCGCAAGTTTTACGCAAAGTTATGGAGCGTAATGAAGGTCCGCTGTCAGATGCTACAATGGCGCGCTTATTTCGTGAAATTATGTCGGCTTGCCTGGCGCTGGAAGCTCCGCAAAGCATTGCATTTTTAGGCCCAGTCGGCACGTACACGCATTCCGCCGTATTAAAGCATTTTGGTCAGGATGCAGTGATCCGCCCATTGCCGACGATTGATGAAGTTTTCCGTGAAGTTGAAGCGGGCAGTGCGCATTATGGTCTGGTGCCGGTGGAAAATTCGTCAGAAGGCGTGGTTAACCATACATTGGATTGCTTCAAAACTTCGCATTTAAATGTGATTGGCGAAGTTGAATTGCCCATTCATCATCAATTTTTGATTTCTGAAAATACCCGTAAAGACAGCATTAAGCAGATTTATGCGCATCAGCAAACGTTGGCGCAGTGCCGCAGCTGGCTGGATGCGCATTACCCGGGTGTGGAACGCGTAGCGCTCAGCTCAAATGCAGAAGCGGCGCGCCGTATCCGCAATGAATGGCATTCTGCCGCGATTGCGTCAGAAGTGGCTGCCAATATTTACAATTTAGAAATTCTGCACAGCAACATTGAAGACAACCCAGAAAACACCACACGTTTCTTGGTGATTGGCCGTGAAAAAATTCCGCAAAGCGGCAATGATAAAACCTCTTTGTTAATTTCAGCACATGACCGCGCTGGCGCATTGCTGGAAATCTTGGCGCCGTTCGCTAAGCATAAAATCAGCTTGACCAGTATTGAAACCCGTCCAGCGCTGCCTGAGAAATGGGCCTATGTGTTCTTCATTGATTTGGAAGGCCATGTAGAACAGGACAATGTCAAAGCTGCGCTGGAAGAAATCCGCCCATTGGTGAAAGAGCTGCGTGTATTGGGTTCATATCCTATTGCCGTTTTATAAATCACAGCCGCACTGAATCTGCATCAGGGTTCAGTGCATTAATCACTTGTAATTATCGGAAGTGTAAAATGACGTTTGTCCCAGCCAATGAAGGCATTGCTAAACTTAAGCCGTATCAACCGGGTAAACCGATCAGTGAACTTGAACGCGAGTTGGGGATTACTGATATTGTCAAATTAGCCTCAAATGAAAATCCATTGGGTTGCTCTGACAAGGTGAAAGAGGCGGTAGCTGCAGAGTTGGCTGAAATTGGGCGATATCCAGACGGCGGCGGTTTCATTTTAAAATACCAAGTTCAAGCGCAGTTTGGTGTTGCGCATGACCGAATTACTTTGGGTAATGGTTCAAACGATCTTCTGGAAATGTTTGCCCGTGCATTCGTATCTTCAAGCGATTCAGTGGTGTACAGCCAGCATGCTTTTGCTGTGTACAGCTTAGTCACGCAAGCGATTAATGCTGAAGCAATCGAAGTGCCAGCTAAAGGTTTTTCGCACGATTTAGACGCGATGGCCGCGGCGGTAAAAGAAAATACCAAGCTGATTTTTATTGCCAACCCGAACAATCCGACGGGGACTTGGTTTGAAGAGGCAGAATTTGATGCTTTCATGAAAAAAGTGCCAGCCAATGTCATTGTTGTGCTGGATGAAGCCTATGTGGAATATTTCCCAGAAAACTTCAATAGCTTGAAATTTTTAGAGCAGTATCCAAACCTGATTGTGAGCCGTACATTGTCTAAGTGCTATGGCTTGGCTGCGCTGCGCGTTGGTTTTGCTTTGGCATCTGTAGAAGTGACTGATTATTTAAACCGTATCCGTCAGCCATTTAACGTCAATCACTTGGCGATGGTAGCTGCGGTTGCTGCCCTAAAAGATGAAGACTTTATTGCAAAATCGCGTGAAGTGAACAAAGCGGGCATGGCTCAGCTGCAGGCGGGTTTTGAAAAGCTGGGCTTGAATTATGTACCGTCCCGCGCCAACTTTATTTTGGTGGATGTACAAGCCGATCCTGCGCAAACCTTTAATGGTTTGCTTAAACAGGGTGTGATTGTGCGTCCAGTAGGTATTGCAAATCATCTTCGTGTATCCATTGGTACAGAAGCTGAAAATGCCAAGTTCCTTGCTGCTTTAGCAAAAGTACTTGAATTAGAGGCTGTTGCTTAAGCTATGTCTGCGCCACTGTTTGAAAAAGTTGCTTTTATCGGGCTTGGGCTGATTGGCTCAAGTCTTGCCCGTGTGATTATTGCGGAAAAATTAGCAAAGCAAATCGTTGCATCTACTCGTTCTAAACAGACGCTGGCAGATGCAAAAGCCTTAGGTTTAATTCAAGAAGGCTATACTGACCCGATTGAAGCCGTAAAAGGCGCTGATCTTGTGGTACTGGCTTTGCCTGTGCGCGCTACGCAAAAAGTTCTGGAATGCATCAAGCCATATTTGTCTGAAAATGTGATTTTGACCGATGTCGGCAGCACCAAAGGCAATGTGGTTGATGCAGCCAAAGCTGTGTTTGGCGAGCAATTGCCAGCAGGTTTTGTGCCTGGTCATCCGATTGCAGGTGCAGAACACACAGGGGTGCATGCAGGTAAAGTCGATTTATTTGCCAACCATAAAGTGATTTTAACGCCGCTGCCGAGCAGCGCAGATTGGGCTGTAGAGAAGCTGATTCAGCTGTGGCAAGCCACCAAGGCGGAAGTGATTTGTATGGATGTTGAAAAGCATGATGAAGTGCTTGCGCATACCAGCCATCTTCCGCACTTAATGGCCTTTAATCTGGTCGAGCAATTGGCCAACCGTGAAGACAATCTAGATATTTTCCGTTATGCCGCTGGCGGCTTCCGCGATTTTTCCAGAATTGCAGCCAGTGATCCGCAAATGTGGCATGACATTTTTTTTGCCAATAAAAAAGCAATCTTAAATGCAGTCGACGGCTTTGAAAAACAGCTTAAGACTTTGCGTCAATTGATTGAAGATGAAAACTCTCAAGCACTCATGGGTGTATTGGGACATGCACAGGCAGCCCGCCAGCATTTTAATCATATGCTTGCCAACAAACCTTTGATGGAGAAAAACAAAGTGACGACACAGCAATTTACTATTTTACCGGGCCAGAAAAATTTCCAAGGTAAATTTACCGTGCCAGGCGACAAATCTGTGTCACACCGTTCCATCATGTTTGGCGCCATTGCTGAAGGCACAACGCACGTGACAGGCTTTTTGGAAGGCGAAGATGCGCTTGCAACACTTCAGGCTTTCCGGGATATGGGCGTGAGCATTGAAGGCCCTAAAAATGGCGAAGTCACTATTCACGGTGTAGGCATGCATGGCTTGAAAGCACCGGCCAGCGCGCTGTACATGGGCAACTCAGGCACATCGATGCGTTTGCTTGCAGGCATGCTGTCTGCACAGAAATTCGATTCTGTCATGACCGGTGATGCATCACTGTCTAAGCGCCCAATGGAGCGTATTGCCAAACCTTTGCGTGCAATGGGCGCACATATTCAAACAACGGGTGAACGCGGAACACCGCCTGTATCAATTACGGGCAACCAGTCTTTAAAAGGGATTCAGTACGATTTGCCAATGGCGTCTGCACAAGTAAAATCAGGTATTTTATTGGCAGGGCTTTGGGCTGAAGGTGAAACAGCGGTTACTGAACCAGAACCGACGCGGGATCATTCAGAACGCATGCTTCGCGCTTTTGGCTATGATGTGAAAACTGAAGGCAACCGTATTTCACTGCAAGGCGGCGGCAAGCTAACCGCTACCGATATTCAAGTTCCATCTGACATTTCATCGGCGGCCTTCTTTATGGTGGGCGCTGCCATTAATGAAGGTTCAGATGTAACACTGGAAGCTGTGGGCATTAACCCAACGCGCACAGGTGTCATTGAAATTTTAAAACAGATGGGCGCTGACTTAACTGTAGAAAATGAACGCATTGCAGGCGGTGAGCCGATTGCAGACATCCGTATCCGCGGGACACGGACATTGAAAGGCATTCATATGCCGGAAGATCAAGTGCCGTTGGCCATTGATGAATTTCCTGCATTGTTTATCGCTGCGGCCTGTGCTGAAGGCCAAACCATTTTAACCGGCGCTGCGGAACTTCGCGTGAAAGAGTCTGACCGTATTCAAGTGATGGCGGATGGCTTGAAAATTATGGGCATTGACTGCACGCCAACTGATGATGGCATCATCATTGAAGGAAAAGGCAAAGCAGACGAGTGGGGCGCAATATTCACTGGCGGTGAAATTGAGTCGCATCACGACCACCGTATTGCCATGAGTTTTTCTATGGCTGGATTGCGTACATCAGGTGAGATTAAAATCGTGGGTACAGAAACCGTGGCAACCAGTTTCCCAACATTTACTGGATTGGCAACTCAGGCAGGTTTGGCGATTCAGGTGACTGAATAAAAATATGTAAAAACTGTATATTTGTTAGACAACAGCCAAGCAAATGCTTGGCTGTTTTGTATTTATTGCTTATTCTAAAACCATACAACAAAAATGCCTTTGGATAACACGATGAGAAAATTACAATTTGCGGCGAACTGTGCCCATCAGCCAAAAGTAGATGACTATAATGTCGTGCAAAAACAAGTGGCTGATTTATTGGCTGCTAAACTGAGTCAATACGGTTTTCAAACCTTATCTCAAAGCGGCGATCAAATTGCGGTGAGCGTGGATAATCATGCTTTGCCATTGTCAGTGACATGCCAAGGACATAATGTAGATGGCCATTTGGTGTGTGAAATTACATCATACCCGGATGAAGATCAGGATTGGTTAGACCGCATTGCAGAACAGAGTTTATTGAATCAATTGGCGCAGGCGGTTGAAAATACGCTGAAAGAAGATGAGTCATTTAGTCAGTTTCAGTGGAAAAGCTGATTTTGCTGCTCTGAATGTCTAGAGAAAAATAAATTTATAGTTTGCATGGCAGATAGCAGTAATACGCAGTCTGCCATGTTGTTTTTTGGCGGTTAATCAATAGCTGTCGTGAATAAATGGGGTGTTGAGTTGCATTTTATTCCACACGCAGCCACGTTTGATTGCGTCCTACCGCAGAAACGCCAATATAGCCGCGAAGAAATAATTTTTTCCCGCTTGAGTTTAATTTACCTTTTAAGCGGTAGATTTTTCCTGAAACAGGGTCGATGATTCGCCCATCGGTATAATTTACTTGATCTGATGTTTTTAAGCCTGTGATGACTTGCATGCCGATAATTGGCTTATTGGTATAGGGTGCAGGGCAATTGGAACACAACTCTTTCGGTATATAGCCCGCGCGTGGAGTGGCCTTTAGAGCAGTGCCGGCATAAGTTCCATCGACTTGCTGTTCTATTTTTACTAACCCTTTAGCTTCGCCTGTTTTATCATCCATGTAACGCCATGTTCCTGTAATATTTTGCGCCATGGCAGAAGAACATAACAAAGCAAGACTCATTATCCCAATGAATGTTTTCATAGTATCCCTATAAGTATGAAAGAAGTTCCATGTAAAGTCTAAAAGCCAATATTGGCTAAGTAGTTGATTGTATTTTTATTAGTTTATTATATGAATTGCAATAATGCTTAATTTTTAGCAATTGGTGGTGGATTTTTCCAATATTCTATTCTGTCTGAAAACCTGCTGGTGATGTGTGAATTCAGCTGAAATATAAAACGCTATGAATAAAAAAGCCATGATTTTCATGGCTTTTTTATTCATAGCTTAGAAGAATTAACTTACAATTAAAAAACGGCTAATTGCAACGCGCAATTGCTTTAAATAGCCTGTAAAGAAATGATTTGCGCCAGGTAAAACTGTAATTAAATGGCGCTGCGGTTTAGCCCATTGAATTAAGTCAGACAGCAGAGTTACATCATCGGCTTCGCCATGAATAAATAAAATGTCACCTTTAATATGCGGTGTTACATAGTGGCGGACACCCGCGACTGTTGTGGTTGGTAAACCGCATAAAATCGTTTGCACGGGCTGTAAGTCAGTAGGAAGCAAGGCATAGCATTTGGTCATTACATTTGCGCCAAAACTGAAGCCGCCTGCATAAAACGGCAAATCGGCATGCTGGCTGCGCGCGTATTGAATGACATTCATGGTGTCTTGGGTTTCACCGTTGCCATCGTCATGAATGCCGGCACTTTGACCAGAACCGCGAAAACTTGGGCGGTATACAATACAGCCGCGTTCTAAAAACATTTGTGCTAAAAGTACAGGGACTTTGTGCTGCGGCGTACCGCCTTGCAGCGGGTGGGGGTGGGTAACTACCGCGAATCCTTTCACTTCACCCTGTGGATAATCTACAAAAACTTCAATTTGGCCGGCTGTGCCTTGAAGGAAAATCTGTTCAGACATAAGGAGAGATTAAATGGCGGGAGAATACACTATTCTACCGATAATGCTCAGTAAAAACACAGATTGGAAATAAAATAAGTCTACTGTTATAGTTTGTTTACTTAAATTTTAATCAAGTTATTTATGCTCGCTTTAATTTCTCCTGCCAAAACCTTGGATTATGAAACTGCTTTACCTACAGATCAAAACACATTACCAAGATTGCTGGATCATTCACAAGCGCTTATCGACGTAAGTCGTAAACTGTCCGCTTCAGATATCGCCAATTTAATGAGTGTGAGTGAGAAAATCGCGACTTTAAACGCAGCGCGCTTTCGGGATTGGCAGTCCGACCTGAATTTTTCTAATGCGCGGCAGGCACTGTTTGCTTTCAAAGGTGATGTGTATACGGGCTTAGATGCATATAGCCTGAATGATCAGCAAATCGATTATGCGCAAAAGCATTTGCGCATGCTTTCGGGTTTATATGGACTATTGCGCCCCTTAGATTTAATGATGCCGTACCGCTTAGAAATGGGAACAAAACTGCAAAATCCGCGCGGTCATAACCTTTATGAATTTTGGGGCGATCACATCACGAAAATGATTAATAAGGACTTGGCGGAAGCCGGCTCAGAGCTTCTGCTAAATATCGCTTCAGATGAGTATTACAAATCGGTCAAGGAAAGCGGGATTCAAGCTCAGATTATTAAGCCTGTGTTCTTGGATCAGAAAAATGGCAAATATAAAGTCATCAGTTTCTATGCCAAAAAAGCCCGCGGTCTAATGGCGCGCTATATGCTTGAACATAAAATTGAACGGGCTGAAGACTTAAAGTCATTTAATACAGGAGGGTATTATTTTGATGCAGATAGCTCATCCCAAAGCGAATTGGTGTTTAAACGTGATGAGCAAGCAGCTTAAAGCCTTAATTTAATTTTGCTTAAATTGCGCTTTATTGGATCATGCGATAAAGCGTCAGGCAAATTATGAATAGTCCTGAATCATATTTTCAGCAATGCATTTTACCGGGAACACGCATTGCTGAATGTTGTGCCGCATGGTTAGCAATACGAAAATGTATGTATTTCACTTTGGCCGTATTAAAAATTGCATATTGCTATCTTTTATTTAGCTAGTAACTATAGGTAAGTTTATTTTTAAAATAAATTATAACTTTTCCGATGAAAAAAAAGATAAAAACGATAAACTTACTCAATAAAGAGTGATTTGAATCACATTTTGTGTTTTAGTTTTGTTATTATAATAAAAAGTTAAGTAAACAATAAAAGCCAGTTATGAAAATTCTTATCATTCCATTCTTTATCATGCTCGTGTGCATCTTGGGATTTGTGGTCTATAAAGATACAGAGGTCAAGAGGCAGCAGGAACTGAATCAGCTGATGAATGAAGTCAATCAGACCCAAAACGTAGAAGGGATGGACAGCTCTTTTAGCCTTAGTTCGGCTCAAACTGCGGAAAAATAGCCAGCAGGATAAAAAACTTAACTTTTTTAGGAAATTGAATTTCTTTTAAATAAAACCAATACCTTAAATATAATGCATTTATCAGCACAATAAAATTTAGAAACAATAAAAATCAATGTGTTATAATTTAAGGTATGTAAAATTAGATCGGTTTATTGCTTTTTAAGCTTCTGATTTAATTCAGGTAAATGAAGCTGCATAAGACTATGCAGCTTTTTTGTTGGTGACCGTTTAGCTGTTTGCAATATATCGCTTAATTGGTTGATTGCATAAATATTTTTTCTTGCAGTATGAAAATGCTGGCATACAGATTGCTAGAACATCCACAAAATTAATGATATTTCAATTGTGATTAATTTTGTGGAGTGCTTAGGGCATAAAGTTTACTCAATAGGGGCTAGGTCATGACGACTCCTAATCCATCTTCAGAAAATATACTTGAACGCCTGTTCAAGCTGAGTGAAAACAAAACCAGCTTTAGAACAGAGGTATTAGCAGGTGTAACGACATTCCTTACGATGTGTTACATCATTATTGTGAATCCAATGATTTTGTCTGAAACAGGCATGGATCATGGCGCTGTCTTTGTTGCAACTTGTCTTGCAGCAGCCATCGGCTGTTTGGTAATGGGGCTGGTTGCAAACTATCCTATTGCGCTTGCGCCGGGTATGGGCTTGAATGCCTACTTTACTTATTCAGTGTGTTTAGGCATGGGCGTGCCTTGGCAAACGGCTTTGGCAGCAGTCTTTGTATCAGGCTTAATTTTTATTGCCATCAGCATGTTCAAAATCCGAGAAGCAATTGTCAATGCAATTCCAATGTCGCTGAAACTGGCGATTGGCGGCGGTATTGGCTTGTTCCTTGCGCTGGTTGCATTGAAAAATGCAGGCATTATTGTCAAAAATGATGCAACTTTAGTGGGCTTGGGCGACCTGGGTCAGCCTCCTGCAATGTTAGCGCTGCTGGGCTTTTTATTAATTGTGATCATGCATCAGTTTAAAGTCCGCGGTTCAATTATCATCAGTATTTTGGTGGTTACTGCGATTTCTACTGCTTTAGGCTATAACCAGTTCCAAGGCGTAGTCGGTGAAATTCCTTCAATTGCGCCAACATTCATGCAAATGGATTTTTCGGGCTTGTTTGAAGCAAGTCTGATTGGCGTCATCTTTGTATTCTTTTTGGTCGATTTGTTTGACTCAACAGGGACATTGGTTGGTGTTTCACACCGTGCAGGCTTGTTGAAAGATGGCAAACTGCCGCGTTTGAAAAAAGCCTTATTTGCTGATTCAACAGCAATTGTTGCCGGCGCTGCATTAGGCACATCATCTACAACGCCATATATTGAATCTTCTGCCGGTGTTGCTGCCGGCGGCCGTACAGGATTGACTGCTGTCGTTGTCGCTATCCTGTTTGTCCTGTGCTTATTTTTAGCGCCATTAGCGCAATCGGTGCCGGGCTTTGCCACAGCGCCAGCGCTTCTGTTTGTTGGCGTACTGATGATTCAGGGGATTGTGCATATTGAATGGGATGAAATTACGGAAGCAGTTCCAGCATTCTTAACCATTGTCTTTATGCCGTTTACCTATTCAATTGCAGACGGCATTGCAATGGGTTTCATCAGCTATGCATTAATTAAATTGTTTACTGGCAAAGCGAAAACTGTACCTTATATGGTATGGATTATTGCTGCGCTTTGGGCATTGAAATTTGCGATGTTTGGCGGTTAATTCGCCAGGCAAGTCAAAGGGTGTAAACTCAGTTTACACCCTTTTTTATTTTTATGAGGATAAGAGATGGATCAACTTGAGCTGATTTGCGCTTTGCCTAAAGCAGAGCTGCATGTGCATATTGAAGGGACCTTTGAGCCCGAGTTAATGTTTGAAATCGCGCAGCGCAATCAAATTGCAATCCCTTATCAATCTGTAGAAGAAGTAAAGCAGGCGTATAACTTTCATAATTTACAGTCTTTTTTAGACATTTATTATGCGGGCGCGAATGTGCTCATTCATGAGCAGGATTTTTACGATTTGGCTTGGGCGTATTTTGAAAAATGCGCAGAAGACAATGTGGTTCACACAGAAATGTTCTTTGATCCGCAAACACATACCGACCGCGGTATCGCATTTGAAACAGTAATGAATGGCCTGCAGCGCGCCTGTGATGACGCAAAAGCGAAATTGGGCATTACATCGCATTTAATCATGTGCTTCCTGCGTCATTTGAGCGAGGAAGCTGCATTTGAAACGCTGGAGCAGGCGCTGCCGTTCAAAGATCAAATTATTGGCGTAGGTCTGGACTCCAGTGAAATGGGGCATCCGCCGGCAAAATTTGAACGTGTCTTTGCCAAAGCGCGTGAGCAGGGCTTTCTGATTGTTGCGCATGCGGGCGAAGAAGGGCCAGCGGAATATGTCTGGGAAGCGCTGGATTTGCTGAAAGTGAACCGCATTGATCACGGTGTGCGTTCGGAAGAAGATCCGAAACTGATGCAGCGCCTGATTGCTGAAAAAATGCCGTTAACGGTCTGTCCGCTCAGCAACTTAAAGCTGTGTGTGGTCAAAGATATGGCAGAGCATAACATCCGCCGTTTGCTGCAGCAGGGCGTGCATGTTACGGTCAATTCAGATGACCCATCGTATTTTGGCGGCTATATGAATGATAATTTCATAGCGATTGCTCAAGCGCTGGATTTAAGCAATGAGGAGCTGAAGCAGCTGGCAATTAATTCATTTGAAGCTTCATTTATTTCTGCTGAAGAAAAGCAGAAATGGAAGCTGCAAATTGAAAACTTGCATTAAGCGCTGAGCGAATAGAGGGCAGCATCAGCTGCCCTTTTTTAAATCAAGAAAATTGAATCGACATCAAAAATGAATGTATGTGCCAAAGCATCTGTATTTTTCTGCAGCATGCTCTATTTCTGCAGTGCAGAAGCTGGCCAGTCTGCAATGCAGAAAATGCTGAATCCCGTGATTGAACATCAATGCGCTTTAGAATTGAAAGATTCTAACTTATGGAAAGCTTCTACGTTTTTAATGACAGCAGGCAATAAGCGGCAATTCGAACAGGATGTCTGCAGCTGTGTCAGTGCCAATGCGCTGAATGATGTGCCGGCGTCAGAATTGGCGCATGCTGCAGTAAGCGCTGAGGCTAAAAATCAGCTGATTAAAAAAGCTGTGCTGAATACGGTAAAAAGCTGCATCATGCAGCAGAAAATTTAAAAGCGCCTTAAGGCGCTTTTAATGGGTGTTAGAGGGAAATTGCGGTTTATTTGCCTTGGCGGATCATGCTTCTCAAGACGTTGTCTTTATCAATAAAGTGATGCTTTAAAGCCGCCAGTATATGACCCGCAAGCAGTAGGCCAGCAGCCCATGAGATATAAATATGCAGCGGTTTAACAATCGTGAGGATATCCGGGTCTTCCTGCACTAAGCGCGGAATATCAAATAAATACAGTACAGGGACGGGGTGGCCTGCGCTCCAGCTGAACAGACAGCCAGTAATCGGCAGTGCAAGTAAAACTAAATAAAGCGCTAAATGGCCCAAATGCGCCAATTTTTTCATCAGCGGCGACATGCTCGCGGGCAGCTCCGGCGCGGGGTGAGTGTAGCGCCAGAAAATCCGGATGACCACTAAAAAGATGATGGTGGTTGCAATATTTTTATGCAGGGTGATGACTTCCCCTTTAAAGCTGCCATCTGTTTCATAGCTTAAAAAATTGCCGCTGTAAAATCCAATAAGCCATGCGGCAATAAAAATAATTGCCATAAGCCAATGCAGCAGCTGTGCTGTGCGCGTGTAGTATCCAGTTGTATTTTTCATTTTAGCATCAAGCTATTTGAGGTTGATGAATCCTATTTTATATCTGAGCGGGAAGAAAGTGAAATTTAGGAACATAGCGTTGAAAATCTGCAACGCTCAATAATGTTTTATTAATATACATCTGCCGTGTATTTGTATTGTAGCTATTTCTTAAAATTTCAACTTTGGGCAAAATAGCGCTGCTGAATTTTATAAACATGATAAGGAAACGCAGTGAAAAAACTTCTTGCTGTTATGGCGCCACTCGCAATTGTTCTTTCGGCTTGTACAGCAACCGGCACATCATCGACGACTTCAACTGGCGCACAGACTGCGACACAGCAGCTGGGAATGGCTGCGATTAAAATTGCAATTAACGCAAAATGCACAACTGAATTGAATACGCTTCCAGCATGGCAAACCGCTACTAAAGTGATGACTTCAACACAAAAGCAAAATATTCAATCTGAGATTTGCGGCTGCGTCAGTGAAAAAGCGCCGCAAAGCGTAACGGCTGTTGATTTGGCAACGGCTGCGCTTGATCCGAATGCGCGTGCTGCAATCGTCAGCAATGTTGTGTCTAAAACAATTAATGCGTGTGTGCGGGAAGCTGTAAACTAAGCATGAGTGATTTACCGCTATTCGAGTGCAGCTTTAAATATAGCTGAAATAAAATAGCGGTTTGAAAATAGGCTGACCAGTTCAGCTTATTTTTATGATATTCAAAAGGTAATAATGATGAAAATTGCAGGTGCTGATGAAGCGGGACGAGGGCCTTTAGTGGGGTCGGTAGTTGCTGCTGCTGTAATATTGGATCCCAGCAATCCAATTGAAGGATTGAACGATTCAAAAAAGCTCAGTGAAAAAAAACGGGAAAAGTTATTTATTGAAATTCAGGAAAAGGCTTTAGCTTGGGCAATTGCGGAATGTTCTGCTGCTGAAATTGATGAATACAATATTTTGCAGGCATCACTGCTGGCGATGCGCCGTGCTGTAGAGAAGCTTTCAGTTCAGCCGGAGCATTTACTGGTGGATGGCAATAAAGTGCCCCAAGGCTTAAGCATGAGTTGTGATGCGGTAGTTGGCGGTGATGCGCTGCATCCTGAAATTTCAGCAGCCAGCATTTTGGCAAAAGTGACCCGTGACCGCGAAATGGTGGAACTGGATGCAAAATATCCGCAATATGGTTTTGCCAAGCATAAGGGGTATCCGACCAAAGCTCATTTTGAAGCAATTGCGCAATATGGTGTGATTGCTGAACATCGCCGAAGTTTTGGGCCTGTGCGAAAAGTGATTGAGCAGGGCGGGAAATAAAAGCAGAAAAGTAAAAAATTGAGATGCTTGAAAAGTTTAAAGCGGCTGGATAGCCGCTTTATTTTCACAGAACAACGCCAATATTAGCGATTGAAGTTGTTCTGTGAAAAATTATCATCTTCAAAAGAAGGCTGATAATCTTGATCGAGATGTTGAAGATGCTCGTGCATAGCTCGTTCATGTTGAATACGTTGGTAAATTTCTTCACGATGAACGGATACTTCTTTTGGAGCATTTACGCCAATACGCACTTGATTGCCTTTAACCCCAAGCACAGTCACGCTGACCTGGTCCCCAATCATCAATGTTTCTCCGACGCGTCGAGTCAGAATCAGCATGTTTATCTCCTTGCAAAACGCTAAACCTGCAATTGATCTAGAATGTAAAAACACAACCTGAAAAAGCAAAGAAAATTCACCAGATAACAGTAACCATCGTTGTTACAAATTTAATTCTAATAAAGTTTCTAAAAATCCTCAGGCTTAATATAACAGAGCCACTATAAGAAAAACTATAGTGGCTCTAGTTTATTTGTAATGTTTTT
Source organism: Acinetobacter entericus (assembly GCF_026168575.1). Classification (NCBI taxonomy): domain Bacteria; kingdom Pseudomonadati; phylum Pseudomonadota; class Gammaproteobacteria; order Moraxellales; family Moraxellaceae; genus Acinetobacter; species Acinetobacter entericus. The sequence continues at coordinate 45,110 of NZ_JAPEQW010000013.1, forward strand.
CAAATACTGTCTAACAATGACAATTGTTGATACATTTATTACGCACGTACGCTTGATTCGCCGTGTTCGCGGTCAAGGCCAAATGCTGTGTGCAAGGTGCGTACTGCAAGTTCCAGGTAATTTTCTTCAATGATGACTGAAATTTTAATTTCAGAAGTAGAGATCATCAAAATGTTGATGCCTTCGTCAGCAAGAGCAGTAAACATTTTACTTGCAACGCCTGCATGAGAGCGCATGCCTACGCCTACGATAGATACTTTTACAATGTCGTCACGTGCTGCAACTTCACGCGCGCCAATTGCTTGAGCAGTCGCTTCTAAAATTGCTTTGGCTTTTTTAAAGTCACCGCGGTTTACTGTAAAGGTGAAATCAGTCGTACCATCTTCTTCAACATTTTGGATAATCATATCCACTTCAATGTTTGCAGCGCCGATAGGCGATAAGATTTTAGAGGCAATACCTGGAACATCAGGCACACCTAAAATGGTTAATTTTGCTTCGTCACGGTTAAACGCGATACCTGAAATAATTGGCTGTTCCATATTATCTTCCGCTTCAGTGGTGATTAGTGTTCCGACGTTTTGTTTAAAGTTTTCGTCGAATGCGCCATCATTGTCATTATCAAAACTTGATAATACGCGTAAAGGCACTTGGTATTTTCCTGCAAATTCAACTGAACGAATTTGAAGAACTTTAGAACCAAGAGATGCCATTTCCAGCATTTCTTCAAAAGAAATGCGATCCACTTTTTTCGCTTTAGGCGCAACACGCGGGTCAGTGGTATAAACACCGTCTACATCGGTATAGATCTGACATTCATCTGCTTTCAGCGCTGCTGCAAGCGCAACACCTGAAGTATCAGAACCGCCACGGCCTAAAGTTGTGATGTTTCCTTCAGCATCAAAACCTTGGAAGCCGGCAACAACAATGACACGGCCCGCATCTAAATGGCTGGTCATCACATCAGTGTCAATTGATTCAATACGTGCTTTGGTGAAGGCGCTGTCGGTTTTAATACCAACTTGACGGCCTGTCAGTGACTTAGCTGCAACGCCGATAGAATTCAGCGCCATTGCTAACATCGAAATCGTTACCTGTTCACCTGTAGAGACCATTTGGTCTAACTCACGAGGGTCAGGGGTGTCCGTAATGGCTTTCGCTAAAGCAAGCAGGCGATTGGTTTCGCCACTCATCGCAGATACGACCACAACGACCTTGTGACCGTGATCATGCCAGCGCTTTACACGACGAGCTACATTTAAAATGCGCTCAGGAGTACCCATCGAAGTACCGCCATATTTTTGAACGATTAATGCCATAACTATCCTTACCAAGTAAATAAGTCTAAAGACTTAAAGCACTTACACATATTTGGAGCTTACTGCAGTGAGCAGCCCCAAAATACCACGCAGCTCCTAAATTGCAATCTGCAATCGCAATTTATCGGGATACTTTGCGCCTGATACTGCACAAAACAGTCATCAGGTTCCATCTTTATTATTCAGCGGCTGTCATTGTGTGATTTCAGCATAAATATCATTTGCAGCGTCAGACGCTTGCTCTATCCGCTTAAGCGATGCTGTTCCAAACCGCGTGGGCTTAACACAGCATCTTATAAGCTGAACTGGGGAAGGTAAAAGCCAACAGCATGGCCAGCTTTTACCTGAAATACTTGCGGTTTATTTTTGTGCAAGCCAAGCAGTTAAATCGGCCATAACGGATTCAAACTTCTCATTGAGTGGTGCGCCGCCTTGAGCGAGATCAGGTTTACCGCCGCCTTTGCCGCCCAACTCAGTGGCTAAATGCTTGATAATGTCGCCCGCTTTTACTGCTGAAGTGAAGTCTTTCGCAACAGAAGCGATCAGGCTGACTTTATCGCCCTCAACACCTGCCAGTACAATCACAGCATGGTCTAATTTAGATTTAACACTGTCATGCAGATGGCGAAGTGATTTCGCATCTTGTCCTTGAACGGTGGCAGTCAGTGTTTGGCGGCCAGCAATTTCCTGAACTTGATTCATCAGTTCAGACGCTTGGAAGTTCGCCAGTTTTTGATTTAACTGCTCAATTTGCTTTTGCAATTGATGCGCTGTTTCAACAGTGGCTTCAACTTTCTCAACAGTTTGGTCTTTTTGCGCTTTGAGCAAATCATTGATGTGGACGATATCCGCATCAACTTTTTGAACCACTTCAAGCGCTTTCGTGCCTGTTACCGCTTCGATACGGCGGACGCCGGCAGCCACACCGCCTTCAGAAGTGATTTTGAATAAACCAATATCACCCGTACGTTTCACATGGATACCACCACAAAGTTCGATTGAGAAGTTTTTCTCATCCTTTGTCGTACCCATCGCAAGCACACGGACTTCATCGCCATACTTTTCGCCAAACAACATCATTGCGCCTTTCTCTTTGGCCGCTTCAATGTTTAAAAGTTCAGTCGAAACAGCAGTATTGGCAATCACTTCAGCATTGACAATACGTTCAATTTCTTGCAATTGCTCAAATGAAACAGGCTGGTCATTGGCGAAGTCGAAACGTAAAACTTCTGACGCAACCAATGAACCTTTTTGTTGTACATGCTCGCCTAAAACTTGACGTAAAGCAGCGTGCAGTAAATGTGTTGCAGAGTGATTGCGTGCAGTTGCGTCACGAAGATCAGCTTTCACAATCGCTTCAACAGATTGAGCGGCTTTTAAGCTGCCCATGGTCACGATACCTTGGTGGACAAATGCGCCCCCAGATTTTTTGGTATCTTGAACTTCAAAAATACCGGTATCGTTTTTGAAGATCCCTGTATCGCCGATTTGACCGCCGCTTTCCGCATAGAAAGGGGTCTGGTTCAATACGATGAGCGCTTCATCGCCTTCAACGACTTCATCAACTGGCTCGCCATCTTTATAGATTGCAATGATTTGACCTTGACCTTGCGTTGCATCATAGCCATCAAATTGAGTTTCGCCTTCAACTTTAACAATTGAGTTGTAATCAATTGCAAACTTACCGGCATCACGCGCACGTTGACGCTGAGCCGCCATTTCAACGTCAAAGCCAGCTTCGTCAATAGTTAAATCGCGTTCACGGGCAATATCAGCCGTTAAGTCAGCAGGGAAGCCATAAGTGTCGTAAAGTTTAAATACGACTTCACCTGGAATGACAGAACCTTTAAGATTTGCCAATTCGCCTTCAAGCAACTTCAAGCCTTGCTCAAGTGTTTTTGCAAACTGTTCTTCTTCTTTCAGCAATTGCGCTTCGATACGTGCTTTTTGCGCTTCAAGTTCAGGATAAGCTAGACCCATTGCTTCAATCAGCGGTTGCAGCATTTTGTAGAAGAATGCACCTGTTGCGCCAAGTTTGTTTCCGTGACGCACTGCGCGGCGGATAATGCGGCGCAATACATAGCCACGGCCTTCATTAGAAGGGTTCACGCCATCTGCAATCAGGAAGCAGCAAGAACGAGCATGATCCGCAACCACTTTCAGTGAAGCTGGGTATTCAACAGGTTTACCTGATTCTTTGGCCGCTGCTTCAGCTTCAGCAGTATCTACACCGATGATTTCAGCCGCTGATTTTAGCAAGTGCTGGAATAAATCAATTTCGTAGTTCGAATTGACGTGCTGCAAAACTGCAGAAATACGTTCCAAGCCCATGCCTGTATCGACAGAAGGTGCAGGAAGATTATGCAATACGCCATCTGCAGTGCGGTTGAACTGCATGAATACGTTGTTCCAGATTTCAATGAAACGGTCGCCGTCTTCTTCAGGTGTACCCGGTAAGCCGCCCCAAATGTGGTCGCCATGGTCAAAGAAGATTTCAGAACAAGGGCCGCAAGGACCTGTATCGCCCATTGCCCAGAAGTTGTCTGATGCGTATTTTTCGCCTTTGTTGTCACCAATGCGGATAATACGGCTTGCATCCAGACCAATTTCTTTGTTCCAGATGTCAAATGCTTCATCATCGGTATGGTAAACAGTGGCGTAGAGTTTATCTTTAGGCAGCGCTAACCATTCTTCGCCAGTTAGGAAATCCCATGCAAATCGGATGGCATCATGTTTGAAATAATCGCCAAAAGAGAAGTTGCCCAGCATTTCAAAGAATGTATGGTGACGAGCTGTATAACCGACGTTGTCTAAGTCGTTGTGTTTGCCGCCAGCACGAACGCATTTTTGTGAGGTTGTTGCACGGACATAGTCACGTTTTTCAAGACCGAGGAAACAGTCTTTGAATTGGTTCATCCCTGCATTGGTAAACAGCAGAGTAGGGTCATTGGCAGGTACAAGTGAACTTGACGCGACACGTGTATGTCCTTGCGATTCAAAGTAGCGCAAAAATGCTTCACGTATTTCAGCAGTTGTCATAAAACGAGTACTCACAACCAAGTCACTCCTCAATTTTGTATTTGGCGGATAGCATAGCAAGCGAGTCTTACTTATTGATTCAAGCTGACTTGATATGCTGGCTTAAAATTTTAAAACGACAAATTATAACGGAAAATGCTGTACGCACCAATGATTTTAAGGTGAATTATTTTTTTTTATAATTCGCTGAACTGGTTAATCTAAAAAGATTCAAAAGCCATCAAACTGCAAAAATTGTGCTTTATTGAAAATGTAATTTTGACCCTTAAATTTGAGTATGCATGGTCATTGTTATTTTATTATTCAGCTCGGTATTTTATTTATTGAGCATGAAAAGCTTTTTTACATCAACTTGATATTGTTGAGTATTAGACTTGAAGGCGTGTGTCTCTTTTGAAATTTTTGCTTTAGGTTCAATGTTGTCCTGATTTAGATCATCAAAAATCAGTCGAGGTTTGCATCCCGTTGATATTATATCTTGTAAGCCGTTTGTGATATGTGGGTTTAAATGTATCACATGTCTTTTGGATAATGTCCATGTTGATATCGAAGACCCGCCAGTTTTCGTTGATGTGAAAGTGAAAAGGGGTGATATCAAACCGGATATTTCAAAGCGAGAGGCCTCGGAAGCTGTGCTGATCGGTTCTTTATAGCTTTTCATAATTTTATAAAGATGAACATCAATGAAAAACAATTTTAAATAATAATCCGAAACGTCTTCTTTTAACTGTATAGAGTTACTAATGGCGGGCAGTTTTTGATTTGCATTTAGGCTCAGGTATGGGAGTGGCACCAGCATTTTAAGAAAATAAAAGGAGACCCAAGGGGGAAGGCTTTAAATAGATTTTTTCATAAATTTGATTTATTCATCTCTGATATCTTCCGATGTTAACAGTTGCTTTTTATTGATTTGATAATATTCCCCATTAAATTTTAAAAGTTGTTGTTCAGTTTTCTTGGAGTGTATCGTTTTACATTTTTCATCAGTATCTTCTGATTTCTTAATTTGTTTTAAAATCATATCTTGCAGTTGATGGTTTTGACTATTTTGGAGAATGAAAATACTTTTAATATCGTCATTTGTTCCATTTTCACAGCCATATGCAGGACGCCAATTGGTTTGGATGTTGGTCTGGATATCTCTAAGCACCCATTGAATATTGTATTTTTGAGAATTTGGATTGGATCGAACGCGAAATAAATTGAATGTATCCAAGTCATAGCTAAAGTAGCCATTGTTCAAATGATGGGTATTGAGTCCAACCACATTTTCCTTTGGTAAACTAGAGTAGGGAACACGATCAAATTTAATCGATGAAAATCTGCCATTTTCCTCAGAAATCGTTTGTGAATGTATATATTTGAACAAGATTTTTTTGTGATTTGGATTAAGCAGGTAAAGCTGAATTTGATAAATATTTTCTTTATTTGGGATGAGATTTGCAGTTGCAATAAGCAAGCTGTTGGCATCGAGATAAATACAATCTGAACGCTCTTGCAGTTCATCAGATTTCAATGTCTTGCTTGTAAGTAGTTTTAGCTCTTGAATCAGTTTAGCTGTCTGTTCTGGCGCACAAGAGGAATAAAGCGATGTGGCTAATAGTTCAGAACTATAGAAGGCGAAAAGACATAAACATAATTTCGAAATTTGCTTAAATGGGTTCATTTTATTTTTCACAAAGTATTGGATATATGGCATTTATTTTTAATGTAAATATTTCTCGCTAATTTTGACAAATATTCTCCGTAAAAGCTAAGAAATCCGATAACATAAGCGTGAAAACCCTTGTTTCAATTGTAAGGAATAATGATGCAACGTGTGGCAATTAACGGATTTGGGCGAATTGGACGCAATGTTCTCAGAGCTTGGTTTGAAAATCCTAAACAATTTCATTTTGAAATTATTGCCATTAACGATGTTGCGGACATCGAAACTTTATTGCATCTGTTTAAATACGATTCAACCCATGGCCGGTTTCAGGGCGAAGTGCAAATAGAAACTGAAAATGGCAAGCAATTTCTAAGTATACGGGCCGGTGAGGCTGCGCTGCGGGTTCAGGTGTTGCGCAGTGCAGAGCCGGTATTGCTGCCATGGCAAGCTTTGAATATTGATGTGGTTTTAGAGTGCACAGGATTATTCCGTTCACGAGAAGCGGCCACTCAGCATATTCATGCTGGGGCGAAACGCGTGATCATTGGCGCGGCGCCTTTTGACAGTGTGGATGCTGCGATTGTGTACGGTGTGAATCATCATGATGTCAAAGCGCACGATCAGATTATCTCCAGTGTATCCTGCACGACTCAAGCTTTAGTGCCTTTGGTGAAAATTATTGATGATGCTTTTGGCATAGAGTCTGCGCTGATGACGGAAATTCATGCGGTAACCGCAGATCAGTCAGTTTTAGACCATGCGCACCGTGATCTGCGCCGCGCGCGCGCATCAGGGCAAAACATCATTCCAACCACATCTTCTGCTTTAGGCGCTTTAAAACGTGTAATGCCGAAAATGGAAGACCGCATCGATGGTTTTTCTATTCGAGTGCCTACCATTAATGTGGCGGCGATTGATCTGACGTTTATCGCACAGTCGCCTATTACTCAGCACCGCTTGAATGAGGTTTTGGTGAAATCTGCTGAGCATGATTACGCTGCAATTATGTCAGTGACGGATGAACCGCTGGTCTCCAGCGATTTTAACCATTCGCCGTATTCTTTAATTGTCGATTTAAGCCAAACCATGGCTGTCGGGCGGCAAGCCAAAGTTTTTGCCTGGTATGACAATGAATGGGGCTATGCCAACCGCCTGCTGGATCTCTGCGAGTCTTTTACGTGACGTTATCAGTTTAAAGCGCCTAAAGGCGCTGGATTGTTCGAACTGAAAGTGAAATCACCTTGTTTTGATCGCTGGAATTGCATCATTGATCGTAAAAGTAATGAAATAACGGTTTTTTCTGAAAAAAAACTTTAAAAAATTAGGTAAGATGAAACAAATGAATGATTAAAAAGAGCAAAGCTGATGATTCTATTGTGGGGATTTATTTTTTTACTGTCGATGGCAGTAATCTTTCTGATATGGCTGCAGTTTAAAAATCAAGATGACAATGCTGAAGTTCAAGCAAGCTTGCACTTGGAAGAAAAAATCGTCCATTTAGAAGCGAATCTGAAGAAAACCTTAGAAATTATGCAGGATTTAGCGAAAAAGATGCATGTGCAGCAGGAGACGATGGATCAAACATCGCAGAAGCTGCAGCAGGTTGAGCTGCAAAATGCAGAGCTGGTGAATTTGCTGGCGAAAGTCATGGCGCCTAAAGATTGAGAGTTAAGTGCGAAAGCATAATCCTATTTACAAAAGCCTCTCTGTGATGAACATGGGAGGCTTTATTTTTTGTGCGGCTGTGGGGTCAAACCAGCAGCAGCCGCAGACATGCAGCGGATGCCATGCTGATGGCCACGGTCGGCAATAATGAAAAACGCGATGCAGCCAGCAGGGTAATAACAATTGCGAGAAGGTCTGCAGGGTTGTCTTTTACAAAATAAGGCGCAATCACAGAAATCAGCACGCAGCCGGGCACAACTTCCAAAATCTGGCGCTGTTTCTTGCTTAACGTTTTATGCTTCAGCAAAACATAGCCGAGGACGCGGGTCAGGTAAGTGGTGAAGGCGATAAATAAAATCGCGATGACTGTTGGTGCGTGAATCATGCTTCATCTCCTGTCAAGAATACAGCAGAGGCAATTCCGCAAACCGCGCCGATAGGCACATGCCAGCCAGGAGGCAAATATAAGTAAGCCAATGCTGCGGCAACTAAACTGACCAGCCACGGGCGGGCAGCGCGAATGCCTTTCCACATGCCGCGCAGCAGCACTAAAAAGACAGCAGGAAAGGCCATATCAAAACCGAAACGGCTGACATCTCCCAGCACGGGGCCAATTATTGCGCCGAGTGTGGTGAAGCCAATCCACATGAGGTAAAGCGCAAAACAAAGGCCTGCGTAGAACAGCATGCTGAATGCGCGCTGTATGCCTAAATAGTGCTGTTTCTTTTGTGCGTCAGCTAAGCTTAAAGCCCAGCTCTCATCGCACATAAAAAACAGGGCGGTAAACACTGTGCGATTGGGTAAATGCCGTAAATAGGGCGCTAGGCTTGCACCCATTAACAAGTGCCGGCTGTTTACGAGGAAAGTGATGAAAATCAGCATGATAATATTTGGCGGATTAGTCCACACTTCCAAAATGGCAAACTCAGAACCGCCGGCAAAGTTTAAGCCAGTCAGCAATGAAACTTCCGCAAATGACAAGCCTTTTTGAGTAGCTTGCGCGCCCAGCACTAAAGCAAAGGGAATAATGCCGAGCAGCAGGGGAATGGAAGTTTTCAGACCGCGTTTGAATTCTGCAAGCTTCTCGGAGGTTTTGGTGTCAGCTGCGGCAGTCCGAAAGGTCAACATGAGGCTTTCCAATCTTTTAATTACAAAGAAAAACATTGTAAAAGCTTCACTGCAGCATTTGGCGCTGAATTTAATTTATATGCATTCACTTTTGGCATAATATGCTTTAAATGTATAGAAAATTAGCATGAACTGCTGGGGTTTAAGATGGATCTTATTGATAAGCGGATTCTTTGGGAAATTCAGCGCAATGGCAGGCTGCAGAATGTCGATTTGGCTCAGAAAGTGGGGCTTTCACCATCGCCATGCTTGCGCCGTGTCAAACAGCTGGAAGATGACGGCATTATCGAAAAATATGTGGCGCTGCTGAATCCGCAGAAGATCAATTTAGGGCTGACCGTATTCGCCCGAATTTGGCTAAAAGGGCAGGATGAGCAAACGGTCAATGCCTTCGTAGAGGCTATTCAGTCTATGGATGAAGTGGTGGAATGCCAGCTGATGGCAGGAGACTGTGATTTTTTCCTGAGAATTATGGTGGCAGATTTGGATGCCTACCGTCAGTTTCAAATTCAGCGTTTGAATAAAATTTCCAGTATTCAAAATGTGAAGACGGAAATTCCGCTGCAGAAAATCAAGCAGACTACCGCATTGCCTATTCTATAACGATGCGGAAGTATTTTTTAGAGCGCAAATAATGCTCAGATTTATATATTGCGGTCTGCAGCCTGGGAGGTATAATCGCCGCCTCAAGCTGCGGGTTGTCAGGTATTCAAAGGTTTATTGCTCAACGTTTTCGTTTAAAAAGCCTTCTTTGATTTGCTGAGGCAGGCCGGCATGCCACCAAGTGTAAATATTGGCTTTAATTTCTTCGTCTTCTTCAGGATCATTGAATGGCTCATCATCTTCACGTAGCAGTTCATCGCCCTCAAATTTAAACCAAAATTCCCAAGGATCATCGTCACCGCATCCCCAAGCCTGAGCGTGGATAGACGGGGCCAGCGCTTTTAGAAAAAATAATATTGCCTCAATAAATTCATCACCTGATGAGCCATGCACAAAATGCGCAATTGAATAGCCTTCGATCGGGTACAGCAGTTCTGGCCCCAGATCAAATTCAATGTTATCCACAGTTTCTAAAATTTCTCTGGCCAGCTCAGCGCCATGTTCGGGGTTAATGTCACAGGCGAGGGCGATAAATTTATCTGAATCACCGCGGTGTTCTTCAAATAAACGGTCTAATTTTGACATTATTTGAGCATCTGCATGCCTGTAATACAAATTGCTGTGTAATTCCATATCTTTTCCCCAAAGTGAAATTGCGTAATCAAAGCATTGAATGAATGTTCAGCTGGACTTGTTGTTGATGCTGAATTGAACAAAAGTATAGATGAATTAGCGGCCTAAACCATTCTTTTTATAATTGAAATTTAAGAATAAAATTGTGTTTTAAATAAATTTAATCAATAAATACTATGGAGCGGAGCGTTACTTTTTTTTAACGCGTTCTAGTTTAAAACTGCTGCTTGCCTGTGCAATTGAAGCGGCGGCTCTAAGCCAGCCTGTACGGCTTTAACACGATAAATGAAATTTTCCTGAATTGTCTGATGCATGGCTAAATTGAACGTGATACACTATGAGAAATCGGGTGTGTTCCCGATTTTTTTATGCGGATTATTTCCGCGCTGACAAGTATTTAGGTTTACAACATGCCCATTTCAGAGACATGGTTATTACCTGATGGTGTAGCTGATGTATTACCAGAACAAGCGCAAGTTATTGAAGCTTTGCGCCGTGAAGCATTGGATTTCCTCGCAACTCGAGGTTATCAGCTGGTGTACACGCCATTTATCGAATACATCGAATCTCTTTCTTCTCTCTCCGAATCGAATCAAGATTTAGACTTAGCCACTTTTAAAGTGATTGACCAGCTGTCTGGCCGATTGCTTGGTGTGCGTGCCGATATGACACCGCAAGTGGCCCGTATCGATGCGCATGTACATCCAGTCGAAGGCGTAGCGCGTTATTGCTATGCTGGCACGGTTTTGCATACGAAGCCTCAGGGGTTTAATACCACACGCGCGCCGCTGCAGCTGGGTGCAGAATTATTTGGTTCAGACAGCATTGATGCCGACGTTGAAATGGTCGATGTGATGCTGAGCTTGCTTCAAACAGCTGGTTTGGCTGAGGGCATTCATTTAGATTTAGGCCATGTCGGATTATTCCGCAGCCTGGTGGCGCATGCAGGCTTATCGAAAGCAGTTGAGCGTCAGCTTTCTGATTTATATCAGCGCAAAGCATTGCCTGAACTAGCTGAATTTACTCAAGAATTAAAATTCGGTGCAGATTTTTATAATTTAGGCCGTTATGCAAGCGATTTAGATGCGCTGCAGACACATTTAAGTGCTGAGATTTTTGAAAATCCTGAGTTCAAGCAGGCATTTGATGCTGTTAAGCAAACCCAGTCAGAAATTCAGGCGCGCTGGCCAGCGCTGCATATTGGTATAGATGTTGTAGAGCTTCGTTCATATCACTATCACACTGGTTTAATGTATGCCGTATATGCGCCAAACCGTGCAGCGCCGCTGGCTCAAGGCGGACGTTATGACGGAATTGGCCAGCACTTTGGACGCGCGCGTCCGGCAACAGGCTTTTCTTGTGACCTTTATGCATTATGTGCAGGTCAATTTAAGCAGATTCAAAAAGTTGTTGCGCCTAAAGGCACAGACAAGGCATTGCTTGACGCAATTGCGGACGTCCGCGCACAAGGCCTAAGTGTAATTCAGTTACTTGGGAACGATAATTTAAAATCAGTTCCAAATGCAACGCATCAATTGGTGAATGTTGCAGGTGAGTGGAAAGTCGAAGCGGTTTAATCGAAACAGTTTAATGGCAAGGCTGAATGTTCATGTCATTCAGTTTTACTCTCAATTTTAACAGCATGATGTAATGAGGCTATTATGGGCAAGAATGTTGTGGTACTTGGTACCCAATGGGGCGACGAAGGCAAAGGCAAGATCGTCGACCTGCTCACAGATCAAGCGGCTGCAGTTGTTCGCTATCAAGGCGGTCACAACGCTGGCCATACTCTCGTAGTTGGTGGTAAGAAAACTGTATTACACCTCATTCCATCTGGCATCTTGCGTGAAAACGTACTGTGCTTAATTGGTAATGGTGTTGTACTTTCACCGGAAGCGCTGATTAAAGAAATGGACATTCTTGAAAAAGAAGGTGTGCCAGTTCGTGAGCGTCTGCGTATTTCTCCAAACTGCCCATTGATTCTTCCGCATCATATTGCGTTAGACCAGGCGCGCGAAATTAAGCGCGGCAATGCAAAAATTGGCACCACTGGCCGCGGTATTGGCCCAGCATACGAAGACAAAGTTGCACGCCGTGCAATCCGTGTTGCTGACTTGGTACGCGGCGGTGAGCATCTTAAAGCGCAGCTTGAAGAATTACTTGAATACCATAACTTCCAATTGACTCAATTCTTCGGTGTTGAAGCCGTAAATGTTGATGATGTTGTTGCGCTGTGTGATGAATGGCGTAAAGTTGTTGCTCCGCTGGTTATTGACGTAACCACAGAGCTTCACAACTACCGTAAAAACGGCGACAACATTATGTTTGAAGGCGCGCAAGGTTCACTTCTTGACGTCGACCATGGTACATACCCGTATGTAACTTCTTCAAACACCACTGCTGGCGGCGTAAGCTCAGGCTCAGGCCTTGGCCCATTGCACCTGGATTATGTTTTGGGTATTACCAAAGCGTATACAACCCGTGTCGGCGCTGGACCATTCCCAACTGAACTTGTTTACGATGCCGCCAATGATGTTGGCGATGCGATTGGTAAACACCTGGGTACAATCGGTTCAGAATTTGGCGCGTCTACTGGCCGTCAGCGCCGCTGCGGCTGGTTTGATGCTGAAATCCTGCGCCGTTCTGTAGATGTCAACTCGCTTTCAGGCATTTGCTTAACTAAACTTGACGTTCTTGATGGTTTAGAAGAAGTGAAAATCTGCGTGGGTTATGAAGCTGCAGATTCTGGCTGTGTGGGTTCATCTGATGCGCTTGCATTTGAAACTTTAAAACCAATCTATGAAACGATGCCGGGCTGGTCTGAGTCAACTTTTGGTGCAAAATCTTTAGATCAATTGCCTCAAAATGCGATCAACTACATTAAGCGTATCGAGCAGCTGATTGAATGTCCAATCGACATCATTTCTACAGGTCCAGACCGTGAAGAAACGATGATTCTGCGTCACCCATTCCAAGCTTAATGCTTAGAATATGATGCAAAAAAAGCCCCGCAAAAGCGGGGCTTTTTTACAGCTGTAAAACAGCAATCGGATGCCTAAGCCTAATCTGATCAAACCTGTTCAGCCGTTTCTGCTAAGCCCTAGATTTTGAATAAAATCTGAGTTCGGGTTAATCTCGATACTAAAGTTGCAGTTCAGTGTGCTGTACAGTGTCAGCAGAGTTGCTAAAATGCATTTCACTTCATATTTCAGGCGCTGCAGGATGCAGAAGTATATATCAGGAACTATTTTTTATTCTTTGCTGTTTGCCATGGGCGGTGCGCCCACAATCGCGATGATGATTATTCGGGCGCAAACCTCGGACCCTGAAATTATTTACACAGCTTTTGTTGGATTATCGGCCATGATTGCCTGCATTTTAGTACCAATTATATTGATTCAAAATGCATTTCTATTTTTTAAGCGTAAAAGTGAAACACTTGAGGCAAAGGTTGAACCGCTGTGCAAACTGTATCTATTTTTGAATGCCTGTTGTTTGCTCTATTGGCTTTATATCCAATTTATTGGATGAACACATTTTACATAAATCCTATGATAATGTGCTTTAACTTCATTCAACCTCCTAAATTTGAAGAATATAATTGCTATAATTCATGCTGTTTAGATTGTGGGTTTGGAGTCCTGAATAATGAATAAAAAAATATTAATGAGCTTATGTGCAGCGGGTGCTGTAACAGTTTCTGGCTGTACAACTGTGGCTGATATGGCTGGCGCGGATACAGCAACGCTGAATACGGTAGCGACTCAAGGTTTTAATAAAACGGTCGCTGAAGCGCGCAACAGCAATACTTTAGATACCTCATCTGCGACTTATAAGCGTATTTACAGCGTGTTTACCCGCCTTAAGCCTTATGCAGATCAAATGAACCAAACCGGGACTAAATTTGACTGGCAGCTTGCAGTGCTGAAATCGCCGCAAGTCAATGCTTATGTGGCGCCAGGCGGTAAAGTTGTATTTTATACAGGGATTGTCACTAAGCTGAACCTGACGGATGCTGAAATTGCGGCGGTGATGGGCCATGAAATGGTGCATGCCCTAGAAGAGCATTCGAAGAATAAAGTGGGCGCGCAGGCGTTGACAGATTTGGCGCTGGGCATTGGCTTAAGTGCAGCGGGTGTAGGGCAGACAGGCACAGCGGCAGCGCAATTGGGCAGCCAAATTGGGATTGGCTTGCCCTATTCACGCAGTTTGGAAAGCCGAGCGGATCAGGGTGGCTTAATGCTGATGGCGCGGGCAGGCTATAATCCTCAAGCTGCAATTACGCTGTGGGAAAAAATGAATAAGCTTGAAGGCGCTGGCGGTTCATCGTTCCTGTCGACTCACCCGTCAAATAGCCAGCGGATTGATGCCATGCGTAAAAACCTGCCGGCTGCGCAGCAGATTTACAACCAGCGCAGATAAAAAAAATTAAAGCGCATGCGCAGGATATAAATTCCGATAAAAAAGCAGAGCATAGGCTCTGCTTTTTTATGCGATCTAATTTTCAAGTTAAACGGAGGCGCTGTTTTAAGGCCGATGTTTATTCAGATGATGATGTGTACCTTGGCACTTGCATGCTAGCTAAGCGGGATTTGAAGTCATTCATTCTGTTCAGCTGTATGTTCAACAGCCACAGCGGCTTTTACAATGCGCTTTTTTAGCGCTAGTGCAGGTGCTTAGATAATGATTGGGTGTTCACATATAAGCTTAAAAATAAAGTGTGCTGCAGTATGAAATGATCTAAAGCCGGATGAATAGTTGAAACTGCCCTGGGTGCGGAATATCATTTGCCATGTATCAGCAATAAAAAAGGCAAAGTAAAAACTTTGCCTTTTGCACGTCAGATCATAAGATCTTAGTGGTGGTGGCCGCCTGCACCGTGTACGTGACCGTGATCTAATTCTTCTTGAGAAGGTTCACGGATTTCAATGATTTCAACTGCAAAAGTCAGGTCTTGGCCAGCAAGCGGGAAGTTTGCATCTACAACAACATTGTCGCCTTCAACTGCTTTAACAGTTACGATTTGAACGCCGTCATCAGTTTGAGCTTGGAATTGCATGCCAGCTTGAATATTGTCAACGCCTTGGAACATTTGAGCTGGAACTTCTTGTACTAGGTCTGGGTTGTATTCGCCATAACCTTCAGCAGCAGGAACAGTTACAGTAAATTTTTCGCCAACTGTTTTGCCTAATAATGCTTTTTCTAGGCCAGGAATGATGTTGCCAGCGCCGTGCAAATAGGCAAGTGGTTCACCTTGAGATTGGTCAAGTGTTTCACCTTCAGCATTAGTCAATGTGTAGTGGAAAGAAACCACAAGGTTATTTGCAATAGCAGTCATGTTATTGATCCATTCAATTTTTTAAGGGTACATCATAAAGTGAAATTGCTTTTTTGTAGACTAAATTTACTAAAAAATTGCACTTTTACTATTCAGATGATGGTTTTTTCATTAATCGGGGTGAATATTAAAATTTCAATGCATTTTTATTTTTGGCGAAATTTTTCTGCTCACAAAATCTTTGGCGGTCAGTAAGCCTGCATGCGCATAGCCGTAAATGGTGGCTTGATGCATGCGGTATAAAGACACATACATGGATTTTGCGATAAAGCCCTGCACATTAACCTGGCCTAATAATTCACCGACGGCTTTATTTTTACTGAGTGAAACTAAAGAGCCCTTATCTGAAAAATTAAACATGGGCAGCGGCTGACCGTTCAGGCGGGCTTTTAAGGCTTCTGCCAAAAAAGACGCCTGTTGGCTTGTAACCTGCGCCCGAGGGCCAAGTACAGGCTCGTCGGCCCGCGGCTGGCAATGCGCACAATCCCCAAAGGCAAAAATATTCGGGTCTGCCTTAGTCTGCAGGGTAGCATAGACGTCTATGCGGCCCATATGGTCTTTGGCAAAGCCTGGCAGGCTGGCAATAACTGGCGGAGCTTTAATGCCTGCTGCCCAGACCTTGAGTTCTGCATGAATGCAGCTGCCGTCATCAAAGTAAATTTTGTCAGCATCGACTTTTGCGACGCGCTTAGAGGTCAGCACATCAATTTTCATGCGGTCCAGCTGTTTATATGCATGATCGGCCAGTTTTTCGGGCAAGGCGGGCAAAATTCTGTCAGCGCCTTCAATTAAGGTGATTTGCACATTCTGGGGCAAGATTTTATTGAGCCCGTATTGGTAAAAATTGTGCTTGGCTTCTGTCAGCGCGGCAGAAAGTTCTACGCCCGTTGCACCAGCGCCAATAATGCCGATGTTCAGCTGGCAGGGTTCATTGCTGTTTTGCGCATCTAAATACAGATGCAGCAGATCCTGCTGGAAGATTTCAGCCTGCTGCAGGCTGTCTAAATAGTGGCAATGCTCTGATACGCCGGCTGTGCCAAAATCATTGGAAACAGAACCTACAGCTAAAATAAGGGTGTCGTAATGCAGCATCAAATTTTCGTCTGAACTGCCGTATTTTCCCAAGGGTGCCCGGTTCAGAACAATGCGCTTTTCTGCAGGAATGATGTTTTTCAAGCAGCCTAAAACAAAGTCATAAGAATGCTTGGCGGCATGGGCATAATAATTGGTGGCTTCTTCATTGATATTCATGGTGCCGGCTGCAATTTCATGCAGCAGCGGCTTCCAGACATGGGTGAGTTTCATGTCAACCAAAGTAATATGCGCTTTGCCTGATTTCCCGAGACTGCCGCCTAATTGTGTAGCTAATTCCAGACCGCCTGCGCCGCCGCCGACAATGACAATCCGGTGCAGATTACTATTCTTTTCAGGATTCATCGAAATGCCTATTTTTATGGGTGTTTTTTGAATTGTCTTACAAGTTACATTATCTCACCGATAAGAATTCTGCAGGCCGATTATTGCTGCAATGGGTAGGTTTTTACAGCGCCTGAATCTGCTGAGAAAATACCGAAAACACTTTTAAGCCAAAATAAGAAACGCTCGAAAACATTGGCCTCGTCAATATTTACGTCATCTTCAATATCAATGGTGTTGATCAGCTGGTTGTTTTGATACACATTTACGGTGACTAATTTCATCACTTGAGCCAAAGGTGCAGTGAGCAATTTTTCATTCACTTCGATATTCATATGCGTTTGAGTTTGCTGCAGCGGTTCAATGCCTTGCAATAAGCCATTGCCAGTATCCAGCATGATGCGCTGATGCGGCTGATCAAAGGTGTTCATATCAATGGTCAGCGCAGGGTCAAATAATGACGTGGTAATGATTTGCGGCTTTTTGGTTTCCACTTTAAACATTTTTAAAGTGGACTTAATGACTGGCAATTCGGCAATCAGCTGTTTGTCTTTAATGGCAACTTCATTGCGGGTATAGACATAAGCAAGGTTCATCAGCTTATGGGCTACTTCAGCGCGCTTCAGTCCGCTTTTAGTGCCCATAACCACTACAATTAAACGGCGGTCAGGCACATTATGCAGGCCTGAAGGGCGGTTGGTGGTTAAGGCTAGGTTATAGCCAGCCGCTTTGGTAAAGCCAGTTTTCATGCCATCGACTGTCGGGTCTTGCTTGAGCAAGATATTGGTCGCTTTATGAAAATGATTGTTATAGCTGAAGCTGGTTTGTTTGGAATAGTTAAGATAGTCCGGTGTTTCCTGCACTAAGGCGCGGCCCAAACGCGCGAGGTCTGCTGCAGAAGAATAGTGCTCCGGCATAGTAATGCCTGCCGGGTTTTGAAAGTGGGTGTCATTCATGCCGAGCGCTTTGGCTTCTTTATTCATGCGCTCAATAAATTGCGGAAGGCCGCCAGAAATTTTCTCTGCCAGAGTGACCGCTGCATCATTCGCGGACATAACCACTAGGCCTGCCAACAGGTGGTCAACCGTAATTTGCTCGCCTGGCTTTAAATACATTTGCGATTCATCCCATTGAACCACATTGACCACTGGGGTGGCTGTCAGAACTTCATTTTTATTCAAATGGCCCGCTTTGATTTCTTTCAGGGCAATATAGGCCACCATCATTTTGGTTAAAGAGGCAGGAGCGCGCTGTACATGGCTATTATGTTCAGCAATCACTTGTCCCGATTGCGGATCTAGAATAGTCCACGCTTCAGCTTCTACCGTTTCTGGATTGATGTTGAGCAGTGCAGCATTTGCTACCGTGGAGCATAAAGCGCATAGCGCCACGATGAAGTAAATTACGCGTTTCAATGAGATTCCTTATAGCCTTTCCGTAGGCCGAAAATACAAAAAAATTTAAGGAATGCTATGCCTTTTTTTTTCCGCTGACTAGTCTTAATTGTAGACAATTAAGACTGTTGCGCACCGTTGTGTCAAAAAATGTTAAGCTTATTGCCAAGTTATCTTTTTTTATTTTGTATTGCCCATTATGCTGCATTATCAAATCGAATTTGACGATTATCGTCAGCACCTTATTCATGTCACCGCGCGTTTCTTGGCAGATCCAACGCAAGTGCTGTCACTGCCGTCTTGGATACCGGGAAGCTATTTAATCCGCGAGTTTTCAAAACATATTGAAGCAGTACGCGCTTATGATGAAGACGGGCGCCAGCTGCAGATTCAAAAATTTGAAAAGAATAAATGGCGCTTATTCAATACCGATCATGAGCTGATTACGGTTGAATATGACGTCTATGCTTATGATTTGTCAGTGCGCGGTGCTTATGTCGACCAGTCCCGTTTATATGTCAATCCAGCTTGCGCGTGTTTAGGTTTGGAAGGGCAGGAACACAAGGCCATTGAAGCGGAAATTTTCTTGCCTGAAGAACTGAAGCATTTTCAGATTGCCACCGGCTTAAAGTCTAAAACTTTGGTGAAAGGCCGTTACACCCTGTATGCAGACAATTATGCGCAGCTGATTGATTCGCCTTTTGAGCTCGCAGATCAAACACGGTTTAGCTTTGAAGCCAATGGCATTCCGCATGAGTTTGTGGTGTCTGGCAAACATGCCATGAATGCGCAGCGCATGCAGCAGGACATTGAAAAAATCTGCAGCACTGAAATTTCAATGTTTGGTTCAGCGCCGTTCACGGACTATACCTTTATGACCATGGCGACAGGCAGCAGCTATGGCGGTTTAGAACATCCAAACAGTACGAGCCTGATTACACCGCGTGATGACCTGCCAAAAGCCGATGAACCGGAAGAGCCGTCAAAGGACTATCAGCGCTTTTTGGGCTTATGCAGTCACGAATATTTCCACTCATGGCTGGTGAAATTTATCCGCCCTGAAAATTTCGTCAATTATGACCTGAACAAAGAAGGCTACACTTCTTTGCTGTGGATCTTTGAAGGGTTTACCTCATATTATGATGATCTGATTTTACTGCGCAGCGGCGTGATTCATCAGGATTCATATTTGACATTGCTGAAAGCGCAAATAGACCGTTATTTGCAAAACCCTGGACGTTTAGTGCAGTCAGTGTCTGAGTCTAGCTTTGATGCATGGGTGAAGTTTTACCGTCAGGATGAAAACTCAAATAATGCGGGTACGAGCTACTATAACAAAGGCTGTTTAGTGGCGCTGTGCTTGGATTTAGGCTTACGGATGCGCGGTTCGAGCTTGGATGCTTTAATGCGTAAGCTGTACGAAAATGCGCAAAATGGCATTCAAGTCAATGAACGCACCATTTTCGATTTATGTAAAGAACTGACGGGTGACAGCTGGCTGGAACAGATTAATCATTTGATCAATACCACAGATGAATTGCCCTTAGATCAGCTGTTCCCAGAGTTTGGTTTAAGCTATAGCCTGAAAAATGACAAAACTTTGCCATTTGGCTTAAAGCTTGCCGATAAGCCTGAAGGCGTTCTAGTTCAGTCTGCGCGCCGTGATGGCGCTGGCGCTCAAGCAGGCTTATCTGCAAATGACATCATTATTGCTGTTGACGGCTTGAGGGCGACAGCCAAGCTGCTTGAACAGTATGCCAAGCAAGCGGGTGATTATACTGTGCTGGCGTTCCGCCGTGATGAATTGATGTCTTTTGGTGTGAAGGCTGCAGGTTCTGAACTGAGTGAAGTTGAACTGAAAGTTGTAGATCAGGCCAAAGCGAATTTATGGCTGAAAGCTTAATTTGATAAGCATTTAATTTTCAGGTAAAACCCATACTTAGGTATGGGTTTTTATTGGTGAATAATGAAAGTATATAAGTATAGGTGTGGTTCTGGGAGGGATTTGAAAACTTTAGAATCGATGGAATTATTTGCACCAAATAGTAATCAGTTGACTGATCCTTGTGAAGGGGTATTCATTGATGAAATTGTGTCAGATAAAGGAAATTCTTTACATCCATATCTTAGAGAACAATTTAAAAGATTCTACGAAGAAAGTGAAAATATAGGTATTTATTCTTTAAGTAAAACGCCAATAGATGAATTGCTTTGGGCTTATTATGCTAATTCTCATAAGGGTTTTTGTATCGAATACGATTTAGATGAGCTACTTAAAATAAATGATTTAAAAACATATTTTGATGTTAATTATGGAGATATTAATAAGCTTAATTTTGGAAGTGCATTTGTTAATAACTCGATAAATAAGTTATTGAAATTAATATTAGGCAATAAATCTAATGCTTGGATACATGAAGATGAAATTAGATTACTGACAGAATCATCTGGGTCAAAAAAAATTAGTGAAGATGCTATAACAGGGATATATTTTGGATTAAGAATGCCTGAATGTGGTGATAAAGATGTTGTAGTTAGTCAAAACGATGTTATGTTTGCACTAAAAAATAAGAATATTAAATTTTATAAAATGTATTTAGAGCCTGATAGTTATCAGCTTAATTTTAATGAGATTGAAAGTAAATATTAAAAAATTAAGCCCCTCAATTGAGGGGCTTAATTTATAAAAAAATCCTAAGTCTTAACGGCCATTACGCCCGCGGCCGCGTGGCGCTTTAGTATTTGGGCGTGTCGTACCATTGGTACGGCGCTTTGGCTTCTCGCTGTCATCCATTTGCCAGATACGTTTAGTACCAGACTTTTTAACAGAACCATCTTTGTTCTTACGAACCATTGGCTTACCGCCCGTACCGCCCGGTTTTTTTACATAAGAACGTGAACGGTAAGGCTCTTCCGCAGGAATATTTTGGAAGTCTGGGTAAAGCAGCGGTTCAATCTCTTTTGTTTCACCTGGCTTTAAGTCCATTTGAACCAGACTGATTCCGCCAATTTGAGTGCGGATCAAGCGCAAAACTGGGAAACCTACAGCAGCGCACATACGGCGCACTTGGCGGTTACGTCCTTCACAGATTGAAATTTCAACCCAAGATGTCGGGATAGAGGCACGGAAACGTACAGGAGGATCACGTTCCCACAACCATTCAGGTTGTTCAACTTTGTCTGCTTTGGCAGGAAGTGTCATGCCGTCTTTTAGCTCTACGCCTTTGCGAAGCTGCTCAAGTGCTTCTTCAGTGACATCACCTTCCACCTGAACCAAATAAGTTTTAAACTTTTTATTGGCAGGGTTGGTGATGTATTGGTTTAGACCGCCGTGATCGGTTAGGAAGACTAAACCTTCGGAGTCCATATCTAGACGGCCAGCCAAACGCAAAGTTGGATCGTCTACGAAGTCGGACATGGTCAAGTGCGCTTCGTCTTTACGGAATTGGGAGAGCACGTCATAAGGCTTATTGAGAATGACGATTTTCATATGAAATAGCTTCTTCACTAATATAAATAAAAGAAACATCGAGTTTTATTTAAGCGGGAAATAAGGCTATTTCCCTTATAAATCTCAAAGATGTTTGAATTCGATTAATCTATTATGCGTGAAGATAGAATGAAAGTATTGTGAATTGGCAAATATTTTTTAGATTGCCAGATAAAGAAGAAGGAGAATTACAGAAAATGGGTTATCAAAAAATTGCCGTGCCTGTGGATGGCAGTAAAATAAGTGTAAATTCAGATTTGTCATTAAACGTTCCTAATCAGCCGATTATCCCTTTTATTGAAGGTGACGGCATTGGTGTAGACATCACACCTGTCATGAAAGCCGTGGTCGATGCGGCTGTGCAAAAGGCCTATGGCGCTAAACGCTCTATTGAATGGATGGAAGTGTATTGCGGCGAAAAAGCCAATAAAATTTACGGCACCTATATGCCGGATGAAACTTTGGAAGCGCTGCGTGAATATGTTGTATCGATTAAAGGCCCGCTGACAACTCCTGTAGGCGGCGGTATCCGCTCGCTTAATGTTGCACTGCGTCAGGAACTTGACTTATATGTCTGCGTGCGCCCAGTACGCTGGTTTAAAGGTGTGCCGTCTCCTGTGCAGCATCCGGAACAGACCGACATGGTGATTTTCCGTGAGAATTCTGAAGATATTTATGCAGGCATTGAATGGAAGGCGGATTCTCCGGAAGCGAAAAAAGTCATCAAATTTTTAAAAGAAGAAATGGGTGTCACCAAGATCCGTTTTGAAGAGAACTGCGGTATCGGCATTAAGCCAGTCTCTAAGGAAGGCACTCAGCGTCTGGTTCGTAAAGCCATTCAATTTGCGATTGATAACAATAAGCCGTCTGTGACGCTGGTTCACAAAGGCAATATTATGAAATATACCGAAGGCGCATTTAAAGAGTGGGGCTATGAACTGGCACTTGAGCGTTTTGGCGGAGAACTGATTGACGGCGGCCCTTGGGTTAAAATTAAAAACCCCAAAACAGGTAAAGATATCATTATTAAAGATGTGATTGCTGATGCATTCCTGCAGCAGATTTTAATGCGTCCGTCAGACTATTCCGTAATTGCGACGCTGAACTTAAACGGTGACTATATATCAGATGCGCTGGCGGCCGAAGTTGGCGGTATTGGCATTGCTCCGGGAGCGAATATTGGCGGTGCGGTTCAGGTGTACGAAGCGACACATGGCACAGCGCCCAAATATGCAGGCCAAGATAAGGTGAATCCAGGCTCCATTATTCTTTCTGCCGAAATGATGCTGCGCGATATGGGCTGGGGAGAGGCTGCTGACTTAATTATCAAAGGCATTTCCGGAGCAATAGAGGCCAAGACCGTCACTTACGATTTTGAGCGTTTGATGCCGGATGCAACGTTGCTTCGGTGTTCTGAATTTGGCCAAGCCATTATTGATAATATGGAATAGCCGCTGGCAAGAAGCTCCGTCCAATTTCAAATAACCCGCATATATTGCGGGTTATTTGTTTGTAAAAGCTAGAATTTTTAAAAACTTGATGATATTTTGTACGGAAATTATAAGGGAAATAAAAAATGAAACTTTACTGGTCAATTTTAATTTTGCTGGGAATGCCATGTTTAGCGCAGGCTGGCGCAGTGTATAAATGCAATCTTAAAGGTTCAATCATTTATCAGTCCAAGCCTTGTCCGGGCGCGACAGCAGATGCCAATTTTCAGCAAGAGCAGCGGCGGTTATACGGTCAAACACATGCTCCCAGTCAGCCTAAAGCAAAAAATGGCACAACGAATGAAATTGCTGATACCGAAGAAGGCAAAAAGAAAAGTTTAGCCATTGCGCAAGATGCTTACAAAATGACGAAAGAGCGCTAAGCCTTCAGCGTTGAAAGTAACGCTTAAAGCAAGTTTGTATGCCGCCTGATTGCCGTCAAATAATAATCCCGCTTTTTGCGGGATTATTATTTGCATAAGTGATGCTCATCCTGATTGTTTGGCCTGCAGCTTGGCACACTATCTGCAGGGATAGATAGCCCAGCGCTGCATCAGATGATTTTCAGATCTATTGCGACATGAGGCTATGCAGGCTCAGTATTTGCAGTACAGTCGGGAAAAATTTTTACTCTGCTGAAGGTTGTGTTTAATTAAGTTTGCATCGTTAGCAGTAGCGTTAATTCCGTAAATATTAAATTATCGGGCTGCTGAATTTATTCATTTTATTTAAAGTGTCATTACATTGAAGCATTTTGAAACAGCTCGGAGCTTGGAAACACGGATAACTGGGCTAAAGTGGTTATTGCCAAGATGTTGAATAAGGAAAGCTGAACAAAGCGGTATTTTTATCACAGATGGATACATGGCTTTAGGTGTATGCATTGATTTCATTTCACAGAGCAGGAGTTACATGAAATGGCCCGTCATCAGCAGCAACAGCAAAACCAGCAGCAACAGGATCAGCAACAGCAAAACCAGCAGAATCAACAACAGCAACAGCAACCGCAGCAAGATCAGAAATCTGGCAAACAGCAGCACAACCAGAAAAATCAACGCAATCAGCAGCAGCGCTAAAGTTTCAGCTGAGCTGCGAATGACAGTGTTTATATGGAGTTTTTAAAAATTTAGGCTTAATAGCCAAGGCATTGCTTTAGAATTAGACGGTGTTTTGGCTAAGAATAAAACCCATAGCAAAAGCTATAAAATAAACAGGCGTCAAGGGATTTGACGCCTGTTTGTTTTTGCCATCAATAGCAGTATTGCTTTTCTGCTGGATGACAGGCTTAACTCACGGGACTACTGAGCCGCTATATGTGCTTTTTTTCGTGTTACCCAAAACAATTGCAAGGTGCCAATCAGCAGAACAGCAGAAGCAATCATAAATTGCTGATGATAGCTGACGTTAAAATGCTGCAGCGCGCTGAAGCTGAGTCCTCCGATCAATTGGATGGCGGCAAAAGTCAGCGTGGCAATGCTCCACAGCTTTTTATAGGCGTTGCCGTATAATTGCAAAATGGTGTAGGAGGTTAAAAAGACCACGGCAGGGTTGAGCAGGCCTGTCAAAAATGAGGACATAAAGGTAAAAAGCGGGCTGATGTTGAGTATTGCCACTGCAATAGCAAAAACATAAGTGCAGTAAAGCATTTTTAAAGTGGTGAAATTCCCTAATTTCTTGGCTAAGAGATAAGAGCAGAATGCGCCTAGGGCGCTGCCGGAACCATATAGAATCCAGTTGAAATTCATCCAATATAAGTCCAGCTTTAACACTTGGGTTAAATAATCAATCCAAAATAATGAATGCGGCACATAAGCAAAAGCGCTGCAGCCATAGACTGCAATTAAGCTTAAAAATACGGTATTCAGCTGAACTTGCTCATGCTGTTTTACCGAACGGGTACTGAGCAGCGGTTTAAGGTCTTGCAGCAGCACATTTAAGCAGGCACTGATCGCCAGTGCAAATGCGCTTAAGATGAGCCAGGCGGTACGGACTGCGATTTGGTCCAAATAGGGCAGGAACAGCGTGGCCAGCAAAACTCCGATACCTATGCCGCTAAAGCCGATAAAGTTAATTTTAAAACGGTCTTTTAACTCGCAGCACTGCGCCACAATACTGGGTGAAAGAATCATGATCAAACCGCCGCAGATGCCGGAAATAACCCGCCAAAATAGATACCACAAGTCAGGAAAGCCGGAAAAGGCGCAGCTCATTAAACTGAACATGCCGGCAAAGGCTGAGGCTTGAATATAAGCTGCCATGACACGGGTTTGCGGCAAACGCATCGCCCAAAATGCGCCCATTAAATAGCCCAGCAAATTTGCACTGCCGAGGATGCTGGCGAAATGAGCTGTCCAGCCAAAAGATTCACGTGTTGTCGGTAAAAGCGCCGTATAGGAAAAACGCAGAATGCCAATGCCTAAGCACATGCATAGGCATAAAAAAATGCTTAATTTAACGCGGGTTGAGGACATCCTGTACTCATAAGGTTCTACATTTGCTTAAAAAATAGCATGAATAAGGCAGGTTTTGTAGGACTGTAAATCACAAAAGATGATAAAAAAGAGGCCCATATGCTCAGCTTGTATGTTTGTCTTGTACTCAGGCGTACAGTGAATAAAACGTTTAAGCTTGCAAATTGAATTTTCGAAAGAAAGGCATACAATCGCGATACTATTTTGCCACTGTCATAAATCATGAATCTTTCATACCGCGCTGATATTGACGGTCTACGAGCGGCTGCAGTTTTATTGGTCATTTTCAATCATATAGGCTGGACTTTTTTTTCCGGCGGTTATATTGGTGTAGATATTTTTTTTGTGATCTCTGGTTATTTGATAACAATGACGGTGATTCATGATATTCAGACAGAAAAATTTTCAGTAGCTCGTTTTTATAAGAAGCGGGTGGTCCGATTAGCGCCTGCGTATTTTACGGTATTGACTGCTGTATCTCTTGGCGCTTGGCATGTGCTTTTACCTGATGATCTTATGACTTACTTTAAAAGCGTGCTGTACGCAACGTTTTTAATGGCTAATATCTTTATGCAGAAGGAAGTGGGAGATTACTTTAGTCAAAGTGTGCACGAAACGCCTTTGCTGCACTTATGGTCTTTAGGCGTGGAAGAGCAGTTTTATATTTTTTGGCCGCTGATCCTGCTGTTTTTTGTTCAAAAATGGGGATTCAAGCATGTCCTGTGGCTGATTGGCGCTTTATTTATTGCGTCTTTGGCCTATGCGCAATTTGAACTTCATGATAATGCAGAAAAAGCGTATTACAGCATGCCAGTACGGGCTTTTGAACTGCTTTGCGGAGCATTGATCTGCTTTATGCCTAAAATTAAGTTGACGGCCGCTGTAACTAAGCTCATTGTCTGGTTGTGTTTGGCGGTTATTTTTGCCGCGGCGTGCTTAATGGATCATAAAACGCCATTTCCGGGAGTAATGGCGCTGTTTCCCTGCGTGGCTGCTGCATTGATTATTTATGCTGGCGGTTCAGCGCCGCGGCAAAGTTTGCTGCTCAGCAATGGTTTTAGCCGATGGGTGGGGAAAATTTCTTATCCGCTGTACTTGTGGCATTGGCCGGTTATTGTGCTGTTTTATATGTATATGCGGCCGATGAATGCACTTAACCAGTTTTTGGTGCTGGTGATTTCCCTCTCACTGGCATATTTAACTTATATATTCATTGAAAAGCCCTCGAAACGCTTTGTCATGCTGCCGAATAAGACGGTGATTTTAGCGGGTTTTGTACTGCCAGCCTTGCTGTTTTCCAGTGCGGCATTTTCGATGTGGCAGCAACAAGGCTACCCGCAGCGTTTTCCTCAAGCGATCTATACGCAAACAGCGGCCTTGAATGCTTTTGCGCATGAGATCCACTATAAATGCATGGATACTGAAGATCCCAGCACTTTGCCAAAACCTGAAGACTGCGTATTGGGCCGGCAAAAAGATGAAATTGATTTTTTACTGATTGGTGATTCACATGCCAATAGTTATAGCGGCATGCTGGATGTTTGGGCTAAAGATGCTCAGTTGCGCGGCTATGATGTAACGCAAAGTTCGACATTCTATTTGCCAGATGTGCATACCTTGCAAATGAATTATGGCAAATGGATAGAATTGGAACAAACGAAGCAAAGAAATGATGCTATTACTGCGCATCTAGCGCATAAGCATTATCCTGTGATTATCTTGGCTGGCGGGTACTATCCGTATTTTCATCAGGGATGGAAATTGCAGGATGGCACAGAACACAGCAGTGAAGAGATCTTTGAAAAAGGGCTGATGAAAGCAATTGCAATCGCTTCCCAATCTGCTGATCAAGTGATCCTGCTGGATGATATGCCGCGTTTAATGCAGAATGATGTTCCTGCAGATTGCATTGTGCGAAATGAAATATTAAATATACGAGTCAATTGCGCTGTTTCCCGGCAAGTGTTTCAGCGGGATTTAATCCAGTTTTATAAGATAGTTGCGCGGGCAGAGCATCAGTTTCCACAGCTTAGGGTTATCCGTCCTGCCTATTCAATTTGTGGCGCAGCATTGTGCAGTATTAATATAAATGGCGTGCCGCTGTACCGGAATAAAGATGATAATCATCTAAACTATATAGGTTCTCAGCAATTAGGCTTAGCCTACATTAAGCAGTTCGGCAATCCGCTTAAGCTGCATTAAATTTAACCTTATTATGAAAAATGAAAAAACCGCACGGTTGTGCGGTTTTATATTTTCCGTAACTTAACGCATTTTAGACAAGAAACGTCCTAAGCGTGTAATTGCTTCACGAAGTTCATTTTCTGCTGGCAGGAAGACAACGCGGAAGTGATCCGGTGTCGGCCAGTTGAAGCCCGTTCCTTGAACCAGCAAGACTTTTTCAGCCCTTAAGAAATCCAGCATGAATTTTTCATCATCTTCAATTGGATAAACTTCAGGGTCTAATTTAGGGAAGCAGTACATTGCGCCTTCCGGCTTCACACAAGATACGCCAGGAATTTCATTCAGCATTTCCCATGCAATGTTGCGCTGCTCGTACAAACGGCCGCCTGGGCGGATCAAGTCATTAATAGACTGATAACCGCCAAGCGCGGTTTGAATCGCATATTGCGCTTGATGATTGGCGCACAGGCGCATAGACGCCAGCATGTCCAAACCTTCGATATAATCCATAGCGCGGGATTTATCGCCAGTGATGGCCATCCAGCCGGAGCGGTAGCCTGCGATGCGGTATGCTTTAGATAGGCCGTTAAATGAAATGCACAGCTGATCACCGGCTAAAGCTGCTACGGATACATGCTCAATGCCGTCATAAATAATTTTGTCGTAAATTTCGTCAGCAAACAAAATTAAGTCATATTTTTTGGCTAAGGCAACAATTTGTTCCAGCACATGGCGAGGATATACCGCACCAGTCGGATTGTTTGGATTGATAATCACAATACCGCGGGTATTGGGCGTGATTTTGCTTTCCATATCCGCAATGTCTGGATACCAGTAGTTTTCTTCATCGCATTTATAGTGGATAGCGGTGCCGCCAGATAAGTTAACGGCAGCAGTCCAAAGCGGATAATCCGGCATGGGCACCAGCATTTCATCGCCGTCATCCAGCAGGCCCTGCATCGCCATGACAATCAGTTCTGATACGCCATTGCCCACATACACGTCGTTGACATGCATGTTTAGAATGCCTTTTTGCTGATAATACTGGCAAATGGCTTTGCGCGCAGGGAAGATGCCTTTCGAATCTGTATAGCCAATCGCATTCGGCAGGTTCAATGCAACATCATTGATGATTTCTTGCGGTGCTTCAAAGCCGAATGGGGCGGGGTTGCCGATATTCAGCTTAATGATTTTGTGTCCAGCCTCTTCCATTTCGTTGGCCGCTCGCAACACTGGCCCGCGAATGTCGTAGCATACATGCTCGAGCTTAGACGATTTCTTAATTTCGCGTGGGGTGTGGAAAGTGTTCGGCATTTTAATGTTCTCGGAAAGAGTGGAGGTCACTTTTGCATAACGGTATAAATAGCTTTTAAATGTCTCGGTTGTTACCAAATCGAGATGATGTTCATCTCTGAGTAAAGCAACAATTTTTTCATGCGTAAACCCTGCCTGTTGATATTGTTTAATCACGGGCAGCAGATTTTTAAAAATTACGCTCTTTTTCTGCGACATTTTTTAATCCTGAGCAAGAGTCAGACCAAGCCTAACACTAAATTTGCTCACAAAAAAGCATTTAATTTTTAGAATTGCTTACTTTGATTTTATGTTTGCTTACTTTTTGCTTTTTTGAGCATTATATAGATTTTGTAAATTGTTGAATAAAGACTAGAAATTTAAGATTGAATGACGTAAATATAGGATTATCCTATTTTAAATAGCACGATATAAAGGGACGTCATCATGGGAAAACTCAATAAAACAGAAAGAGAATGGCAAAGAGAGTTATCGCCAGAAGAGTTTCGCATTACACGTCAGAAGGGAACTGAACCGGCTTTTACGGGAAAATACTGGAATACTAAGCAAGAAGGCACATATGTTTGCCGCTGCTGCGGAGAGCCATTATTTACTTCTGAAACAAAGTTTGACAGCGGATGTGGCTGGCCAAGTTTTTTCCGCCCTATAAATGGGACAGTGATTGAGGAGCATCAAGATGCATCGCACGGCATGGTGAGAACAGAAATTGTCTGTCATCATTGTGACGCACATTTAGGGCATGTTTTCCCAGATGGTCCACAGCCGACAGGATTGCGCTATTGCGTGAATTCGGCTTCATTAGACTTAAAAACACAAGAAAAAAATGACGAGGAAACTTATCCATGACAAGCATTTATCAGTTTGAAGCTGAGTTGTTGGATGGTAAAAATAAATCTTTCGCAGATTACGAAGGAAAAGTTTTACTGGTAGTGAATACCGCAAGCAAATGCGGTTTTACCCCGCAATTTGCTGGACTAGAAAAATTATACCAGCAGTATAAAGACCAAGGATTTCTGGTGCTGGGCTTTCCTTGCAACCAGTTTGGTGGGCAGGACCCTGGATCAAATGATCAAATTGGCGCGTTTTGTCAAAAAAATTACGGTGTAGATTTTCCAATGTTTGCAAAAGTGGATGTAAAAGGCCCTGAAGCGCATGCAATTTTCCGTTATTTAACCAATAACTCTAAAGGGGTCTTGGGAAATGGCATTAAGTGGAATTTCACTAAGTTTTTAATTGGTAAGAATGGTCAGGTACTGAACCGCTATGCGCCAACTACAAAACCAGACGCTTTGCAGGAAGATATTGAAAAGGCTTTAGCTGGTTAAACTTTTCCAAATATAAGATTTAAAGGCGCATAGGCGCCTTTATTTTTGGCAACACCGAATCTCTAGATGGCATTCCTAAAAAAATCCTTAGGGTAGGGAGTGGTGCGATGAAAAGCTATAAACGACCAGTGAAATAAGCGATTTTTTACTTAAAATGATGATCATGATTGAGCCGTTTTATAAAAGTTCAATTAATTCAAAATATCTATTCAGTAATCGGGCAACATTAGCTCACTAGATAGGCTTTAATAAAAAAATACAATTAAAAAATAAAAAGTGATGAATAAAACGCATAGGAAATAATGAAATGAAAAGGTAAATGCTAATAATTATTATTTATTATGTGTGGCGTGTTTTCTAGGATAATTTCCCAATGTTAAAAATGAAACAGCTCTGTGTGATGATGGCATGTACGGCTCAAGGCTTTACATATGCTTATGCTAATGAGGCAGCTGAAACGGATAATTTAGCTGGACGTGTTGATGCATCTGCTGTTCAGACTTTAGATGTAATAAATATTGTAGTGAGTGCAGATGCTTCTGCAGATGGTTTAATGAAACCTTATGCGGGCGGCCAAGTCGCTACAGGGGGTAAAATTGGGATATTTGGCAATCAGAAAAATTTAGACACGCCCTTTAATATTACTAGTTATACCAATCAGTATATTCAAGACCGCCAAGCGCAAAGTGTAGGGGAAGTATTGCAAGCGGATGCTGGGGTGCGGACAGCAAAAGGTTATGGGAACTTTCAAGAAGCCTATTTTATTCGTGGTTTTGCGCTTGCATCCGATGATACGGCGTATAACGGTCTATATGGCATATTGCCGCGCCAATACATTCCAACCGAGCTATTTGAACGTGTTGAAGTTTTTAAAGGTGCATCTGCTTTTTTAAATGGGGCAATTCCAGGTGGAACAGGAATTGGCGGATCGATTAACTTACTGCCTAAACGTGCCAGTAATGATCCTTTAACGCGTATCAGTGTGGGTACAAATTTTAATGGCGGATACGTGGCATCGGATGTTTCGCGTCGCTTGGGTGAGAATGATCAATTTGGTGTGCGCGTAAACACAGCCTACCATGATGGCGGGACAGAAGCTGATAAAGAAAATAAAGCCTTGGGGCTGGCTTTAATTTCTGCGGACTATAAAGGGGATCAATTCCGCCTATCCGGTGATTTAGGCTATAACAACAACCGCCTTTCTGAAAATCGGCCAAGTTTGCGTTTAACGAATGCCGTCACACAGGTACCAAGCGCATCACAATATGCAAATTATCATGGACAAGCGTGGACCTATTCAAATGAAGAGGATTTGTTTGGAAGTATACGTGCCGAATATGATCTTACAGATGCGACAACAGCTTATGCCGCTTATGGTTTTCGTAAATCAGAAGAAGCGGGTGTGTATTCGAGTCAGCAATTAAGTGATACCGCCACAGGAGCGGCAAAATTGTCTGCTTCCGTGATTCCGCGTAAAGATACCAACCACAGTGCTGAACTCGGTTTAAAAACCAAATTTGAAACGGGCAATTTAAAACATCAAGTTGTAGTGTCTGGCTCCTTAAATCGTGCGGATAAGCGCTATAACTATGGTTATGCAACAAGTTTGAATGATAATTTTTATGACCCGATTTACACTGAAAACTCGAATATTGATAAATGGCTAGGCGAGGTGGGAGCGTATCCTAAAGCAGGTTTAAGTACTCTTAAAAGTATTGCTTTAGGCGACAATATTTCCATGTTGGATGATCGTTTGACGCTGATGCTGGGTGCACGTTATCAAGAAATTGATCAAGACGTATATTCTTACGGGACGTACAAATACAACATTAATAAAAATCAACTTACTCCAGCATTGGGTGTGAGCTATAAGTTAAGTCCTGAATGGTCTATGTATGCCAATTACATCGAAGCCTTAGTGCAAGGTGACGCGATTTTGGATAGTGAAGGTAATAACTATATTGCAGATCCATTTGTGTCGAAACAAAAAGAAGTCGGTCTGAAATTTGAAAATGGCTTATTGGGCGGAACACTCAATTATTTTTA
This sequence comes from Acinetobacter entericus, assembly GCF_026168575.1. Classification (NCBI taxonomy): domain Bacteria; kingdom Pseudomonadati; phylum Pseudomonadota; class Gammaproteobacteria; order Moraxellales; family Moraxellaceae; genus Acinetobacter; species Acinetobacter entericus. The sequence continues at coordinate 77,616 of NZ_JAPEQW010000013.1, forward strand.
CACAGACCGTCAAAAAGCTTCAGTGAATACTTCTGGTACTGCCCAAATCAGTCAAGCGACCAATATTCACCAAGGTGTTGAGTTTAATGCCTATGGTCAATTGAGTGATTCAATCAAAATCTTGGGTGGGGCAACATGGATTGATACACAGCAAAAAAACACCTATCAGGGCTTATTCGATGGTCATCATGTAATTGGTGTGCCTGAGTTTCAAGCAAATGTAGAAGCCGACTGGCAATTGCCGACTGAGCAAGACATCAGTGTCAATGGACGTGTGGTATATACAGGTTCAACTTACGCAAATAATGCAAACACTTTAAAATTAAACGACTGGACACGTGTTGATGTGGGAGCGAACTATAAAACCCAAATTAATACAGTGCCAACCACTTTGAATTTCAGTGTGACCAACGTATTAGATAAAGACTACTGGGCTTCAGCATCAGTAAATGACTACACTTATCTGTCACTCAGTGAGCCTCGAACTTTTAAACTCAGTGCAACGTTTGATTTTTAAAATAGTATTGACTCAAATCTAAAGCAAAAAAATGCCCCACATATGGGGCATTTTTTTGCTTTTAACTGAATGTTTTAAACCCATTAAAGTATGGCTTTTAAGCGCTGAATCACTTGCTCACATTGTGCAATATCGGCAACAAGCGCCATGCGGACATGGTTTTCGCCTGGATTGCCTGCGGCAGTTTCACGAGACAAATAACGGCCTGGTAAAACTTTAATATGCGCTTTTTCCATCAGCATTTTGGCAAATGCTTCATCATTGTCTACTTTTAGCCAGTAATAGAAGCCGGCATCCGGTTTCTGTAAAGGCAATAAATGACCAAGTTCGTTTTGGAATAATTCAAATTTTGCGCGGTACAGCTTACGGTTCTCTTCGACATGGGTTTCATCATCCCAGGCAGCAATTGATGCAATTTGATGCTGAACTGGCATAGCAGCGCCATGATAAGTCCGGTATTTCAAATAAGGCTTCAGCAATTCTGCATCACCAGCCACAAAGCCAGAACGCATACCCGGCAAATTAGAGCGTTTAGACAGTGAGTGGAACACGACACAGTTTTTGTAGTCGTCACGGCCAATCTCTGCACACACTTCTAACAGTCCAGCAGGTGCTTCGTCAAACCAAAGCTCTGAATAGCATTCATCTGAAGCAATGACAAAGTTGTATTGGTCAGACAGTGCAATCAGCTTCTTAAACTGTTCTTTAGACAAGACTGCGCCTGTTGGGTTGCCCGGTGTGCAGACAAAAAGCAAGGTTGTTTTTTCCCAAACTTCTGCGGGTACTGAGTCAAAATCGCCTAAATAGTTGTTTTCTTCAGTACAGTTAATGAAGTAAGGCGTTGCGCCTGCAAGTAAAGTTGCACCTTCATAAATTTGGTAGAACGGATTTGGCATTACCACATAAGGCGCATCTTCACGGTTTACCAGAGCCTGCACAAACGAGAAGATGGCTTCACGTGTGCCGGAAACAGGCAGCACATGATTTTCAGAGCTGATGCTGTTGAGCTTGAAACGGCGTGTCAGCCAGTTGGCAATGCTGCTGCGAAGTTCAGAAAGGCCTTTGCTGTTTGGATAAGTGGAGAGATGCTGGAAGTTGTCAATAATTGCCTGCTTCACAAATTCAGGTGCAGGATGCTTTGGTTCACCAATCGATAATGGAATTAAAGGCAAATTTGCAGGTGTAACGTCCTGAAAAAGCTTATTCAGCTTTTCGAATGGATATGGGTGCAATAATGACAAACTAGAGTTCATGGAATGGTTACCGGTTCAAATAAGTTAATGATGGCCGCAAACTAAATGCGAGGCTTCGTCCAGCGCGGACTTCAGCTGAGCAGCGAAGGTTTCGGCTTCATCAGCATTCATTGGCGTGCCATCTTTTTTAGTCACAAAGAAAATATCTTCAGCGCGTTCGCCTAAAGTGGCAATTCTTGCAGAGTGAATATCCAGCCCCTGCATCATAAATAAACCGCCGACTTTGGCAAGTAGGCCAGGGTGGTCAAGTGTTGCAATTTCAACCATATTCTGCTGCAAGGCTTCGTTCAGCGAGATATCTACTGTATTTTCAATATCAAAGTGGCGTAGCTGGCGCGGAATGCGGCGCTGCATCAGGCCTGGATATTTATCAGACTGGCTGAGCGCTTTCACCAGCGCTTGAATCACGGTTTCCTGCCGTTCAGGGTCATTCAGCAGTGTGCCAAAACGGTCCAAGACCACATAGGTATCCAGGCTGAATGCTTTTAATGCAGTAATAATCCGCGCATCCTGCACGTCTAAATTCATGCGGTCTAAAATGGCCACTGTTGTGGCAAAGAGGTTGGGCTGATCTTGCGTGTAAATAAAAATCTGCACGGCGTCTTGCGCATATTTGCGGTGCGCGCGCATCAGCACCAGCGGTTCAGGATTATCGCCGTGTTTCAGAATCGCGCGGGTGTGCCATGCAATTTCATCAGCAGATTCTTTAATAAAGTATTCATCGCCTAATTCCTGCCAGACTTTTTCCACTTCGTCCAATGAGAATTCTTCGACCAGCTGTTCGCTGGCCGCAAATTTTGTGTCTTCAATCAGCATTTGGTAGTCGACTGGACGGCCAAGGCCGGAACGGATCACATCGCGCGCTTGCGTATACAGCTGGCGCATTAATGATGCGCGCCATGTATTCCATAATGTTGGATTGGTAGCGTTGATATCTGCAACCGTCAGGGCATACAGATAATCCAAGTGCTCCATGTCGCCCATTTTCTCTGCGAATGTGCGCACAACATCAGGGTCTGAAATGTCTTTTTTCTGTGCAGTCACCGACATTTGCAAATGATTGTTGACGAGCCAGGCGACAAGATTGGCTTCACGCTCGCTAAAGCCATGTGTCATGCAGAATTTAATTGCATCGGCTGCGCCCAGCTCGCTGTGATCGCCGCCACGGCCTTTGGCAATGTCATGGAAAATAGCCGCGAGGTAAACAATGTCTCTGCGGGCAAGGCGCTGGAAGACTGAACTGACTACAGGGAAATCCTTAGCAAATTCAGGTTCTTTAAAGCGGTTTAAATTGCGAATCAGCAATAAAGTATGCGCATCGACCGTATAAATATGGAATAAATCATACTGCATCAGCCCCATGATTTGCCCAAATGCAGGAATGTAATTGCCTAAAACACCGTAGCGCTTCATGGCAACCATGGTGTCATACAGGCGGTAAGGCGAGCGGATGATTGCCATAAACATGGCTTGGTGTTCTGGATTATCCCTGAAATTTTGATTAATGCGTTTCGCAGCCAAAGTCAGCAGGCGCAGCGTGCGCGCGCGGATGCCGGTAATTTCAGGACGGTTCGCCAGCAGATAGAAAATTTCTAAAATCGCGCTTGGATTTTCTGAAAAAATTTTGTGATGCTGCACAGCCAGTTTGCCGTCAACCAGTTTAAAGTTGCTGTTAATCTCTTCAATGCTGCGGCTGTAGTCCGGCAGGCGCGGAGTAATAACCGATTCATTGAAATACGCCAGCAGCATTTCATTTAAGGTGGATACTTGCTGCGCATTGCGGTAATAGCGCTTCATGAACTGTTCAATTGGGTAATTCGGCGATTTGTCTTCTTCACGCACATAGCCGAATTTCGCTGCGATTTCACGCTGATAATCAAACAGCAAGCGGTTTTCATCTCGTTTGGTTAAACGGTGCAGATGATGGCGGATTTCCCAAAGGAAACTTTCAGCCGCCTCTAGTACGCCCAGTTCAAATTCAGAAATAAAGCCCAAATGCACTAAATCGTAAATGCGGTTGACTCGGAAATGCCGCTTGGCAATCCAGCCAATTTGGTTGATGTCGCGGATGCCGCCTGGCGCGTTTTTAATGTCAGGCTCTAAGTTGCTTTCTGTGTTGTTGTGCTGCGCATAGCGTTTAGCCTGTTCCTGCATTTTTGCATCATAGAAGGTTTTGTCCGTCCATGTCTGCGACACAATGCGGCGCGGCCATTTAGCCAAATGCTGATTGCCAGTAATTAGGCGCGATTCAATTAACGCAGTCGCAACGGTCAGGTCATTGGTGGCCTGCGTTACGCAGTCTGCAATGGTGCGCACGCTGATGCCGGGCTTGAAATTGCCGACATCCCATAATGATGAAATAAAGGTCGATATCAATTTTTCGTGTTCTTCAGAAATGGTGTCTTCTGAGAGAATCATGATGTCAACATCGGAATAGGGCAGCATTTCACGGCGGCCGTAACCGCCTACGGCAAATAAGCCTAAGCCGGTTTGATCAAGACCGGCATGTGTCCATAAAAATTGCAGCGCTTCATCAATAATATTGGAGCGCGCTAAAATCACATCACGGATAGACTGCCCATTGTCAAAATATTCCTGCAGCTGATTTTCGACATCTGTGCGCCATTGGTTAATTGCTTGAATGTCTTGATTACTTTTAATGTAATTCAGCAGCGGTAAAGTATTGATCATGAACAGTTGTCCGTTATGGTGTAGCAAGCTTAGTTTTGATGAACACTGATGTACTGTACGGTTTGCAGTGCCAGTTCACGTGCTTGATCAGTTGTTTCTGCACGTGCTGTTGCAACACCCATACGGCGGCGTTTAAAACCTTCTGGTTTGCCAAAGAGGCGCAAATCAGTATTTGGATTTGCCAAAGCAAGATTCAAGCCAGAAAAAGATAAATTGGTGTCATCAACCCCCGCATAAATCACCGCGCTGGCTGCTGTACTATGGCGTGCAGTATTGACCGGCAAACCTAAAATGGCGCGCGCATGCAGTTCAAATTCACTTTGGAATTGAGATGCAAGCGTCACGAGGCCTGTATCATGCGGGCGGGGAGATACTTCACTAAACCATACTTTGTCGCCTTTGACAAATAGTTCCACGCCAAAAATGCCGCAGCCGCCAAGCGAAACGGTCACTTTATTGGCAATGCGTTTAGACTCTTCTAATGCGGCAGGCGTCATGGCTTGCGGCTGCCAGCTTTCAACGTAATCGCCTGAGTCTTGGCGGTGGCCGATTGGGTCACAAAATGAAGTTTCAATCTCACCAGTTTCCGCATTTTTAGCACGAACAGTCAGCAGGGTAATTTCAAAATCAAAATCAATTTGCGATTCCACAATGACTTTGCCTTGATTAACGCGGCCGCCAGTTTGCGCATATTCCCAAGCAGCATCCACTTCTGCAAAGCTTTTTACGCGGGATTGACCTTTGCCAGAAGAAGACATGACCGGTTTAACAAAATTTGGGTAGCCAATGTCGTCACAGGCGGCACGGAAAGATTCCAGTGTGTCTGCAAAACGGTAAGCGGATGTTGGAAGGCCGAGTTCTTCAGCAGCAAGGCGGCGAATACCTTCACGGTTCATGGTGAGGTTGACGGCTTTGGCAGAAGGAATGACCGTGGCAATATTCTGCTCTTCAATCTCTACTAAAACCTGCGTTGCAATCGCTTCAATTTCTGGAACAATCAGATTGGGCTGTACTTGATTAATCAGCTCTTTTAGTGCGGCTGGATCGGCCATATTCAGTGCATAAGAATAATGTGCAACCTGCATGGCTGGGGCGTGTTCATAACGGTCTGCAGCGTGGACTTCTACACCTAAACGCTGTAAAGAAATCACCACTTCTTTACCCAGTTCGCCAGAGCCTAAAAGTAAAACTTTAAAAGCAGAAGATTGAAGTGGGGTACCAATAGTCACGCTCATGTGTATCATCCATGCTTGATTTTATGGACTTTTAGCATACCAGAACTGAATGTTTGTTTAAGCTGCAATTCACATAAATAAATGATATTGTCCAACAATTTTATTTATGAATAAATTCGGCAGAATTTCTGTATAGACTTCATGAAAAAGCGTCTAAAAATATGAATTTAGACGCTTAAGATGCGAATTTTATAATAAGGTGAGGCTTCTGATGTAAGCGAGTAGATTACATCATCAGACCTTAAAAATGAAAAGGCACATAGGTATACACCAAGCCATAAGTAAGCGCTGCAGTCAATGTGGCGGGTACAATTTTCTTGAATTTAAAATATAAACCTGTCAGCACGATAAACCCCGCCAGCATCGCCATGCTTTTATTGGGTGTTTCCAGTAAAGGCGGCAAAGTAGCCACTACAAGCATAGAACTGATTGCTGAAATACCAATGGAGCCCAAAGCAATTTTTAGCCATAAAGAACCGCGATGCTGTGAACCTTGCTGGAATTTTTGAATAAAATAAAATGGTCCGAAGCGTGAAGCAAAATTGGCAATGCCGACCACAATGCCGACCAAGATTATCTCTAAACTCATAATTAGCCTCCCATATGCTCTGGATCAGGCTGTTTAAGCACATAATGTTTAAACAGTCCTGCGCAGATGCCTGATGAAATGCCAATGAAAATGGCGGCAGATAAATCGATAAAATAACAAGCGATTGCGGAAATAATGATCGTGACCGCAACGACAAAACTGTGTTTCTTTTCAAAGGCAGCTAATAAGAAACTGAGGAACAGCGCAGGTAATAAGAAGTCTAATGCCGCTTGCAAAAACTGTGGCAAATTACTGACTTGATCTGCAAACAGTCCACCTAAAAAAGAGCCCAGCGCCCAAGACATCCAGCTGAATAAACTTAAACCCAGCATCCAAGATTCTGACCACTCTTGACGGCGCTGCGACAGCTTAATCATGCCCGATGCAAAAACTTCATCGGTTAAGCCCCATGCCCAAACAGCAGTTTTTTTAAGGTTCAAGCGGTCTTGAATGAGGTTTTGTAAGGCAGGGCCATAGAGTAAATGACGAATATCTAAGGCAATTACCGTAAGTGCGGTCATCCAAATGGACGTGCCGCTGCCGAGCAGGGCGACTACTAAAAATTGGCTGGCGCCTGCATACATTGAGCAGGACAAAAACAAAGCTTCCCATGCGCTGAAGCCGAATTGAGTCGCAGAAACGCCAAAGGCAAAAGAAACAGGAAGATAGGTAAAAATAATTGCTTGGCTATCTTTAGCGCCTTGCCAAAAGCCAGCGGGCTGTACTTGAGAGGGATTGTGCTCTGACACGACACACCTTAGCGGGGGAGTTGATCAATAGGTCAAATGAGATTGTGTATTGTATCCGAATTTACTAGCATAGTGCCGAATAGTTTGTATGAGTGAACTTGCGATGTTCAGCTTTGCACCGAATACTTTAAAAGCCCTAATGCTGATGAGCAGTGTACTGTTGCTGCAAGCTTGCGGCAATTCATCTGACGCTCAAGAAGACAAAGTCGTCATTAAGCCTGCGCCAAAACTCAGTAATGACGCAACGGCATATGCAAATGAAGCATGGAAGTTCATAAATCAAGTTGATCCGTTGGTGTACGGCAAGCAGATTGATCAATTGGAAGAGCACGTTCGAAAACCTGCTCGCAAGCTGAGTACGGACTGGCGCATTAATGTCAAAATGACTGACTCTGTTACAGAAGGCAAATATGCACTGTGCCGTAAAGCGCTGACCAGTTTAGAAATTTGGGCGCGTGAAACAATAGAGAAGACAGATACTGCTGCGCAAAAGCAAGCGGATTATGAGCGTGATAAAAAACAGTGTCAGGGTGCGATTGAGCAGCCGCAGTTAGGCAATACAGATCCGAAAAAAGTGGGTGTATAACCGCTGTGATTAAAAACCGTTAAAGCTGATTTAGCGGTTTTTTTAACACTGCTGTTTTTAAAATAAGAAAATTAAGCATAAATTAAAAAAATAAAAATGGCTTTTATAAGAATTATTGTGTCTTAAAAAGAAGGTTTAAATTTATGGGTGTGGTATTTTTTTAAACTTAAATAATTGAAACATAATGGATATGTTTTTATTTTCTCTAGTTTTTGTTTTCTTGCTAAGATGTAAAAGCAATGAATAATATAAAAATACAATAATGTAATAAAAAATGTGAATTATCGTTATTTGATAAAATATGTAAAAATAACTGCGTAAAAGAAGTTTCGTAGATGTCATTTCAAAAGAAGATGAATGGTGATAAAGATGAAAAAAGTTTTAATGATGTTAACAATGGCAGCATGTTTAACTGCAGCCGTAAATGTACAGGCCAATACAAGTGTTGAATCTGAATCTAATGCTCAAGAAGTTGCGCCATGCACCAATGGTTTTGACAGCGTGAATGTTTGCCAACTGTTGTCTTAATCTGGCAGATTAATATTTTTAACAGATGTAAAACCGCACTAATATAATTCAATAAAATAAATCGATCCAAAATAGAGCACTATACTGCACCTAAATTGTACAACGGTATTAATTGTATCGTGCCTTAGATTTTAAGAGTGCGGCCATGCATATGCAATTTGATGCAGCAGAGCAGTATCTAAAATTTCTATTTTACGAAAAGCCAGTTTAAGCACGCCGCGTTTTTCTAACTCTTGAAGTTCCTGATTGACCGTTTGCCGTGAGCAAACGAGCAGCTGCGCCAGCTGTTCCTGCGACATATGAATACTATGCTGTTCAATTTCAATATGATTGCCATAGCCGTTTAAAATAAACAGCAGGCGCTGTGCAAGGCGCTGACTAATATTTTGAGTTTGTATTGAAATGAGTTCTAAAAATGCAAAGCGCAACTTTTGACTGGTTAATTGTGCAATATGAAACCAAAACTGTGGATGCTCATGCAGCAGTTGCTGAATACTGGCGCTTGGCAGATGCAAAATTGTAGATTTTTGGATAGCTATTGCATCGTGTGAGCGCGGCTGCTGATCTACCAGAGAGATCTCTCCAAACCACATAATGGGTTCCGCAATAGCAGCAACTGCTTCTTTGCCCTGTATATCAATATAGCCTAGGCGTACTGCGCCTTCTAAAACGGCATACATGCCATCAAAGGCATCGCCTGATAGGAAGATGCGCTGTTCTTTTTGTACATGCTGTAAATGGGCATGTTCTAAAATATAGCGCTGAAAATCAGGGCTTAGCTGTGCATACCAATAATTATTGTTTAAATGCGGTAGATACTGCGGGTCAAGCATAAGTGAAATTCCATTTTCAGTTGAATGCAGCGGTCAGAGCAACACTTGTCGTCTGCACGACAACTCGAGTATCGGCTTTCTTATATAGTCGATATATCGCGTGAAAGCATAACTAATACAAGGACGCATCACCATGACTAAACTCGAACAGCTGCTTAGCCAGTATGCAGCTTATCATCTGGATCATAAAAATATCCTAACGCATTTTGTTGGCATTCCGCTGATTGTATTTTCAATTATGTGTTTAACCGCCCGTGCTGGGGTAATGGTTGCAGGTTTTGAAGTTACGCTGGCTTTGCTGATTATTGCTATGACGGTTATCTATTATTTAAGTTTAGATAAAATATTTGGTTTCCTCATGCTGTTGATCTTTGCCGTGTCTTACCCGCTGTCGCATATGATTGCGCAATGGAGTATGGGTGCATGGCTAGGTGCCAGCTTAGGCATATTTTTTGTGGGCTGGGTTATCCAATTTATTGGTCATTTTTATGAAAAGAAAAAACCAGCCTTTATGGATGATGTGATTGGCTTAGCCATCGGACCGTTATTTGTGTTAGCGGAAGTGGTGTTTATGCTGGGCTTCAGAAAAGAGATAGAACAGCGCATGCTGGGAGAGGCAAGGAGGCAGCGGGCATTGATGGATGCCAAAATTGTGAACATCTCTTAATTTAAAAAGTTGAATGATAAAAAAGCCGGTTTATTGAACCGGCTTTTTTAACCTTATGGTTTGGGCTTATTCATCTCGGTATGGGTTTTATTCATATCTGTTGCTGGCTTGTTCATTTTCATATTGGCATTGTGCATATTTTGCTCTGCAGGCTTCATCATATTGGCGTGTTCTTTAGTGGCCTGGCTTTTAGCTTTTTCATGCGGTTTAGCTGCATGCATTTTGGCTGGAACACAGGTGCCGCCTTTATGATTGGGGCCTGTGCCGCCTGTAGCGGTTGTCCCTTTAGGGCACGCAAATGCTGTTGCACTAAGCATGGTGAAGATTACTGCAGTCAGAATTGTGCTGAGTTTTTTCATTGCTGTTATTCTTTGGAAACAGGCATCAGCGCCTGTTTCCAAATTAGGCAAATTTGATTCATGATTCAGTTGCAATGCGGTTGCTGAAATGCAATCAGCTACAGTGAAACTGTGGGTTTTTTTGAGATTTTAAGCAGGGTTTAAGCTTGTATTGATCAAAAAACAACAATCAGAAAATTAATAAAAGAGCATCATTTTTTATGAATTTTAATAAAAATAGCGCAGAACATAGAAAAGAATCTAGCATGACGCGCACATGCTGCACATAGCAGCGTTCATGAAAGATGGGCAATGCGCAAATTTTGCAAATAAAAAAGCCAGCTTAATGCTGGCTTTTCCAATTGGGTTTAAACGTTAAAACGGAAGTGCAATACATCGCCGTCTTGAACGATATACGTTTTGCCTTCTAAGCGCCATTTGCCAGCCTCTTTCGCGCCAGCTTCACCGTTGTACTGCACAAAGTCATCATATGCTATGCATTCAGCGCGGATAAAGCCTTTTTCGAAGTCAGTGTGAATAACGCCAGCCGCTTGCGGTGCCGTTGCGCCTATTTTAACTGTCCAAGCGCGGACTTCCTGTACGCCAGCCGTAAAGTATGTTTGCAGGCCAAGTAAGCCATAGCCTGCGCGGATTACGATGTTCAAGCCAGGCTCTTCCATGCCTAAAGCTTCTAAAAATTCAGCACGGTCTTCATCTTCAAGCAATGAAATTTCCGCTTCAATTTGATTGCATAGCGGCACCACAATCGCATTTTCTTCAGCTGCTAGCTTTTTCACAGCATCAAGGTGAGGGTTGTTTTCAAAACCGTCTTCCGCCACGTTGGCAATGTACATTGTCGGTTTTAAAGTCATTAAGCCAAAACCGCGTACTAGCTTGCGTTCATCATCGTCTAAGTCCGCAGCGCGGGCAGGTTTGCCTTCTTCAAGTAGAGGCAAGATTTTGTCTAAAACGGCTTTGGTTGCAATCGCGTCTTTGTCGCCGCCTTTGGCAGATTTCGCTAAACGGGTGATTGCTTTAGTAATTGTATCTAAGTCAGCCAGCGCCAGTTCTGTGTTGATGGTGGCAATATCGTCCAGCGGGTCAATTTTGCCATTTACGTGAATCACGTTTTCATCTTCAAAACAGCGCACTACATGAGCAATTGCGTCAGTTTCACGGATGTTGGCAAGGAACTGGTTGCCCAAGCCTTCGCCTTTAGATGCGCCAGCTACAAGGCCTGCGATGTCTACGAATTCCATCGTGGTTGGGATGACGCGCTGCGGTTTAACAATAGCAGTCAGTTTATCCAAACGCGGGTCAGGTACAGGCACGATGCCTGTGTTTGGTTCGATGGTACAGAATGGGAAGTTTTCTGCAGCAATCGCAGCTTTAGTCAATGCATTGAAAAGTGTAGATTTACCAACGTTCGGCAAGCCGACAATACCGCAATTAAAACCCATGAAATGACTCACACAGTGTTATATAAAAATTGCCGATGATTTTACATGAAAGCCATGACAAAGTCATGGCTTGGTTGAGCTGCGGGAGCAGGCCAATACGTTAGACTTAAATCTTGCGCTTATCCAGCTGTGCGGAAATGGTATCTCCGGCAGCCTGCACCAGCATGACTAAAATGACCAGCACCACAATTACCGCCAGCATGATGTGCATATCAAAGCGCTGATAGCCATATCGGTAGGCAATATCGCCCAAGCCTCCTGCGCCAATGGCGCCTGCAATCGCCGATGAATTAATCATAGTGACGAGGGTGACGGTAAAGCCTGCGACAATGCCCGGCAGCGCTTCCGGCAGCAGCACATGCCAGATAATTTGCTTGCGGTTGCAGCCGATGGCTTGCGCGGCTTCAATCAGGCCATGATCCACTTCGCGCAGGCTGACTTCCGCTATGCGGGCAAAGAATGGCGTTGCAGCTAAAGTCAGCGGCACAACGGCGGCCCAAACGCCATAACTGGTGCCGACAATCCAGCGGGTCAGGGGAATCAGCGCAACCATTAAAATTAAAAATGGCACAGAGCGCGTTACGTTCACGATCCATCCTAAGCTTTGGTTAATGCCTTTAGATGGGTAGATGCCATGTTCAGAGCTGATAACCAGCAGAATAGCCAACGGCAGGCCAATTAAAAACGCCAAAATGGCCGAAGACCCAACCATTAATAGGGTATCGATCAGGCCAGTCACTAATAAATCAATAAGCTGATTTTGCATAACCCAGCACCTCCAGCTGTGCAATAGACGGTTTTAATTTGGCAGACAATGCGTTGAAATCAGCATCGGTTTGCTTCAAAGCAATAATGAATGAACCAATCAGATAGTTTTGAATGGTATCGACATGGCTTTGCAGTAAATGTACAGGCGCATCAAACTGTTCAAAAATCGTCTTTAAATTGGGGGATTGATCAACGGCAGATTCATAGCGCAATTTTAAAATGCTGTAAGTGCTGTCTGGCTGTATGTCCGGCAGACAATCAATCGGAAGATCCAGCTGTTCCAGGTTCAGCAATTCCTGCGTGATTTTTTGCTGCGGTGATGAAAACACTGACCAGACTTGGCCTGATTCTGCAATTTCACCGTGATCAATCACCACGACTTGATCACAGATTTCACGGATCACCTGCATTTCATGGGTGATGAGCACAATGGTAATGCCTAAGGTCTGATTAATTTCTTTCAGTAAAGACAAAACAACTGAAGTGCTTTCCGGGTCAAGTGCAGAGGTTGCTTCATCACACAGCAGCACTTCCGGATGATGCACCAGCGCGCGGGCAATGCCGACACGCTGTTTTTGACCGCCTGAAAGCTGTGACGGGTAATTGTCGGCTTTATTGCTCAGTCCAACTAAATTGAGCACTTCATTGACACGCGCATCAATTTGATCTTTCGGATAGGACGCAACTTTTAACGGCAGCGCGACATTTTCATAAACTGTTTTTGCCGACATTAAGTTGAAGTGCTGAAAGATCATGCCGGTTTTTTGACGCAGCTGAATCAGCTCTGCGTGATTGAGCCGGGCTAAATCTTGCTGGTGAATATGAATACTGCCATCACTGACGCTTTCCAAACCATTCAGTGTGCGGATCAGGGAGGATTTGCCTGCGCCGCTTTTGCCGATTATGCCGAAAATAGAGCCTTTAGGAATATCTAAATTGATATCCTTCAATGCATGGACCTGTGTTCCTTGAACAGTATAATATTTATTCAGGTTGCGGATTTTAATATAGGGAACGGAAAATTCCGTATGTGCACCAAAACTAACCATCGTAATTCTCCTTATTTCCAGCCTTCAAACCACATGCCTTTGCCAAAGTCGCGGTCTAAAATCGCTTTCACTTTTTCAGAGTTTTGAAAGGTGCTGACAAAGGCGGCCAATTTTTGGTTTTCATCCGCATAGTCTTTGCGTGTGACAAAAAGGATCGCGTATTTTTTGTCAATAGGGTCTAAAAACAGCGCGCTGTGCGGGTCCGCTTTTTTTGCCATATTCAAGTAATGCGGAAAGCCAAAGATTAAATCGGCATCGTCATAGGCGAGCGCAGTTTGCGGGCCTTCGACTTCAAGGAACTGCAGCTGTTTCGGGTTGGCCGCAATATCTGCAAGTGTTGAATGTTCATTATTGATATCTTTGAGCTGAATCAGTCCGGCGCGGTTCAATAGAATTAAAGCGCGGGCAGAATTGACCGGGTCGCTTGGAATAACCACACGCGCTTTTTGCGGCAGCGCGTCCAGCGTTTTATAGTGTTTGGAATACAGGCCCACATGGCTGCCGCTGCCTGTTGCAAAAGCATGCAGCTTATAGCCAGTTTGCTGCACTGCATTGGCAAGAAACACGCTTTGCTGGAAAAAATTGGCGTCAATATCGCCATTTTGCACGGCAACATTTGGCGCTTGCCAGTCGGAAAATTCAATCAGCTCCACATGGATGCCTTGCGGTTTAAGGTCATCCGCGACACTTTGCAGCAGTTCGGCATAGGGCGGGCTAATGCCGATTTTCAGCGTATTGCGCTGCGTGTGCTGCGTTGACCAGCGGTAAGCAATGAGGCTGAGCGCGAGGACAGCCGCCGCAATGGCGATTGTCCAAATTTTACGGTTCTTGCGGAGTAAATTTGGCATCATGTGACCCTCATTTCCAGCCTGGGAACCAAAGTTTTGCGCCAAAGTCAGCATCCAGCGCCTGTTTTACTTTTGGTGAATTTTGGTAAATATCAACAAATTTGCGCAGCTTGCCGTTGGTGTCTTGGTAGTCGTCACGCACCGCAAATAAAATGGCAAAACGCTTATCGGTGTTAGAGTCAAACAGTAATGCGCTTTCCGGATCGGCTGTTTTGGCCAGACGCAAGTAATGCGGGTAGCCAAAAGCCAAGTCGGCATCGTCAATAGCGCGGGCAGTTTGCGGGCCTTCAACTTCGATGAACTGCAGTTTTTTCGGGTTTTCAGCAATATCATTTACACCAGACAGGAAGTTATCCGGCTGTTTCAGCGTAATCAACTGAGCTTGCTGCAGCAGCTGCAAGGCGCGGCCTTGGTTAACAGGGTCATTCGGAATGACAACTTTTGCATTTTGCTGAAGTTCGTCAAAGCTTTTAACTTTTTTTGAATACAGGCCTACATGCGTGGCAGCGCCGACATCAAAAGCTTTGATTTTAAAATCAGTTTCTTTTTTTGCATTGTCTAAAAATGGCTGATGCTGGAAAAAGTTAGCGTCAATATCGCCATGACTTAAAGTAATATTGGGGGTATTCCAGTCCGAAAATTCCACTAATTTGACATTCAGCCCTTGCTGTTTAGCTTCTTCTGCAGCTGCCTGCAGCGGTTTGGCAAATGATGGACTGATGCCAATCACCAATTCATCTGCAACCGATTTCTTCTGATGATTCCAAACCAGCAGTCCGATAATCAAGGCGGCTGCAATTGCGCCGATCAATGTCAGTTTGGATTTTGAATTAAGCGCCATAGGTTCCCTCGAAATTTTTAAGTCTGTGTAATGTGTTTATTCAGTGTGCTCGGCAGATTGCGGCGCCAGCTTTTGCGCTGCGCTGTGCAATCGGTATTGGTCAGCAGGGTGCGGAGCAGACAGGCGGTTGCCGTTTTGAAACAGCTTGTTGCGCAAGCTGCCATGCGCATATTCAGTTTTGTAGCGCCCGCGCTGCTGCAGCTCTGGAATGACCAAACGGATAAAATCCTGATGTGATTCTGGCGCAACCGTGCGGGTGAGATTAAAGCCGTCGACGCCCGTTTCATCGAATAGCTCAATAAGCTGCTCGGCAACCGAAGCGCCGCTGCCGACAATCAGCGGGTAGCGCCCGCCGAGTTTGAGCTGCGCCTTTAAATCCTTTGGCGTGATTTTCTGTTCTTTGAATTTGCTGTTGACTGAGGCAATGCTGTTGGTTTTTTGATAAGGAATCGCTTCATCATCTGAAAACTTGCTGAGATCCATGCCGACCGAGCTGGAAAAATGCGCCAGGCCTGCTTCCGGGCTGGCATAGCGGATATATTCAGCCAATTTTTCCTGCGCCAGTTCATCGGTTTCTGCTGTCACCACGCTGATGCCGACAAACAGCTTGATGGCATGCGGGTCACGGCCTTGTTCCTGCGCTTGGGTGCGGATTTTATCCACCTGCTGCTTTATTTTTTCAGGCTTGTCTGCGCCGATAAACATGCCTTCTGCATGCTGTGTGGCAAAGGCTAGGCCTCGCGGGGAAGCGCCTGCCTGATACAGTACTGGTGTCCGCTGGAGAGAAGGCGACACCTGAAACACGCCCTGGCTTTGGTAAAACTGCCCTTGATGCTGAATGACATGCACTTTGGCTGGGTCAGAGAAAATCCGCCGGGTTTTGTCTTTGCGCACAGCATCATCTTCCCAAGAGCCTTCCCAGAACTTATAGCAAAGTTCTAAAAATTCTTCGGCTTGTTCATAGCGCAGGTCATGATCTTTTAAGCCTTTTTGTCCAATCAGCCGTTCGGCGCTGTCTAAATAGCCAGTGACAATGTTCCAGCCAATGCGGCCTTGGGTTAGATGATCCAAACTGGCCAAGCGCCTTGCAAATTGATAGGGCGTTTCATAGCTTAAATTCACCGTGACGCCAAAGCCGAGATGTTCCGTCACGGCTGCCATCGCGGAGACTAAAGTACTTGGGTCATGGCTCGGCAGCTGGATCGACTCTTTTAACGTCAGGTCGATATTGCCTTGATAGACGTCATACACGCCGGTAATGTCCGCAATGAATAAGCCGTCAAATAGGCCTTGTTCTAAGGTCTTGGCAAGGTCTGTCCAATAGCTGAGTTCATTGAAGCGGTGCGATTCATCACGTGGATGTGTCCACAAGCCATGATTGATATGGCCCGCACAATTCATGTCAAAGGCATTCAGGATGATGTGATTTGATGCATGTGCATCTGCAGTATGATTATTTGTCATTACAATGTCCCTCTGCGCGGCGGCAGGACACCGTTTAATAAATAATTGGCAATAAAGTAATATTTCCAGCGTGAGGCGTCGTGCAGGGTATGCACGCGGGCATTGCGCCAAAATCGGTCTAAGCCGTCTGCACGCTGGCTGCCGCGGCTGCCTGCCAGTTCAATCAGCTTGGAAGATGCCTTGAGTGCAGTTTCTGAACTGTGCGCGCGGACTTTGGCCACATCTAAAGAGGCTTTGGCGACATTTTCAGCAGTTGGCTGAGGGCGGGCAGCATCAATTGAGCGTCCGGCTTGTTTCAGTAACACTTCGCTGGCGCGCACATCGGCAATAATGCGTCCAAGTTCAAATTTGGTCAGCGGGTCATCGATGGCATGTTCGACACCAGAATCAATCCATGGGCGGGCTTGACGGACACGGACAAGGGTTTCTTCAAAAGCGGCGCGGGCTATGCCGGTTTCAATCGCGGCATGCATAATCTGCGCAAATGGGCCAACAAGCGTGGGTTCAGAGAATGCAGTGCCGAATGGAATGACATCTTCAGCAGCCACGGGGACACGATGAAACTTTACTGTGCCGCTGCCTGTGGTGCGCTGCCCAAAGCCAGACCAGTCATCAGCCAGTTCTAAGCCTTGGCTGTCACGTGGAAGAAAAGCTAAAAATTCATTGCCCTCCGCATCTTTGACTAATGTGGGAATGCGGTGTGCAAACAGGCTGCCTGTGCAGTAGAATTTTTCGCCATTGATCTCATAGCCATCCGCTTTTGGTGAAATCACGGTTTGTTTTTGAGATGCGCTTTTGGTTTTAAATTCCGCTAAGGCATTGCCAAATCGTGCGCCTTGCAGCACTTCCGCATACAGTTTTTGTTTCTGCTGTTCAGTCCCTGTATTGCGCAGCACTTCCAGCGCATAAAAGTGGTTTTGCGGAATTTGGCCGATTGAACCGTCTGCACCGCTCATCATCGCAATGACTTGCGCGACGGTATAGCTGGAAACATCGGCGCCGCCGTATGCTTTCGGCACGGTAATGGCCCATAAGCCAGATTGGCTGTACGCTTCAATTTCCTCAAATGGCAAAATGCGCTGTGCATCTCGGGCCACGGCGGTCTGTTTGAATTCTTCAGCCAAACGCTGCGCGATTTCCAAAGCTTCAGCATCAGAGCGAATAATATGCGCATGCGCTGTTTCAGAGGCAGTACCCGATTTAAACGGCACAATATTTTGAAATGAAGTCATCGTGTTCTCCTTAAATCCAAGCGTGGCGGGCGGGCAAGGTATGGTTCAGGTAATAGTCGCCTAGAGCATGCAGTTTCCAGCGGATTGGGTCATGCAGGGTATGCACGCGGGCGTTGCGCCAGTGCTGGTCAAAATTGTGCACATTTAAGCTGGAGCGGCTGCCGCCCAGCTCTAAGAGTTTTTCAGAGATCTGCAATGCGGCATCATTGGCATAGACTTTGGCTTCCGCCACTAAAATCGAGGCTTTGGCGGCCTGCTCATCACTGACATTTTTCAGCAGATCCAGCTCATCTAAATATTCAGCAGCTTCATCCAGCAGCAAGATGGCGGCATCCAGCAGCACAGCAGATTTGCCGACTTCCTGCAGGGTGTAATGCTCTTCACTGGCTTTTTCCACCTGCGCATCGGCAATAGGCCGCGCTTTTTTGACGGCTGCAACGGTATCTGCAAAAGCCGCTTCGGCAATGCCGACATCAATGGCAACTTGAAGCAGCTGTGAGAAAGCGCCGCGGTAACTCGGCTGCGACGCCAGTTTGCGTTCATCAAAAATTAAAAAAGCATCCACTTCAACATGATTGAGTTTAACCGTGCCGCTTGACGTTGTGCGCTGTCCAAAACCATCCCAATTATCAATTACAGATAGGCCTTGAGATTGGCGGTCAACAATAGTTAAAACCACATGGCCTTCAGGATGAATGGCTTTGATGGTCAGCCAGTGCGCAAAACTGCTGCCTGTTGAATAGAATTTTTCACCGTGTATAAAATATTTGCCATCTTCGATCTGCAAAAAAGTGCTTAAGGTTCTTGTATCTTTGGTATTGCGTTCAGGGCCGCCATTGGCCAAGCGCTTCCCTTTTAAAATTTCATTGAAAATAAAGGCTTTTTGCTCAGCTGTTCCTATGATGTCAATCATGTTCAGCAGGGCAATTTGATTTTGCGGAATTTGCCCGACACTGGAGTCGGCTTTATTTAAAATACGGAAGACTTGTGCGAGTGTTTTGTTGGTAACAAACGCGCCGCCGAATGCTTTCGGAATGCGGATGCCGCCTAAGCCTTTTTGACTAAATAAATCAATTTCGGCAAAGGGAAGCTGACGGTTTTGATCACGCTCATTGCGGCCTTCCAGAGCAAAATCTGCCACATGATAGGCAGCCGTAATTGCTTCTTGATCGCTTTCGATTATATGAATATTTTCAGCAGTTAAACGAGACATAATGACACCTGTACTAGATATCAAAACGCTAACTGTTCAGTGTAGAAAAATTAAATGATGGATTCAGATTTAAATATCAAAAAATGTCTTTTAGAGAATTATTGATTAATATGTATTGTATTTTTATATGTTAATATTATGAAAAATATTAAATTTATTTAATTTCAAACTAAAATTATAAATTTTATATCATCTTTTCATATATTCATGCGCTAAATATGTATAAATGTATTCATTCGCAAATACTTTTAATATTTAATTTAAGGTAAAAAGTCCATTGTTTTTCTAAAACGGTATGTCTAAAGTATCCCACTAAAATACTTAGCAATGCTGGGTCGTGGAAAACAATAAATTCGGAGCATTTATGCGTACGTTATACCAGTTTCCGTTATCACACTTCTGTGAAAAAGCGCGCTGGCTGCTGGATTACAAAGAACTGGAATATACAGCTCATAATTTGATGCCCGGTGTGCACCGGGCCTTTGCGCAATTAAAAACCGGGCAGAACAAATTGCCTATTTTACGTGATGGGGAGCAGTGGATTGCAGATTCCACCCAAATCGCGCTGTATCTGGATGATCAGTATCCTGAGCATGCCTTGCTGCGTGCGGATGCAGACCTTCGTCAGCAGGCGCTGGAGATCAATGAACTATCTGTTGAATTAGGCCGCCATGTGCGCCGCTGGGCGCTGTCGCATGTGCTGAAAGAAAATGAAGAATCTTTAGATATTTTAATTGGTGAGAAGGGCTATTTGCGCCAATTTGAAAAATATTCAAAACCCTTGATTAAGGCGCTGGTCTCGAAAGGGTATCAATTAGACTCTGACCGGGTGGAACACTCGAAAGAGGCGATGCAAGGCATTATTGAAGAATTAAATGGGCGGCTCATTCAGCATGGCTGCCGATATTTGGTTGGCGACCGCTTAGGCCTGGCGGATATAGCGGTTTGTTCAATGCTCGCACCGATTTTGGAAGTTGCTGGAACACCTTGGGAAAAAGAGCATTCCGAAAATTTATCTGAAGATTTTAAAGCCTATAAAGCATATTTAACGGATTTGCCGCTTGGGCAGTATGTGCTGCGTATTTATCAGACTGAACGCAACTCACGGGTGGATTGGCGCGGGGTTTAACCGTTCAACGCCGCAAAAAAACGCACTTTAACGTGCGTTTTTTTTGCGGTAAAGCAGTAAGCTGTAATCAAATGTAGTGTGCGGCCTGTTCAAGATCTAACTGGACCGCTGGATTCGGCAATGACATATAGTCTTGCGGCGCAGTTTGAGCGGTATTTGGGGCTGCAGCCGATGCAGGCGCTTGCGTAATGAGATCGCTTAAATTGATCGTGCCTAGGCTGCTGGTGTTCTGAAACAAGTCACTAATGTTGGGAAGATGATTTTCGGTTCCATTCAGCAGGTCACCCAATGCGCTTTTCGTGCTGCCTGCTAACAGCTCAGGTTTATAGGCGCCGGTCAGCAGGCCGCTTAAGTCAGGAATTTCAATGTGATCCAGCAGCGCGCTGAAATCGCCTTTTTGGTCAATCATGGCAATGACAGGCTTCAGTGAATCGATCACTTGGTTTAAATCTTTAGACAACGTCAGCAATGAAGGATCATTGACAAAGTCTAAAACAGTTTTCACGCTGTTTAAGACGTCATAAACTTTGTGCACGGTATCCGCCTGCATACTGTCTAAGGCGTCGCTGTTTTCCAACATTTTAATCAAGGGATTAATGCCCTTAATCACGCCAGAAATGGTTTCAGGAATATTGCCTTGATTGGCCTGGGTCAGGGTGGAAATCAAAGTTGTCACACTGCCAATCACCGCTGGAAGCGCTTGCTGCAGCTTGGCCATATCAATATTCGTATTGCCTGTATCAATTGACGCCAGCAGAGGCATTAAAGCCTGCGCTGCGCCTTGGGCAATATCCCCTAAGTCTGCATGGTCAGCAGCGATTGAGCCGGCTGCTTGAATTAAAGGCTGCGCGTGTTCTAAAACTTGATTTAATGTTGATATGATTTGCGCAGCATCGGTATTTGCTGCCACACTGCTGAGCACATTTAAAAGCGGTTTAATGGCGGTTAAGGCTGATGAAATATTGTCTGGCAGATTACTTTGCCCATTAAAGCTGCTGATCAGCGTTTGCACGCTGCTGATCACAGCTGGCAAAGCCTGAAGCAATTCGCCTTGCTGTGCCGAGCCTGTTCCGCTCAAGGATTGAAGCAAGGGCTGTAAGGTCTGCATCAACGTATTCAGTGAATTTGAATTGCTGCCTGAAGTTTGATTATAAAGAATGCTTTGCATCAGATCCATGATTTTAGGCAATGAATTGGTCAAGCTGCTTAGGTCAATTGCGCTGGATTTAGGTGCACTGGCAGCGCTAAATAAGTTTGAGAGGGTGCTGCTGATTTTTTCAGGATTTAGCAGGCTGCTGAGCGCCGTGCTGTTCAGCTTTAATTGCGCCGATGATGAATTCAGCTGAAAAGCAGGACTGAGAGCTGAACTGAGTTTAGAGGTCAGAACGCTAAGAGACTTGATCGCCATGTGTATTTATTCCTTATTGTTTTAAGATTTATTGTTCTTTTTCAAACTGAAATTTTTTAAAGCCTTTTTAAGGGAAAGTAAAATTTGCATGACGCATCCGTCAGCAGTTTAATGTGATGTAAGTCTCTTTTGGGGTTTTGTGCTATTTATAATTAATTATTTTTAAACAATAAAATATTCATCGGATTGCCATGTCTTACGGATGAGCGGCATAAAAAATCAACAGTTTGAGGTATGAAATTCACAGAACGGATAAGCGGGTTGAAAGTAGGAAATTTTACGGTTAACAGCAATCAAAAAGAAAAAATAAGTCAAAATAATTTGCAAAATATAAATATATTTTTTATATATGGAGAATACATGAAAATAAATTTTAAAAACTGTCCGGCATTTTAAGAATAATTTAAATGGCCTTAATCGGGAGAAAATCCCCATAGGCTGTTCAAAGTTATTTATTCAATGCATTGAAACATGCATATGCGGCGGGCAGTAACTGGAGAAAAAATGGAATTGGATCGTTTTGATAAGCAAATCTTAGAAATTTTAACGCATGAAGATTTAAATCTGAATGAATTATCTGAACGCATCAATCTTTCAGTCAGTTCTGTACACCGCCGAATTAAGCATCTTATTGATGCGGGGGTGATTTCTGGGCTGAAACGGGAACTGAATTATCAAAAGCTGGGGTTTAGCCTGCATGTGCTTTTGCAGGTGTCGCTGAGTAAGCATGATACAGACACCTTTGCGAAATTTTTAGAAGAACTGGAAAGCATTCCTGAGGTGATAAATGCATTTTTAGTCACGGGGCAGTCGGCTGATTTTATTGTGGAAGTTGTTGCGAAGGATATGGAAAATTACAGTGATGTCCTGCTCAAGCGCATTGGTAAAATTGAACATGTTGTAGCACTGCATTCGAGCTTTGTGATTAAGGAATACAACGTATTTAATTGCACAGGTTTGCTGAGCAAAGCTTAAAAGACAGCGGCTGATCAGCATCATCTATCAGCTGCAGCCTGTTGATTACAGGCAAGCATAAAAAAACGCGCCTATGAGCGCGTTTTTTAATTTTTTGAAAGATTACTCATCAAGCTGAGCTAAAACTTCTTCTGTGAATTCAACGTTTGTATAAACGTTTTGCACATCATCTAAATCTTCAAACATATCAATCATTTTTACGATTTTTTTCGCTTGATCAACATCTGAAATCAAGGCTTTAGTTGAAGGGTTCATTACTACTTCAGCATTGTCAGACTTTAAACCTGCTGCTGTGAGCGCATCTTGAACTTCACCAAAAGTTTCAGGTGTTGTGATGACTAAAATCTCATCTTCATCCACTTCAATGTCTTCTGCGCCGGCCTCTAAAGCCACGTCCATGATTTTGTCTTCTAAAGACACATCTTCAAACGTAATTTCACCGCGTTTAGTAAACATATATGCCACTGAACCAGCAGTACCTAAGTTACCGTCAGTTTTAGAGAAACAATGGCGAACATCAGGCACTGTACGGTTTAAGTTGTCAGTCATTGTTTCAATGATAACCGCAACGCCGCCAACGCCATAACCTTCGTAAGTGACTTCTTTTAAATCAGCATTTTCTTCACCGCCAACACCGCGCTGAACTGCGCGGTTGATGGTGTCACGTGTCATGTTTGCAACTAAGGCTTTCTCAACGACAGCACGTAAACGTGGGTTAGACGCAACATCACCGCCGCCTAAACGGGCAGCTGTAACGATTTCACGAATGAATTTTGTGAATACTTTAGCGCGGCTCGCATCTTGTTTTGCTTTACGATGCTTTGTGTTAGCCCACTTGGAATGACCCGCCATGCGAAATATGCTCCTTGTAGATTGGCTTTATGCCTATCAGATTGTGCAAATTCTACCATAAGCCCTTTTTTTTGATAAAGGGCTAGCCTTCGAGTTTTTAAACAATCATGCCTGATTTTTGGGTTCTGGAATAATAATGTCCAGTCCAACATTTTCTTTATACAGTTTTTTCATCAAAGCGAGGTCATAGTCGAGTTCTGTTGGATAAATTTTTCCAAAGATGCCGCCTTGCTTGGTTTTAGAGTTGGCATACATTAAAACAATGGGTACGCCAGCCGCTTTAGCAATATGCCAGAACCCAGTGCGGATGGGTTTGCGGGCTTCACCGCGCTCTGCACGGGTCGCTTCAGGCGCAATCACCAGATTGAATTTTTCATTTTTTTCAAAATGCTCAACCATTTGCGAAACAATATCTTTGCTCGACTTGCGGTCTACAGGAATGCCGCCAACCGCCGTTAAAAAAGGCTTCAAAGGACCTTTAAACAATTCTTTTTTAATAAGGGTATGAATTTTTAAGTCATAAATTTGGAAGAGGGCTAGAGACAGTACCGCATCCATCATAGAGGTGTGTTCAAAGCCGACAATGACTTGCTTATTTTCAAGCACATCCGGCTTTACTTCATAAGTCCAGCCAGCCAATTTGAATGAGGTTTCACCGATAAATTTTTTCAACATACAAAATTACAGTTTCTGCAAAGGCAATCTGCGCTAATTTCTGCTTGTTTCAGAGGACAGTCAATAGGAAATTTGCGAAAGCAGATAAATAAAATACATTTGCATTTTTATAGTTTATTGCTAATAGAGATGCAGGAAGCTGACTAAGACTTTAAAACGATAATTATATTTGTATTCATAGAAAATTAGTCTTAAAACATAGAAAAAGAATATTAAAAAAAATAGCCTCATGTCTATTCAGACAGCCTAATTCTTATTAGACTTTTGTCGTAGGACTTGAAAAATGTACGATGCTTTTTTAAGTCATAGATATTCTGCAGAGGCTGAGAAAAATGACTTATTTGACTGCTTTTTTGTTTGCATCAGTAATTTTTGCTTTAGTGTTGCTGTGGTCGCTGATTGAATTTTATACAGAATCAAAAAAGCAGGAACAGTTTGATCTCTAATTTTGGAGATCGGCAGGATTTATATTTAAATCGCGGATCTTATTTCTGAAACAATCAACGTTATTGGTGTGTGATGTTCTGATACTTATAAAGTATCAGTGCTGCAATTGGCTGCGGTTTTTATCTCTTTTCTTGATTGCTTATTGCTTTATTTATCATCAATTTTTTCATTTTTGAAAAGGCTATTGTTTACTTTTTTGCTATAGATTGGCCATTTTTGGGGGATTGTTGTCTTAATGTGCAAGCAGTCTTAAAAATGCTTGTATTTTAAAATAATCTCCGATAATATTCTTTCCGCTTGAACTTATTGATATATAAAGAGTTCAGCCTATAGGGCCTATAGCTCAGTTGGTTAGAGCAGCGGACTCATAATCCGTTGGTCGACAGTTCAAGTCTGTCTGGGCCCACCATATAAAACAACCACTTAGGTGTACTAATCCTAAGTGGTTTTTTGTTTTTAGAATCCATGTAAGCGCTATGTAAGCAGATAAAAACAATACTTTAAACCAGAATAGGCATTAAAAAAGCACCCTAGGGTGCTGGTTTTAAATCTTGAGAAGATTTCGTATATCAGTTAATCGCCATTTATATACATCATTAATAATCACCGGTTGAATAGGGCCGTTGCCGCGTGTTGCCCAAACTCTTACTGTATTGGCTTTTAATCCCATTACTTTTGCAAAGTCGGTATGTCCAACTAAGCTTGTTCCAGAGGAGATAAGCTGGCTTAAGCGTTCCTCTGGTTTTAATTCTGATGCAACCATCATGACACCTCCTTCAAACTTTTTCTAACTGCCGCAGGCAACCCATCTGCCGCAGCCAATTTTTCATCAATAATCGCGTATAACAGCGTGACAAGTTCAGCTGGCAATGTTGTTGTATAAAACATTCCGGATACATGCCGTGGCGCCAGGTCTTCGCGAAATTCTTCTAAAAGTTCGATTTCAGCAGGGGATAGTTCAGTCATCGGCTGACTCCATCTTCATAAAAGTGATCCAGTGCGTATTAGCGCGTTTTCCACTTATGTGCCCGAACACTGGCTTTTGATCTGTCAGATCCAATATTTCACTGACTTTTATTTGAGTTTCATTCCANGATTTCAGCAGGGGATAGTTCAGTCATCGGCTGACTCCATCTTCATAAAAGTGATCCAGTGCGTATTAGCGCGTTTTCCACTTATGTGCCCGAACACTGGCTTTTGATCTGTCAGATCCAATATTTCACTGACTTTTATTTGAGTTTCATTCCATTTAAATATCAGCACACCACCATTGGCCAACACACGGAAGCATTCTGAAAAGCCTTTGCGGATATCATCACGCCAATTTTCATGAAGCTTTCCATATTTGAGTGCCAGCCAACTTAAAGGGCCTGCTTTAATCAAGTGAGGTGGATCAAAAACAACTAAATTAAATTGGCCGTCATTAAAAGGCATATTACGAAAATCCATCTCAATGTCCGGTGCAACTTCTAAAGAACGCCCATCACACAAAATATGACTTTCTGTTCGAATATCCCCAAAAACAACATTCGGATTAATACGATCAAAATGCATCATCCGGGAGCCGCAGCAAGGGTCTAAAATTTTAGCTGTCATGGCCTTGCTCCTGTGCTTTGATTATTGCTCTGTATGCATTAGCTGTAGAGTTTTTATTGTCATAAATAGCTTTCAATATTTTTTCGCTCGGATTTTTTGGCATAAGCACAAAACCTTCAGGAATCGCTTGAGCTTTGGCTTCTTGCCACATCACATATGCTTCATGAATTTCTTTATAAATATATTCACCTTTAACATTTCGCGGATAAGGGCGAGCAATTACTGGTTTGCAAATTGCGCTAAAAGCTTCTTCAAATGCCTCATCTCGTTGAATATGGGGTACACAAACGGCTTTAATAAGTCATCAGACCACATTTCACATCGGCAAATCCAGGGTGGAAAACTCAAAGGCTCAAACAAGCTC
>NZ_JAPEQW010000119.1:0-713 GCF_026168575.1 Acinetobacter entericus
AGATTACAGTACGCTTTGTAGAAGACAAAAGCATATTGATATTGCGATTAGCTACTCAAAAAGTAGCAATGGGCTACATCTACTCGTAGACTCCACTGGCTTGAGATTTCTAGGTGAAGGTGAATGGAAACGTAAGAAACATGGACCTGAATATCGTCATCAATGGCGCAAGCTTCATATTGCTATAGATGCTGAAACCCTTCAAATACGTGCAGTACAGCTTACTACAAATAATGTGAGCGATTCGCAAGTACTCGATGATTTACTTTCTCAAATTCCCTTGGATGAACGAATTGATTCGGTCTATACCGATGGCGCGTATGACACAAAGCACTGCCGACAAGTCATTTCAGATCGAGATGCACATGCGGTGATTCCCCCTAGAAAAGATGCGAAGCCATGGAAAGATAAAAAGACCAGCTCGCTAGAGCGAAATGAATTACTTCGTACTGTTAAACATCTAGGTAGGACGCTATGGAAAAAGTGGTCAGGCTACCATCGTCGAAGTTTGGTTGAAACCAAGATGCATTGCATCAAATTATTAGGCGATAAATTAACAGCAAGGAGTTTTCCTAGTCAGGTGAATGAGATTCATGCACGCGCAGCTGTCTTGAACAAATTCACAGAATTAGGTCGCCCTCATACCCAAGTTGTCACTTAAATTTGAGTTGCTTAGGGAAACTCTATCTTTAAAGCCTTTATGCAACAAAGCC
>NZ_JAPEQW010000120.1:0-697 GCF_026168575.1 Acinetobacter entericus
AGGTTTTGCCCTTTTTTCTCCCTCTAACTTCACTTTGGGTGCCAAGACAAATTTGACCTGACACTTAAGCTCTGTAATTTCACCCCGCTGCATTTGCGCTGTAAGCTCGATATAGCGCTTGCACTCCTTGACGCTATCGAACTTCATTCCATCCTTTTCAATGCGCTGTGCGTTGTATTTGCTGCGCCCAGACTTGGTTTTAGTCTTGGGTGCATATTGAGCGTGATATTCAGCGAGTGAGATGCTTGACACTGTCTTCTCGCTTTAGCTCAATTGTTTTGAGTAATGCTGATTTTTCAGTTTGCAGTTTTGAGGCCTTGCGCTCTGCATTGTTTGCGTGTTCTAGCAACCAGTTATGACGTTCTTTCCAATTTTTATCTGCTTGCGCTTGAGCTTTTTTCTCAGCCTTTCTCCGCGCCAACCGAACCTTTGGATGCCACCCAAATTCACTGTTGTCGCAATACCCACGCATAAACTCGACAAATTTGCTGTCACCACGCATTTTGCAGATTTTTAAAAGGCCTAATTCAAGAACAACTATTGGTGAACGTCTTGGATCGCCAAACTCCCAACGACGCTTTAAACCAAAACCACATAATCTAAATTCAATTGTGATCATGCTCACCTCGTTCCAAATCTACTAAGCCAAACCTGAATTGCTCTGCCAACTCAGTGCATATAGCCAAAGCAATACTTA
>NZ_JAPEQW010000121.1:0-691 GCF_026168575.1 Acinetobacter entericus
CCTGGGCTGGCAATCCCCCTTTGCCTGCACCACTTCACTTTGAACACGATCAGATTGATCTGGACGTGCTTGAATTAGTTGAACGTGAATTTTCCCGTCACTCTGGCAGCCTTGACAACTTCCGCTGGGGCACCACACGTAGCAATGCTCTGCTTGCACTGGAGCATTTCATTACCCACAGTTTGCCACATTTTGGCGATTATCAAGATGCCATGGTTCAAGACTCAGACATGCTGTTTCACAGCCTGCTCTCACCTTATCTGAACTGTGGTCTGCTACTACCTAAAGAAGTCTGTGATGCGGCAGAAGCTGCATACCATGCCGGTCATGCACCACTGAATGCAGTGGAAGGTTTTATCCGACAAATTCTCGGCTGGCGCGAATATGTTCGCGGAATTTACTGGCTGTACATGCCAGAATATGCCAGCCGCAATGCACTGCAGCACTCAGCACCATTGCCACAATTTTACTGGACTGGCCGTACTCGGATGAACTG
This sequence comes from Acinetobacter entericus, assembly GCF_026168575.1. NCBI lineage: Bacteria > Pseudomonadati > Pseudomonadota > Gammaproteobacteria > Moraxellales > Moraxellaceae > Acinetobacter > Acinetobacter entericus. The sequence goes on from NZ_JAPEQW010000121.1 coordinate 497, forward strand.
TATGGCTGAGTGTTTCCGTAATACTTTTCAGCATGCCTATGCACATCATATCCAGCGTTTGATGGTGACTGGAAATTTTGCCTTATTAACTGCTGTAGACCCGCAGCAGATCAGCGAGTGGTATCTGGCAGTCTATGCCGATGCCTATGAATGGGTAGAACTACCGAACACGCTGGGTATGGTGATGCATGCCGA
>NZ_JAPEQW010000122.1:0-691 GCF_026168575.1 Acinetobacter entericus
GATACCTCGCGGCTTATGAATTCCATTACCCATAACGTTCTGCAGAATGGAGTAGAAATCGGGACTGATGTTGAATATGGCGCTATTCACCATTTTGGCGGTGAAATTCATTATGAAGCACGTATGCGCCGGACGTATTTTCGGCAGAACCAGCGCACCGGTTTGGTTGGCAATACTTTCGTACGTAAGGCGCGTTCCAATTTTATGCAGGAAAGTATGGGCAAGGCTTACAAAGTAAATATGCCGCGCCGGCCATTCCTTGGATTGACTGAAGCTGATGAGAAAGAAGTGATGGATTTAATTNTTTCGTACGTAAGGCGCGTTCCAATTTTATGCAGGAAAGTATGGGCAAGGCTTACAAAGTAAATATGCCGCGCCGGCCATTCCTTGGATTGACTGAAGCTGATGAGAAAGAAGTGATGGATTTAATTGTGGAGCATTTAACAAATGACGGATGAAGAGAACTTCTTTGCTGTTCGTAATGAAATTTATGAAAAGCTGAAAGAAATTGCAGACTTCAAAAAGATCTATACGCCAGCCAATTCAGCCAAAGTTACTGAGCTTTCACAGGTTACTCCAAATGCTCAGATTTATTATCGCCGTGTCCGAAAATCTGATGATGCTGGCCGTTCATCAACAATGAGCTTGGCGCAGCAATGGGAAGTCACGATTTGTGAGCGTCACGCTGCAT
>NZ_JAPEQW010000123.1:0-685 GCF_026168575.1 Acinetobacter entericus
ATTATGCAGTAACTTTAGCCACTACACCAGCACCAACTGTACGGCCGCCTTCACGGATCGCGAAGCGTAAGCCAGCGTCCATAGCGATCGGGTGGATAAGCTCTACTGACATTTCTACGTTGTCACCAGGCATAACCATTTCAACGCCTTCTTTCAATTGAATCGCGCCAGTTACGTCAGTTGTACGGAAGTAGAACTGTGGACGGTAACCGTTAAGGAATGGAGTATGACGGCCGCCTTCTTCTTTAGAAAGCACGTATACTTCTGCGTCAAATTTAGTATGCGGCTTGATCGCGCCTGGCTTAGCCAATACTTGACCACGCTGAACGTCTTCACGCTTAGTACCACGCAGAAGGACACCACAGTTCTCGCCCGCACGGCCTTCGTCTAGAAGTTTGCGGAACATTTCTACGCCAGTTACAGTTGTTTTAACTGTATCTTTGATACCAACGATTTCAACTTCTTCGCCTACTTTCACGATACCAGCTTCAACACGGCCAGTTACTACTGTACCGCGGCCTGAAATTGAGAATACGTCTTCGATAGGCATCAAGAATGGCTTGTCGATTGCGCGTTCTGGTTCTGGGATGTAAGTGTCAAGCGCTTCAACTAGAGCAACTACAGCTTCTTCGCCGTATTGGCCAGCATCACCGTTCAACGCAAGAAGAGCTGAACCGCGGATTAC
>NZ_JAPEQW010000124.1:0-685 GCF_026168575.1 Acinetobacter entericus
CGCAGATATTCAAAAGCATTGCTTTATGCTGATTCCAAAATTCCAGTGCATAACCATCCATGCGGCTTATCAATTCATCACTGAATCCTTTCCAGCGCTCAATTGAGTGTTCTTGGCAGCCAATTCGCATCATTCCTGTGCCGCCGATGTGGATAGGCCAGTACAAACCAGTAATAATCAGTGGTGCATGTTTCGCGCCCCGAAGATTCGCGCCCTCAAGATTCGCACCCCGAAGATCCGCGCCCCGAAGATTCGCGTCCCGAAGATCCGCGTCCTCAAGATCCGCGCCCTCAAGATTCGCACCCCGAAGATTCGCGCCCCGAAGATTCGCGCCCAGAAGATTCGCGCCCCGAAGATTCGCGCCCCGAAGATCCGCGTCCTGGGTAATTGCAGTCTCTACCGCATGACGCGCAATCATTCCTGATTCCATGCCTTCTGGGGTGTCGCAAGTGAAAAGGACTTCGCCAGTCCAGCGGTTTTTGATTTCGTGTTGTGTCATAATGACCTCGCTTTAAACAGCCCCGGTTTCCGCAAGTTGCCGGGGCTTTTTGTTGTCCGTGGGATAAATATAAGAAAACTTAGTTTTTATGTCAAGATAAAATATAAGAAATGTTATTTTAATTTTTAGAAAACTTATTTTTTATGTTTTAATAGACAAAAGAAAACCCACCGTGGTGGTGGGTTG
>NZ_JAPEQW010000126.1:0-663 GCF_026168575.1 Acinetobacter entericus
TGATGCTCGTAAATTTGCTGCTTCTAAACGATTGGTATAGCGAATTGAAAGATATTGAACACCTCTATCTGAATGATGAATCACATTCTTAGGTATACCTCGGTCATGCAATGCTTGCTCTAGTGCATCGAGCACCATGTCTGTATTCATACGTGTTGATACTTTCCATCCAACAATCGCTCGTGAGAACACATCAATAATAAAGGCGGTATAGACCCAGCCTGAATGAGTTTGAATATACGTGAAGTCACCGACCTGAGAAGCACTGCTTCGCAAGGGTCAGGATAATCAGCAGTAAAATTACGTTTCACTAAATCATCCGCTCTTTTTTGATCATCTCGGCTACGGGTGGTGTATTTATTCTTCCCACGCCAAACACCCTGTATAGCTAGCTTCTTCATCAAGCGAACCACTGTACAGCGTGCAATAACATAACCTTCAAGTTTCAGTTGTTGCCAAACTTTACGTACACCATATCGACCTGAACTTTCTTTCCAAATTCGTTTAATTTGTTCAGCATGATGCAAATCATGTAGATCTCGCTTTGCTCGATGTTCTGGGTTTTCAGCAATATCTAGTGTTCGATAATAGGTAGAAGCTGAGATCGGTAAAATCCTACAAATCGCCTCAACACCATATAACGCCTTATTGTTATGGATGAAA
>NZ_JAPEQW010000127.1:0-647 GCF_026168575.1 Acinetobacter entericus
TGAATCACATCAGCGTAATTGTCTTTGAATGCCTCATAAGCCAAATACATCGCTCGATCTGCATTTTTCGCCCAATTGATTTCTTCAAACATTTCATAACAGCGGTCATACGCATCTTTTTCTGCATTGGTAATCGCTTGCTTGGAGTCCTTGCGCCACTTCAAGATATTCGCTAATGCTGCATGCTTACCCTTGAATGAATCCTGTAGGCGCTGTTGGTCCGTGCCAAAGCCAGTGATTCCTAAGCACCACTTGCGGAACATGGCTGGATCTGGACAAAAGCCATTATCACGAACTTGAGATAGGCCAAAATTAACTTGATCATGAGTTAGGCCATCAATGCAGATTTTCATTGCTGTGTTGATCTGTGCTGTAGCAATGCCGTCAAAAGTTTTTTCAAATGAACGCGGTGCAATTGCTTTAAAAACACCAACCAGTTGTGCTGAGTTAATTGGGCCAAGGTTTTGATTAGAAGCCGTAAGTTGCATTGCCTTGCTCCTCTTGTGTGATTAATTCTTGAATTTCAGACATTCGAGTTGACGACTGAGTTTGATTTCCAAAATTGCCGCCTGTTGAGATGCGAGGTTCAAACAGGCCCTGATGATTACCCTTGATTGCTGTTTTCAGGGAAATATCTGATTTCTCAA
>NZ_JAPEQW010000014.1:0-98267 GCF_026168575.1 Acinetobacter entericus
TTCACAGCTGGATGCAATGTGCCGTTACATCAAAGTGAATGGCCTAGTCAATGCATTAAAGAACAAAGATTGGAAGGCATTTGCGCGTGGCTATAATGGAAGTGGTTATGCGAAGAATAACTATGATGTGAAGCTGGCCAATGCATATATAAAGTGGTCAGCGTGAGGCTAGCCATTTTAATGCTGTGCATTCCGCTTTCAGGCTGCACAGCACATTCGATTTCGACAAGGGTGCATGTTACTGTATGTGTGCAGTGTGTGAATTGAGAAAGCCCTCTAAGTGAGGGCTTTTTTATGACTTTCAGGGTTTAATAATTCTAATAATTTAGATGTTAACTGCTGATAGCTATCGTAAAGCATATGAATAATAGAGCTAACTTCTGCACTTAATTGTTCTGGTTGTTTTTGGTTTATATCTGGATATTTAAAATAAAAGGCATTTTTATTTATAAATTCTATATTGCATTTGTAATTTATAACATTGCTATTTCCATCTTCATTTTCACTTAAAATCTCCGGGAAATAATAATGATAAGATTTTAACAGTTCTACAAAATTCAAATAATTAAGCTTAAGTTCATTATCATCATTAAACTTAGAATATTCTTCAAACCTGAATACCAATTCAGATGCAACAAATGCTATATTGAAATCAGGATAATAATCTTTACTGATGGGCATTTGATCAAATAATTCTGGATTATTGCATCTTCGTAAAATCTCATTATTTAAGAAATTAAGAATAGAATATTTTTCTCTTAATATTTCCTGAATTTCATATATTATTTTCTTTTCAAGCTCAAACTTGGCTGGTTTACGCCAATCATTAAACAGATAAATTGCCACAAAGCCTGCAAAAAATGCTCCAACACCCCCAAGAACACTTCCAAATGCAGATATTTTTCCAATATCAGATCCACCAAAAAACTGGACACTTACAAAAACAAGCATACTGATTAAATATAAATTTACTGCAAGATAAACCCAAAACAATGGCGACTTTAACTTCATGTTGTTATTTTAAACCTCACTTCCTAATTTCTTTTCAATAAAGCACTTCACCACAGCTTCAATAGCACTATCACCAACTTGTTCAGCTTCTCGACTACCAGTGCGTGGGCCAACATAAAATGCAGTCCATCTTGAGTACGAACGCACCAAGCTAATTTTTTCTTTTTCGATTAACTTTCCACACAGCTCCCAATCAATGACTGGCGTTGATTTCACTCTCATTGCTTTTGCAAGTGTGGTAGGTAGTTGATTAGGTGTTAGATCTGATACTTTCATAATTTATGTGCTCCAGCTATCTACAATATTTGCCCAATCTTGCATCATCTTTCGACGATCAATTAGATATTTCGCATGATTATATGAGGCCCTTGTTTTGTTGTCGTCAGCGTGCGCTAATTGCGCCTCAATCCATTTTTCTTCATAACCCAATTCATTTAGTAGTGTTGATGCGGTGGCGCGAAAATCATGGGCAGAAACATCATTGAGCCCTAAGTTTTCAAGCATCCTGTTCAACGTCATTTGATTGAGCATGCCATCGCTTTTATACACTGCAGGGAATACATATTTTTTATTCCTAGAGTTGTCATACTGAGTTTTTAAAATGTCATAGACTTGGTCGGAGATTGGTAAAATATGAGCACGGCTTTTCTTCATTGCGGTTTTAGGGAAATTCACTACACGTTCGTCGAAATCGACCCATGACCATTCCATTCTTCTAATTTCGATCGTTCTAAGCATTGTATATAGCAACATAAACCCAGCATTCTTAACTGTCTCTGCGCCACCATAATTTTCCAATCTCGTGCGTACCTGAGCGCGTTCTTCTTTGCTCAGTGATTTAGCATGTGTAACTTCAGGTCGAGCTACAACATCACGGACAGCATACGTAGGATCATTTTCCGCTCTAAGTGTTGCAATTGCATAGCGCATTACAGCACCAATAAATTTTCTGTTCTGAATAGCCGTTACTTCGCCGGTACCGCGATTTTTTTGAGAGCGAACACGCTTCATTGTATTTTTAATAATTGTAAGCACATCAGCAGATGTTACGTTTCTAACATCCTTATTGCCAATAATCGGCAAAATATCTTTTTCTAAAGAAACCTGAAATTGTTCTGCATACCTTTCTGATTTTGTCTTTAAGCGCTCTTTTGCATATTCTTGTGCAATGACTTTAAAAGTATTTGTGAGCTTATCATCTATAGCTTGCTTGGCCTGTCTGCGATCTTCTACCGGGTGAATGCCTTTTGCGATTTTAGCTCTCATTTCTTCGCGCAATAGGCGTGCATCCGCAAGACCAATGGCAGGGTATTCACCAAGACTCATAGATGACTCTTTGCCATTGAACACAAACTTAAAACGCCATACTTTTACACCAGTTGGGCGCACCTCAATATAGAGTCGGTCTGCATCTAAAATTCGATAAACCTTATCTTGTGGCTTCAGTGTTTTTATTTTTGCATCTGTCAGTTTTATTGTGGCCATAACGGGTAACGGGCGGGTAAGGTTTGCATTACCCGTGATCTTACCCGTTTTTCGTGCGGATTATAAAGAACTATGGAGAACTAATAAGGACTTATTTTAATTTTAATCATTGAGTTATAAAGGCTTTGGGAACTATAAAGAATTAACAGGAATTTTTATCTTTCTTTTCGATCATTAAAAGCATGAGCTTAACCTATTGAAATTACGCACTTAACTGTGCTTGATTAGTCCAAAGCGGCCCACAGTTTTCCTTGCAGGAGAAATGCAGCATTGATTATTTATATAAAGATAAATAAATCAGGAAAATGGAGCGCAAGTCATCATAGCAAAAAATAATCATTTTCGGCTGAACTATTTCGATGAACAGGAACGTGGCCTCGTGGATTGTGCCGATATCGCTATTAGGTTTTTAGTGATATTCAATAGCCGCTGATTAACGCCGCTGTTCAAGTAGGCAGCCGCTTAAATGGATGCGGCAGTCATTCATGTCTAACATGCAATTGCTGTCCTGCGAGCAGCTCACAATTTAGAGAAGATGCTGAAATCATTGTATGGATTGCAGTTAACCGTTGGGGAATAATTGTTGAGCAGCAAAATGAATTGCTGCTGCGCAGAATTTGAATAAAACACTGCTCGAAAGAAATATTCACTCAAATGGTGCATTTTTTGCCTGCGTATTTTTTCAGCATTATTTTGCCGAAAAAAAACAGCTTCAGCCTTGGATGATTTGAATGGCTGAATTTATAGCGCCAAATCTGCCAGGAGCTGGGGTTTGAAGGCTTAAAAATATTAAATAAGATGCTTTAAGTATTGAAGATTAAACAAAAAGATGAGTATTGGTTTTATTCAGGCAATTTAAATGCATGCATGCGGAAATACCGCAGCGTAAAAGGCGCAGGAATAAGCGGATATGCATGATTGCACCAAATTGGAACATGTTGTGGCGCTTTTTGAACAAAATTAAATGAGAGTGTTTGAATATGGTGCATTTACTTTGGCACTCAGTATAATAGACACAAAGCAAAGCAGCGTAATCTTTAATTCTGATAAGGAATTCAATATATTATCTTTGTTTTTAAAAGTTGGTACGGTAATTGCTTTATAACTGCCAACTGCTAACACGCACTTAGCAAGTGCAACAAAAAAACATCGGAGCAAAATGAGCATGGCGAACAAGGTCCTTCAACTCATCCAAGAAAGTGGCGCAAAATGGGTCGATTTTCGCTTTACTGACACTAAGGGTAAAGAGCAGCACGTAACTTACCCTGCTGATACAATCGACGAAGACACATTTGAAGACGGCAAAATGTTTGACGGTTCTTCAATTGCCGGCTGGAAAGGCATCGAAGCATCTGACATGATTTTACGTCCAGATGCAGAAACTTGCTTCCTGGACCCGTTCTTCGCTGAAGCAACAGTTGTTGTAACTTGTGACGTAATTGAGCCATCTACTGGTCAAGGCTATGACCGTGACCCGCGCTCGATCGCTCGCCGTGCAGAAGAATACCTGAAATCTACAGGTATCGGTGATACAGCATTCTTTGGCCCAGAACCAGAATTCTTCGTATTTGACGAAGTAAAATGGGACATCGATATGTCTGGCGCGCGCCACACATTGATTGCTGAAGAAGCGGCTTGGTCTACTGGTAAAGACTATGAAGCAGGCAACTCTGGCCACCGTCCACGCGTTAAAGGCGGCTACTTCCCAGTTCCACCAGTTGATTCTTCACAAGATATGCGTGCAGACATGTGTGCAAAAATTGAAGACATCATGGGCCCAGGCCGTGTAGAAGTTCATCACCATGAAGTTGCATCTTGCCAATTAGAAATCGGCGTAAGCTTCAACACTATGGTTCGCAAAGCTGACGAAGTTCAACAGTTCAAATATGCTGTTTGGAACGTTGCTCACCAATATGCAAAAACTGCGACTTTCATGCCTAAGCCAATGGTTGGCGATAACGGTTCAGGTATGCACGTTCATATGTCGATCTCTAAAGACGGCAAGAACTTGTTTGCTGGTGACGAATATGCAGGCCTTTCTGAAATGGCATTGTACTTCATCGGCGGTGTAATCAAGCACGCTCGTGCATTGAACGCAATTACGAACCCTTCTACAAACTCGTACAAGCGTTTAGTGCCGCACTTTGAAGCGCCGATCATGCTTGCTTACTCAGCGCGCAACCGTTCTGCTTCTATCCGTATTCCTTACGTATCTAGCCCGAAAGGCAAGCGTATCGAAGCGCGTTTCCCTGATCCAATGATGAACCCGTACTTAGGTTTCGCTGCATTGCTGATGGCTGGTCTTGACGGTATCCAAAACAAGATTCATCCAGGTGAAGCTGCAGACAAAAACTTGTACGATCTCCCTCCTGAAGAAGAAGCTAAAATCCCAACAGTTGCTCACAGCTTGGAAATGGCGCTTGATGCTCTTGAAGCGGACAACGAATTCCTTCTTAAAGGCGGCGTGTTCACTAAAGAAATGCTGGGCGCTTATGTTGAACTTAAACGTGAAGATGTTCGCCGTTTAAATACAACAACTCACCCTGTTGAATTCGACATGTACTACAGCTTGTAATTCTTCCGGTCTTTAGACCTAGAGTCACAACTGTAAAAAAAACCCGCCTTGTGCGGGTTTTTTTGTATCATGCATTGATACGTTTCAGATATGGCATACAAATTTATGGCGCAGCGTAAAAAGCATATAGGGTTTTTCCCTTGGAATGACCCAAAGGATCATGCAAAAGGCTTCAAGCTGAATTTTTCAGAAGTGACTTATATAGAAGTCGGCCGTACTCCTGAAGGCTATAAGCAGGCGCAATTTGTGGCATTAAAAAATCCTGAACTGGCTTTGCAATATGATTATCCTCAAAGTTTTTATTTGAGCAGTGAAGGATTGATTTTACAAAAAATGCCCAGCGGCAAATTTGAAGTGATTGCAAAAACAGACAATTGTTAATGATTGAATTAACCATGTTCAATGATGCGCCAACAAAAAAGCGTTAAACAGATATTTTACAGGTAGAGTTATGCAGCATATTCCCGCTGAACTGAGATCATGGCTGTATGCGTCAGGTTCATTGACCCAGCAGCTGACTGATTTAGCAGATGGAAAATTTATGGTTCAGCCGGTAAAAGAACATTTTCAGCGTCTAAACTTTATAGATGCAAAATGGATGAAAATGCCTTATCAGCACACATCCTGGGTGCGTGAAAGCTATTTATACGGCTGTGAAGAACAGCCTTGGGTGAAAGCCAAAAGCATTTTTCCGATTTTGAGCTTGCAGCAGCGCGCGCGGATATTTAAGCATATTGGCACTAAACCGATAGGCTTTTTTTTGTTTCAGCGGACAAATCCAGCCTGTGAACGCCGTGTGATTTGGCTTGAAGATGGCTGGACACGGCAGAGCTGTTATACTTGGCATGGCTGCAAATTCATTGTACAGGAAACTTTTTTGCAAAGTTTTGAACAGTATTTGCAAAAGCAACACTCTGCAGGTTAAGGACAGTCATGACAGCTGCGCATCAAATTACTTGGCGTGAACGTTTAGAAGCATATTATTATCTTTGCCGGTTTGATAAGCCTATTGGTACAGAATTGGTTTTTTGGCCAACCATGTGGGCGCTTTGGCTGGCAAATTCAGGCACACCAAGTTTGTCTATTTTGATACCAATGATTCTGGGTACAATTTTCATGCGTGCTGCAGGCTGTGCGATTAATGATTTTGCAGACCGTAAAGTAGATGCGCATGTAGAGCGAACTAAGACTCGCCCATTGGCAACTGGCATAATTTCGGCTCAAGAAGCAGTTTATGTTTTTCTGTTTTTGGTCGCTGCCAGTGCATGCATGCTGTTCTTTTTGCCGATTGAAACGTTTTACTGTTCTTTCGGTGCGCTGATTTTGGCTTTTATCTATCCTTTTATGAAGCGCTATACCCATTTGCCGCAAGTATTTTTGGGTGCTGCATTTTCATGGTCCATTCCTATGGCTTATACAGCGGTTGGTCATCCTTTGGATGTCACTTGCTGGCTGCTGTATTTTGGAAATCTCGCATGGACAGTCGCGTATGATACACAATATGCCATTACCGACCGCGAATATGATTTAAAGATTGGCGTCAAATCTACAGCGATCTTGTTTGGTAAATATGATATTGAAATTATTTCGGCACTGCAGGCTTTAAGTATTGTACTGATTGGTTCGGCGCTGTATTTAGAACAATTGCTGATGCCATTTGGTTTGCTGGCTTTACTGGCTGTTGCTGCTGATTTTATCTATCAATGGACCAAAACCCGTGACCGCGATCCGCAGCGCTGTTTTTGGGCTTTCCGCCATAACCGCTGGATTGGGCTTATTATCTTTATCGGCATTTTCTTTGCAGTTTTATGAAATATGCACACAATAAAGTGTGACGCAATTTACAAAAATTAAATAATTTATTGACCTATCTTACGAAAAGCACCTAATTGAGGTGCTTTTTTTATGCTTAATTATTTAAATCTCGTGATGAGATTCCGGCGAATAACAAGAAAGGGACATGAAAAATGAATCAGATGCTTAAACAAAGTTTGTTGGCGGCTGCATATTCTTCAGCCTTATTTTTAACGGCGTGCGGCAGTGGAGATAACGAGGACTGGAATATATGGTCTTCTAATATAAATGCTTATGCAGTGGATCCCGATGTGTCTGCATTGGCGGCGAAACATGAAATTTTGACTTATAAAATGCAAAGTGTTGCAGGCAAGGAGATTAATGCAACAACATTAATTTTTATTCCTGCTGGCGCTGCACCCTCAGGCGGCTGGCCTGTTGTGGTTTGGGCGCATGGCACAACAGGCGCTGCTGACCGATGCGCGCCATCTCAGAATGTTTTAGCGGGCTCTGAAAAGGCTTTGGTGAAAGCTTTATTAGCTAAAGGGTATGCTGTTGTTGCTCCCGATTATGAAGGCTTGGGCAATACTGCAGTACCGCACCCTTATCTGAATCTGGAAAGCGCAGCAACATCTATTCTGTCAGCGGTAAAAGCTGCGCATGATCAGTATGGAAATTTATCTAAAAACTGGAGTGTGATTGGCTGGTCTCAGGGCGGTCATGCGGCCTTGGCGGCGGCTCAGTACCAGCAAGCGCTGCTGGGCTATAATTTTAAAGGCACTGTAGCCATTGCACCTGCTTCTTATTTAGCAGAAACACTGGACGAGGATCTAAATACGGCGCAAAACAAAGCGGCAGCAGCTTTAAGCGCGGGTGATGCCGCCGCATTTGGCCAGGCCATTGGCATTGCAGCGACAGCCTATGCCTATGCGGCAATTGTCAGTTCAGGCATTAAAGCTGAAACCCCTGCATTTCAATACACGCAGTCTTTTCTGCCGGCAAAAGCTCCTATCGCTGCATTGGCGGAAAGCATCTGCTCACCCGAGCTGGGGATAAAATTCGCCGCAGACATGCAGCAATATATGGGCACAGACTATTCAAAATTCTTCACTTATACTGTATTGCAGCCAAATTTCTTAACTGATCAGGATATTGGGCAATATCTGAATGATAATACACCGGGAATGGTCAAATTAGATAAGCCTGTCGTGATTTATCAGGGCGAGGCGGATACGACGGTTCCAGTGGATATTACGACGGATTTGGCGGTCAATATGGATGGATTGGGTACAGATGTCCGGCTGGAGCCTTTCGCGGGTGAAACCCATTCAACGGTCTTTTCTAATAATATTCCGGCTTTGGCGGATGAGATTAATCAGTTGATGACCGCTAATTAAACAATGGATTCCCATTATACAAGGGGCAATGGCTCCTTGTATGATTTTTAGTGTATTGCTGCGGCTTTTAATTCCCGGCAAATCATCTGCAAGGCTTGATGGCTGGAATTTTTTCTGAAACTGGCATACAGATGCAGCGGCGTGATTTCAAAGTCGGTTGCGACGGTCTGCACATCCTCACTTAAAAACTTCAGCAGGTATTCTGGCGCAAAGCTGTAGCCCATGCCCATATTAATCAGATTGATATGCTGCAGCACATTGGTGACCCAATGCATCTGCCGCTGCGGCAGCTGTTCCAGCGCAATGATTTGATGAATATTTTCATAAAATACCGGGGAAGCGCTTTGTTCGCACATAATGATGTTCTGCTTGCTTAAATAGTTGCGCGTTACCGTATGGCCGCTGCTGTGCAGTTTTTTAGACGCCACTAAATAGATTTTCTCGGTCATCAGCTGAATATTGTCATAGTCGTCATGCTGCAGTGCAAAACGGGTAAAGCTGATGTCCAGCTCAGATCTTTTCAGTTTGTGAATCTGTTCTAAGCAGGTCAGGCTTTGAATATGAATACTGATATTGGGAAGCTGCTTTTTCAGCTTTTCTAAAATCAGCGGCATGATTTTTAATTCTGCCACATTTAAAAAACCAATATGAATTTGATTTTTCTTTTGATGCGCCACCTGCTGCGCTGCGGCCGCTGCTAAGTTGGCGCTTTCAATCGCATTTAAAGCATGCTTTAAAAAAGCCAGCCCTTCATCAGTCAGTTTGATTTGCTTGCTGGAGCGGTCAATCAGCGGTACGCCAACCTCTGCTTCCAAATCCTTAATTTGCTGACTCAGGGACGGCTGAGCGGTAAACAGCTGTTCTGCTGCTTTGGTAAAACTGCCGTGTTCTGCAACTGCTGCAAAATATTTTAAATGGCGCAATTCCATAGCGTATGACCGTTGAAAAATTAAAAAGAACCTGCAGCCAAAATCGGCGTCAAATTCAAATGAGTATGTATTCAAGCAGACAAAAAAAATATGCAACTATCGTTTAGAGGTCTTGGTGTAGGGCGCAGCTCCAAACTTTTTTAAACTGCTTAGCAGCGCTTTTGGCATTCAGGCCAAAGCTATACAGTAATTCAAATGCGGAGCTTGATATGCCGAAGCAATACGATACGGACGTTTTAATTGTGGGGACTGGGCCTGCGGGCTCTACTTTAGGTTTGGCTTTGGCGAACTATGGCATTAAAGTGCAACTCTTTACGCAATTTAATTGGCTCGCCAATAGCCCGCGCGCGCATATTACCAATCAGCGCGCGATGGAAGTGCTGCGCGATTTAGGTGTAGAAGAACAAGTCAAAGGCATTGCGACGCCGTGGCAAGATATGGGGGAAAGCTTGATCACTACCAGCCTTGTTGGCGAAGAAATTGCCCGCATGAGCGCGTGGGGAACAGGCGATGAACGCCATGGCGATTATGTGCAGGGCAGTCCATGCCCTTTGGTTGATTTGATTCAGCCGAAAATGGAAGCATTGCTGGTAAAGAATGCCGGTGAGCGCGGCGCGATTTATCATTTTAATACTGAGTATTTGTCGCATACCCAAGATGACGATGGTGTAACGGCAGCTTTTATCAATCAAATTACGGGTCAGGAATTTAGCCTGCGCGCCAAATATTTAGTGGGCATGGATGGCGCGCGTTCAAAAATCGTTGAGCAGCTGAATTTGCCTTTGGAAGGGGTGATGTCGCGTGCGGGTACAGTATATGTGACGTTTAAAGCGGATCTGTCGCAATATGTGCAGCATCGTCCCGCTATTTTACAGTGGATTGTGAATCCTGAAGCCGGCTTTGGGGATATCGGCATGGGATTGCTCCGCGCCATCAGTCCGTGGGATGAATGGATTATGGGCTGGGGTTTTGACATTGAACAAGGCGAGCCACAGGTGACAGAAGCGCAGGTGCGTGCGCGTTTAAATGCCTTTGTGGGAACTGAAATTGACGATGTTGAAATTCAGAAGGTTTCTTACTGGTATGTCAATCAGACTTGGGCAGCCAATTACTCGGTCGGCCGCGTATTTTGCGGCGGTGATGCTGTGCACCGTCATCCGCCATCCAGCGGTTTAGGCTCGAATACCTGCATGCAGGATGCTTTTAATTTGGCGTGGAAACTGGCTTATGCGGTGAAAGGTTGGGCGCAGCCAAGTCTGCTGGCATCCTATACTGAGGAACGGGCGCCAGTCGGCAAGCAGATTGTCGCCCGCGCCAACCAATCCCGTTTTGACTATAAGCATTTAAAAGATGTATTTGGTTTTGATCAGGGTGTAACCACGCAGGCGCAAATGCTGGATCGGATTTTTGCAGAAACAGAGGATGCGGCAAAAATCCGTGAGCAATTATTTAAAGCGCTGGAAATTAAACATTATGAGTTTAATGCGCAGGGCACAGAACTGAACCAGCGCTATGCATCCAATGCTGTGGTTGCAGAATCGGATGAAGAAGTCTTCCTGCAAGACCCGCAATTGCATCTGCAAGCGACTACGCGCCCAGGCGCGAAAGTGCCGCATGCTTGGCTGGTGGATGCCAAAGGGCAAAAGCGTTCGACTTTGGATATTAGCGGCAAAGGCCGCTTTACCTTAATGACAGGCCTTTCGGGCATTGGCTGGAAAGTGGCTGCTGAAGCATTGGCATTGCCTTATTTAGATGTGGTTCAAATTGGCTCGCGCCAATTCCGTGATGTGTATGGCGCATGGAATGCCAAATCGGAAGTGCATGAAGCAGGCGCGGTGCTGGTGCGTCCAGATGGTTATGTCGCGTGGCGCATGGTAAATAGGCCAAACGAGGGCTATGACTATGCTGCGGTCTTAATACAGGTACTGGCCCAGATTCAGCTGAGTGTTTAATACGTTTAGATAAATTTTGGAGCCTATTTTATCCAAGCCGGCAGCCTATGCCGGCTTTTTTATGCGGATGTAAAATGGTGGAAGCATCTATTCAATGACGCGCAATTTCAGATGAATTTGTTATATTAGCGTTCGAAACTTTAAATGCAGTGATATAGCAGGTAAATGGGTATGCAGCAGCCACAGTCAAATGCAGCGAAAACCAGTAAGAAAAAAGTCATTATTTTGATGGCGCTGGGTTTGCTGATTCCAATTTTTCTCGTCAGTATGGCTATTTTAGCTGTGAATAGTGACGCCAAAAATCAAGAAAAATACGCACAGCAAAAGGCTCAAATGCTGGAACGCATAGAAGCGCGTGAAGCGGCGGAACGGGCAAAAGCAGCGCAAGATCAGCCTGAACCAGCACAAGATGAAAATCTGAAAAATAAACAGCAGAATGATGCCGCTCAACAGCAATAAGCCGTATCGGGAGCAGCTGAAAATCAGCCGAATTCAACGCTAAGTCAATTGAGCTTATTCATTTTAGTGCTTGCAGTATCAAGTAAAAAAACCGCCGTCAATGATGGCGGTTTTTATTTGATTTGGATGGAGGGTTTGTCATTTAGCATCAGATTCAGTATAGTTATGAATTATTAAATATATTAACTATTTTTTGATGCTTTATGTAGTTGAAATAAATATTAAAAATTTAATACTGTGCTTATTTTGAAGTGAATGGATGGAACTGAAAAAAGGCAGAGAAGTTGGAAAAATCATCCTTTGGGATGACTTCGGTGCAGATCGACATCGCTAGAATGCTAGGTATTGTCAGACCATAAACAAGGAAGGCCGATGCACACAGATTTAATCATCAACGGACAGCAGATTCAGGGGCAGGCATTAAGCTTTGCAGTCATTAATCCAGCCAATGAAAGCGTTATTGCAGAAGTGGCCAGCGTGTCAGCGGGACAGGTCAATGATGCAGTTCACACTGCATTGCAGGCATTTAAAGCTTGGAAAAATGTATCAGATGATGCGGTTAAGCAGGCTTTTGCAAAAATTGCGGCTGATATCCGTGCGGAAAAAGATGAAATTGCGCAGCTGATTACCTTGGAGCAAGGGAAAACCATTGGCATGGCGCAGTTTGAAGTGGACGCTGGCGCCGGCTGGATTGACTATCTTTCAGGTTTGGACATTCCTGTAGAAACGATACAGGAACCCAACGGTAAAACCATTAAAGTCTATAACCGCCCATTGGGGGTAATTGCTTCTGTGACGCCGTGGAATTGGCCATTCATGATTGCGGTGTGGCATATCTTTCCTGCGCTAAAAACTAAAAACTGTGTCATCAACAAGCCATCAGAATATACGCCGCTCAGCACCATCAAGCTGGTGGAAATTATTAACCGTCATGTGCCTGCTGGCGTATGCAGCATTGTCTTAGGCAAAGGTGAGATTGGGCAGGCGCTGACGGAACATGCTGATGTTGCGAAAGTGACCTTTACAGGCTCGACACGTACTGGACAGAGCATTTTAAGTCATTCGGTCAGCTCGCTGAAAAGCGTGGTGCTGGAATTGGGCGGCAATGATGCCGGCATTGTTTTGGCGGATGCCGATGTGGAACGTGCTGCGCAAGGAGTTTTCGCTTCTGCATTTTTAAATGCGGGGCAAACCTGTGCAGCACTGAAGCGGCTGTATGTGCATGAAAGTATTTATGAGGCTTTGACTGAAAAGCTGGTGCAGATTGCAAATGCGCAAGTCATTGGCGATGGCGCGGACCCTGAAGTGACCTTTGGCCCAGTACAGAATAAAATGCAGTATGACAAAGTCAATGCGCTGATTGCAGATGCCGTAGCGCGGGGCGGTCAGATTTTGACGGCGTCAAAAGCGCTGCCGGATCATGGATATTTTATTGCGCCTGCGCTAATCGCCAATGTGCAGGAAGGCATTGCTTTAGTGGATGAGGAGCAGTTTGGCCCTGTGCTGCCGATTATTAAATTTAATGCCGTTGATGAAGTACTGGAGCGCAGCAATAATACGCAGTTTGGCTTAGGCGGTTCAATTTGGAGCACGGATTTGGCCAAAGCGGAGCAGATTGCCAGCCAAATGGAAACGGGGACGGTCTGGATTAACAGCCACTCTGATTTATCGCCTGCGGCGCCGTTCGGCGGCTGGAAATTATCGGGTTTAGGGTATTCTTTTGGCTTGGAAGGCTTGCTTTTATTTACCCATAAGCAGGCAGTGCATATCAGCGGCTGAAAATAAAAGCCTCTTACAGGATGTGGGAGGCTCTCTTGGCTTATATATTGCTTATTAAATTTCCGGTAAGGATAGGTGGAAATTATGCTTAATCATCAGTTTTTAACAGAGTTCAGTCAAAATTTTATAGAGCAGGTGCAGCGGATAATTAATATTGATGGATATTTAGTATATTCGATTGATGATATTGATCGGGCTTATGGCTACCATGCATTTAATATACCTAAAAATTCTTTGGATGAGTATTTAAATCATAAAGTTGAAAATGATCCTGTGTCATTTACCCGGTTTTATAACAATAAAAATAATAATGTGGAATTGCTCAGCCATCATCAATGTGATGAAAGCTATGCAGACTTTATGGCGCGCTGGAAAATACAGGATACCGCAGAAATTTTTTTCCGCAAAAGAAATGGCGATCCTATACTGGGGCTTAGCATTGTGCGTGAAAATGAAAAGATGCCTTTTAGTGTGCAGGATCAGAGGATTTTAGAGTCTTTTTATCAATTGTCTAAAAAGTATTTTTACCATCATACCGATACCATCGATAAAGCGGATATGTCTGCTTCATACAGTTTAACCAAAAAAGAAATTGCGGTTTTAGAACAGTTGATGAACGGCATTAATAATAGCGAAATTTCATTAAATTTAAACTGCAGCCTGGCAACAGTTAAAACACATGTGCAGCATATTTATCAAAAAATAAATGTCAAAAACCGTCAGGAATTAATCTGTAAATTTTTAAGATAAAATCATCCTTAAGGTGGATTTTTTATAATATTAAATCCTCTATTTTAAATCCATAGTGTTTTATTAATCATGGATTTTAGGAATGAAATATAATCGAATTACACAGTCCTTAAAAAAATGGGCTGGTTTGAATTTAACGGTTGCAGCGGCCTTAATTGGTGTGAGTCAGCAGGCTTTGGCGCATGGGCAGGCTGCAGACATGGTGCCGCTGTATCAGAACATGAGCGATTTTGGCGCTGATGTAAAAAAAGATGACTTCACTAATACCTATACCATTTCAAAAGGCTCTTTGGTGGTACGGGCTAAGCCCAATTCAGATACTGTTTTAGTCAATGGCAAGCCGCTGAAAGTCAGTGTGCCTTTGGTGGTAAAAAATGGCAAGGCCGAAGTCAGTAAAGAATTTGCCTCGGAAATTTTTCAATCAGGCTTAGATCAGACCTTTAAAGTGGAGTCTGCTGCGCATCCTTTGAACGGTTTAACCTCACAGGAAATTTCACAGACATTTGAAGCGATCAGCAAGTCTGAATATGCTTATCCGAATATGCGTTTTTCAGAGATCAAATTAAAAGATCCTGAAAAGCAGCAAGTATGGGATGCTTTCATTAACCATAAAGAATTGACACAAGACCGTGTGGCGGAATTCACTTTGCTTAAAGGCAAGTCGGTGATTGAAGGCGCGGTCGATCTGAAAATGCAAAAAGTGACGCAGTGGAAAGTATTAGAAAACACCCATGGCATGGTGCTGTATGACGATATGGTTGCGGTGCAGGAAATTATCACCAAAGATAAAAATTATAAAAAGGCCTTGGCAAAGCGCGGTGTTAAAGATGTTTCTAAAGTGGTGACGACACCGCTGACGGTGGGCTTTTTTGGCGGTAAAGACGGTTTGGGGCAAGAGCTGAATGTGCTGAAAGTGGTTTCCTATTTAGATACGGGGGACGGCAATTATTGGGCGCATCCGATTGAAAATTTAGTCGCAGTGGTGGATCTAGACCAGAAAAAAATTGTAAAGCTTGAAGAAGGCGCAATTATTCCCGTGCCGATGTCGCCCAATTCGATTGCCAATAAAAATGATAAATCACAGATAAAACCGCTGAATATGGTTGAGCCTGAGGGTAAAAACTTTTCCATTACCGGTCAAACGGTGCATTGGGGCCCATGGTGCTTCCATGTCGGTTTAGATTCCCGTGTGGGCTTAAAAGTATCGACCGTTACCTATAAAGATAAAGGCGAAAAACGCAAGGTCATGTATGAAGGGAACCTTGGCGGAATGGTGGTGCCTTATGGTGATCCGGATATGGGCTGGTACTTCAAATCCTATCTGGATTCTGGCGAATACGGTATGGGCACGCTGACGTCTTCTATTGAAAAAGGCATTGATGCGCCAGACAATGCGGTATTGCTGGATGCCGTTATTGCCGATTACACCGGGCAGCCGCGCGTCATTCCAAACGCCATTGCCATTTTTGAGCGCTATGCAGGCCCTGAGTTTAAGCATCAGGAAATGAACCAGCCCAATATCAGTTCAGAACGCCGTGAATTGGTGGTGCGCTGGATCAGCACCGTGGGCAACTACGACTATATCTTTGACTGGGTTTTTAATAATAACGGCATTATCGGTATCAACGCCGGCGCGACAGGCATTGAAGCGGTTAAAGGCGTCAAAGCCCGCACCATGCATGATGCGACTGCAAAAGAAGATACCCGTTACGGTACATTGATTGACCATAATATTGTTGGCACAACCCATCAGCATATTTACAACTTCCGTTTGGATATGGATGTTGATGGCGGAAATAACAGCTTTATGGAACTTGATCCCGTCGTTGCTAAAAATACCCGCGGCGGCCCGCGCAGCAGCGCAATGGAAGTTAAAGAGCGCACCGTGGCAACTGAACAGGAAGCTGCACAGAAATTTGACCCATCAACCATCCGCTTAATTTCCAATGCCAATAAAGAAAACCGCATGGGCAATCCGGTGTCTTATCAAATAATTCCGTTTGCAGGCGGTACGCATCCAATCGCGAAAGGCGCGAACTTTGCGCCTGACGAATGGCTGTTCAAGCGTTTAAGCTTTATGGATAAGCAAATTTGGGTCACCAAGCGTGATCAAGATGAACAGTTTCCTGAGGGCAAATATTCAAACCGTTCGGTGAAAGATACAGGGCTGGGCGAGTTCGTTGCCAATAACGACAATATTGAAAATAAAGACTTGGTGGTGTGGATGACGACAGGCACAACACATGTCGCGCGTGCTGAAGAATGGCCGATTATGCCTACAGAATGGGTCTATACCATGCTGAAGCCATGGAATTTCTTTGACAGTACGCCAACCCTGAACAATGGCGCAGATAAAAAGCAGGCCGTTGAAAAAGAACAGCACAAGCACTGATGGATGCATCAGGAGGATCAGCAGGCAGCTGGTCCTCTTTTTTTTGGAAGATTGAAAAATAAGTTTTAAGGGGAATCAAATGAGAAAGACAATGTGTGCGGCGGCATTGCTGCTGAGCGGCGGCACAGTGCAGGCAGATATGGCCAGTTTGCCTGAAAATGTAAAAATTAAACCTGTTTTAGATGTGACCTTAGGCGCTTTTTACAGTGATAAAAGCTATAACAATCCGGATGCATCAGGTGAGGTGTCTTGGCAGGAGGCTTATGCCAAATACGGTTTTGAAGCTGAAGTTCAGCATAGTGGCGGCGCATTATACGGCAGCGTGATGGGCCTGAGTTCCGGTACTTTTGGCGATGGAGATGCAGGCGGCATGACTACGGGCAAAGAGCGAAGAACTTCGTTGGAAGAATGGACAGCCGGCTGGCGCAATGGTTCGGCGGAAGAGGCCAGTTTTGATCTGCGGGCTGGCCGGCAAAATATTCAAATTGCCGATGGATTTATTGTGGCTGGCGATGCGCTGAATGTGGGTAACGGTGTTGCCGATGGGGAGCTGAACCGCGGCGGCGGCTACTATTTGGCGGCGCGCCGCAGTTTTGATTTTGCTGTGCAAATGAAGATGCAGCTGAATGAACAGCTGAAAACTCAAGTGTATTATTTAGAGTCAGACAATAAAGCGCAATATCAGCCAAAGCTCTGGGCAGCAGATGCAGAATATGACTTTGGCAAAGCGTCTGCTGGATTGACCTATTTGCAAGTAACGGATCTTGAAGATCCAAATCAAGACTCATTGCGTGATGACCTGAAAGATATTTCGCTGCGGGTGAAAGCGCAAGTCAATGCGCAGCTGGCGTTCAGCGGAGAATATGTGCATCAAGATCAAAAACATCACAATGAAAATGCATGGTACGCCGCTGCAAATTACACTTTTGATCAGCTGCCGTATCAGCCTATTTTAGGCTACCGCTATTCATCTTTCTCTGAAAATTATGATCCGCTGTTTTACGGCAATACCAATGCAGGCTTTGGCACATGGTTTCAAGGCGAAGTCGCTGGCAATTATGCTGGGCCATTCAGCAGCAATGCGCGGATTCATCAGCTGTCACTGCAGGCATCTATGAAAGAGAATTTGCATATAGGATTACTGGCATATCAGTTTGATACTATAAAAAAAGAGACTGAAAATTTAGATGGCCATGAAGTGGATGCTTTTGCTGTGTGGTCACCGACAGTAAATATCAATGTGATTCCTTTGGCTGGCTGGTACAAGCCGAAAAAAGATATCGATCATGGCGGCAGCCAGGCGGGCGGTACGGGCAGCAATGTTTATGCTCAGCTGATTTTGCAGTATCTGTATTAAATGCAGAATGAACCAATAAAAAAAGTACCGCAATTGCGGTACTTTTTTTATTTAAAGACATGGGTGAGGTTTAAGCTCCCATCCCTATAACATCATGATGGCTTTGCTGCAAATCAGGCCGCTAAAGCATTGGTGATCAGCGCCGCGCCTGTTACAGCTTTAATCTGCTCGAGTGTGACATCTTTCGCCAATTCCACTAAAGCAATTCCTTTTTCAGTTATATCCATCACGCCTAAATCTGAGATGATGCGGGTTACCACACCTTTACCCGTCAGCGGCAGGGTGCATTGCGGCACAATTTTCGGACTGCCGTCTTTGGCATTGTGCTCCATCAGCACCACTACTTTTTGCACGCCAGCCACCAAATCCATAGCGCCGCCCATGCCTTTGACTTTTTTGCCCGGAATCATCCAGTTGGCAAGGTCGCCAGTTTCAGAAACTTCCATTGCGCCTAAAATTGCAATGTTGACATGGCCGCCGCGGATCATCGCGAAAGACTCTGAACTGGAAAAAAACGCCGCGCCTTTACGTGCAGTGACAGTCTGTTTGCCCGCATTGATTAAATCTGCATCGACAGTATCTTGCGTCGGAAATTCATCAATGCCGAGCAGGCCATTTTCAGACTGCAGCCACACGTTGATATTGTTAGGAATATAGTTGGCGACCAGTGTCGGCAGGCCAATGCCTAAATTGACATAGAAGCCATCTTCCAATTCTAAGGCCGCGCGCTGCGCCATTTCATTACGTGTCCAAGCCATGATCAAGCCTCCGCCTTTAAGGTTAATTGTTCAATGCGTTTTTCAGGCGCTGTATTGAGCACAATGCGGTTGACATAAATGCCCGGCAGATGAATATCATCTGGATCAATCTCGCCAATCTCTACCACTTCTTCAACTTCAGCGATGGTAAGCCTGCCTGCCATGGCGCACTCAGGGTTAAAATTGCGCGCGGTTTTGCGGAACACTAAATTGCCGGCTTTATCGGCCTTATAGGCTTTCACTAAAGCGACATCCGCCGTAAGAGACGGCTCTAAAATGTATTCTTTGCCGTCAAACTCCCGGACTTCCTTGCCTTCGGCAATTAAAGTGCCAACCCCAGTTTGGGTAAAGAATGCGGGAATTCCTGCGCCGCCAGCACGCAGTTTTTCGGCCAATGTGCCTTGAGGGGTAAGTTCAACTTCTAATTCGCCATTTAAATATTGGCGTTCAAATTCTTTGTTTTCGCCGACATAAGAAGAAATCATTTTTTTGATTTGCTTGGTGTGCAGCAGTTTGCCTAAGCCGAAATCATCGACACCCGCGTTGTTGGAAATACAGGTCAGGCCCGTCACGCCGGTATTTTTTAAAGCATCGATCAGCGCTTCAGGGATGCCGCATAAACCAAAACCGCCAACGGCAAATGTTTGATTGTCTGCCGCAATATCCGCTAAAGCAAGTTCTGCACTTGCCGCCAGTTTGTTCATTCTCAAATTCCTTTTTTGCTTTATTATTTTTTAACATTGCGCTTAACAATTGAGAAATTGAATCTTTCTAACGCCTGATCAGAAAAACTCATTAATGAATGCAAGGCAGCCGTGTGAAGCCTGCATGCAGGGCAAGCGGATTTTGAAAATGAAGAATTTGTTTATGAATAATTTAATTGGTTTTATGGCTCATTGAAGGTGGTGCTTTAACGCATGACTCAATGAAAATCATGCTGTAAAACAGTTTCTATAAAATGTGTGGAAATATTGGAAAGTTCGTCATCTTTTTTATAAATGATGCCCACAGGAAGCTGAACATCATTGTCTTCAATTTCAATTAATACGTTTTGTTCTAAATTAATAAAATTTTTGAAATGGCGGGGAATGGCGCTGACCCCCATGCCGTAAGCGGTGAAATGCGATAGGGAGCTGATCTGGTGACATTCAACTTTTAAATCTAAGTGAATATTGTGCAAAGCGCAGTGCTGTTCGATAACCCTGCGGATAATGGAAGGGCTTTGCAGCGTGACAAAGGGCTGAGAACACAGCTCCAGCCAAGTGATGCTCTTTCGGCTGCTTAAAGCATGGCCCTTTGGCAGCAAGGCTAAGAAATCCTCATTAAATAAAGGCTGAAAAATCAACTGATCGCTCATTTGCGGATTAAAGCAAATGCCGATTTCAAAAATGCCTTCCTGCACTTTTTCAATAATTTTCTCATTGGGGATGTCATGAATGGAAAAATTAATATTGGGATAGCGCTTTGAGAAATTCTGTATGACGGCGGGCAGGATGGCGTGTGTCGCAAAAGGCATGGAGGCAATGTTTAAAGTGCCGCGGTTTAATTTGAACCGCTGCTTGACATCCTTTTCCATATCCTCCCAATTGGCTAATAATTTTCTTGCATAGGGGATGAGTGATTCGCCTTCCGCAGTCATTTCTACTCGGCGGGTATTGCGTTTAAAGAGTTTGCCGCCCAGTTCTTCCTCTAAAGTCTTGATGCTTAAACTCAAAGCCGATTGGCTTAGGCACAATTCATTGGCGGCATTGGCATAATTTAATGCGCGCGCTAAGACTAAAAAGGCTTTTAACTGTTTGAGTGTCATCCGTGGGCCTTATCAAAAGAAGTCAATAACGGTTCATAATAGCGAAGGCTGATAAAATTGGCATTCATCTGCTTAAAGTTCAAGCCGAACTCAATACAAACACAGGAAAATGAGCCCGATATTTCATTTAATAGTTTGTATTGATAATTATAAGCTGAAAAATACGGATTGCGGGAGTTTTAAGGTGTTGGCTATTCAGCATTATGAGTTTTTTTAAATATTAAAAATACAATGTGCCTTCAGATCTAAAATCTAAAGCTAATGTGGCGCATCCATTCCTTGCATTGGTACTGCTGATTTGAGTTGCGTAATGAATAGCTGTACTCCGCATACGCTTTTGCTGATTTCATTTAGAAAAGCAGCTCAGGGTTGAGCTGCTTTTTTATCATTGTTTTTGGGGGATGGCTTAGGCATCCACTTTCGCAGCGGCTGAGTTGTTGTCTAACTCTGATGCATGCAGGAAGTGCGTATGATCAGGCGCGCGTTTGGTTTTAGACCATTGTTCCAGCATGTCATGCTTCATGTCTTCCGTGATCATGGCAATTTTTTCAGGCGCTTTTTCATCGTCATATGCCAGTTCCAAACGGTGGCCATTGGGATCAAAGAAGTAAATTGAATGGAAAATACCGTGATTGGTAATGCCCAGCACATCAATGCCATTTTCTTCTAAATGCGCTTTTGCTTCAATTAATGCGGTGCGGTCTTTGACTTTCAGCGCAATATGCTGCACCCATTTCGGAGTGTTTTCGTCACGGCCCATTTCGGGTTGCGTTGGCAGCTCAAAGAAGGCGAGAACATTGCCATTGCCTGCATCTAAAAACAAATGTATATAGGGATCAAAGGCTTTGGTTGACGGAACATGGTCTTCTGCAAACGCCAGAATAAAGTTCATATTCAGGTTCTTTTTGTACCATTCCACAGTCTCTTTCGCGTCTTTACAGCGGTACGCTACGTGGTGAATTTTTTCAATTTGAATGGTCATGTTGAATGTCCTTATTTAATGATCAGTTAAGCCGCATCTGACTGCGCTTCGGGCGCAGCCTTTTGGAATGCATCCAATGCATTGCAGTGGGCGTATATAGATTGAATTTTGGGGTAAGCTGATAAATCAATATTGAAACGCAGCGCGTTATACACTTGCGGCATCAGGCAGCAGTCAGCAATGGTTGGGTAGTCGCCAAAACAGAATCGCCCATTGGAATGAACCAGCTGTGCTTCTAAAGCATCAAAGCCCACTTTGACCCAATGCGTGTACCATGCATTTTTCTGCTCATTGCTTAAGCTCAATTCACCAGTTAAATGCTGCAGTACGCGCAGGTTATTTAATGGGTGAATGTCGCAGGCGATGCTCAGGCTGAATGCACGGGCAAGCGCACGCTGCTGCAGGTCTTGCGGCAGAATGTTATGCGCTGGAAATTTTTCGTCCAGATATTCCAAAATGCTGAGTGACTGGGTGAGGGTGAAATCATCATCCACCAAAGCAGGAACCAATTCACTTGGATTAACTGCACGGTAAGCTTCGCTGTGCTGTTCGCCGCCGTTATGCAGCAAATGCACTGGAATTATCTCTGCATTGAGCTGCTTTAGATTCAGCGCAATGCGCACGCGGTAAGCTGCGGAGCTGCGGAAATAACTGTAAAGCTTCATGCGCATGATGCTTCGGCAGCATGTTCAGCAAAATGAAATGCAACGGCAGGGCGCACTTTGCCTGTGACTTCGCCAAAGCCAATGCGCAAACCGCCTTTTTCGCAAAAGCCTTTCATAATGAGGGTGTCGCCATCTTGAATAAAGCTGCGTTCTTCGCCATTCGATAGTGTTAACGGCTTGGTGGCATTCCAGGTGATTTCCAGCAGTGAACCATATGAGTTAGGCGTTGGACCGGAAATGGTGCCAGAGCCCATCAAATCGCCAACTTGCACATTGCAGCCGGCAATCGTGTGGTGGGTCAGCTGCTGCGCCATCGACCAGTACATATATTTAAAGTTGGTTTCGGAAATCACATCCGCCTGATCTGCGCCATCGGCTTGAATTTCGACAGATAAATTGATGTCATAGCTGTTGCTGCTGTGGTCTTCGCGTAAATAAGCCAGCGGCTGCGGCTCTTGGATTGGCGAATGGGTTTTGAAAGGTTCAAGCGCCTCCAAAGTCACAATCCAAGGCGAGATTGATGAAGCAAAAGTTTTGGCATTGAACGGGCCGAGCGGCACGTATTCCCATTGCTGCAAGTCACGTGCAGACCAGTCATTGAACAGCACCATGCCAAAGATATGATCCCATGCGTTTTCAATGGCAATCGGTTCGCCTAAATTGTTGGCTTTGCCTACAATAAAGCCGGTTTCCAATTCAAAGTCCAGTTTGCGGCAGGCAGAAAACTGCGGACGGTCGGCATTGGGCAGTTTGATCTGGCCAGAAGGGCGGACAATATCTGTGCCGCTCACAATCACGGAGCTGGCACGGCCGTTATAACCGACAGGCAGTTCTGACCAGTTCGGCAGCAGGGCATTTTTAGGGTCGCGGAACATGCAGCCGACATTGGTGGCATGTTCTTTCGATGAATAAAAATCGGTATAGCCAGGCACGTGCACGGGCAGATGCAAAGTGACATCGGCCTGCTTAAAGAACACTTGCTCACGCAGGGCTGGGTTGTCGCGCAGTTCGGCATTGTCTGCAGACAGCAATTCCTGAAGTTCAGCACGGATTTTAGACCAGTTGGCTTTGCCGGATTCAATGAATTTGTTCAATGTGCTTTGCGCAAAGTAAGTTTCGCCAGCATGAATTTTCAAATAGCCATTCGCTTCGAGGGCCGCCAAGTCCAGCACCCATTCGCCGATGGCTGTACCTGCGCGGCGCACGCCGTCTTGAGTGTTGCTGAAAATGCCATAAGGCAGGTTTTGAATTGGAAAATCTGAATTTTGGGCGACGTCTATAAATGAGTTCAATGGGCGGGTCATTTCTATATTCCTTTTGACTGAGCAAAGCAATCCATGCATTTGACACGTTTGCATTGAGAAAAATAAGCATCAGGGGTTCCAGGCATTGCGCAAATTGATGATTTTGCAAATCATATTTTTATAAAACTTTGAAATATAAATGTTTTATAAAAAATTACGCCTAAGGTCTTAGAAGCCTTGATTTTTACGATTAATCTCATCATACTCATTTTAATAAATTACGCAATATATAAATTAATTATGAATTGCGTAATTTATGAGTTTTTAAAATTAACAGATCAGGAGCATTGCTTAAAAGTTTATTGCGGCCAATTTTGTGTTTAGCGCTTTTTAATCAGACTGCTTCGCGTAAAATACTGATCATTAAATTGAGAGTTAAAAGACGAATGTCTGAAGAAAAAACACAAGGCGGGGTGCAGTCTTTAGAGGTCGGCTTAAATGTATTGGATGCACTGATTGCGCACCGTACGCCGATGATGCTGAAAGAACTTTCTGAAAAGCTGTCGATGCATCCGGCAAAGGTTCACCGCTATGTGGTGAGTCTGGTGCGGATGAATTACGCCAAGCAGCTGGATGACGGGCGCTATGCGCTTGGTGATCAGGCCTGGCGTTTAGGGCTGAGCTGTATACAGCGCACAGATATGATTCAGGCGGCTCAGCCGATGATTCATGCGCTGCACCGTGAAATCAACTGCGGCCTGCAAATCAGCAAATGGACGTCACAAGGGCCATTGGTAGTGCAGTGGATTGAACCTGATCAGCCCGTGTCGGTGATTACGCGGGTCGGTTCTGTCATGCCGATGCTGAATTCAGCAACTGGGCGCACTTTTGCCGCTTTTATGGCAGAAGACATTGTGCGCCCTTTACTGGAAAAGGAATGGCAGCAGCGCCAAAGTTTGGGTCAGCAGGTCTATCCAGCCAATTGGGAAGAGTTTCAGGAGATGAAACGCGCGATTTGTGACAAGGGCGCAGCGACAGTCTCTGGAGACTTGCTTGCTGGGGTAAATGCGGTGTGTGTGCCAGTGTTTAACCGCCACGGGGAAATTGAATTTTCCATCGCGGCATTGGGCAGTGATGCGCATCTGCCAATTGATTTTAATAATGAAAAAGTTAAAGCGCTAAAAGGAACAGCATCTGCTTTAACGGAGTTGATCTCTCAAGGTTAAGCCTTTGCTTTCCTTGAGCAGAATATATGCAAGGAACTAGGGAAAGCAAAATGAAGACAACGGAAAATCAGTTTTTTTACGGCTGGTGGATTGTATTGGCGCTGATGGCGGTTTCAGGTTCAGCCCTTGCGCTGACCATTACAACATTCAATATCTATCTGAACGCATTCACCCAGCAGGCGGGCATCAGCGCGACGCAATTTGCACTGTGCTCAACCATTATCAATATTACGGTGATGCTGTTTTCGCCGAAAGTCGGCAAAATCCTGCAGGCGCATACCCAAAAAGCCTTATTGTTTTTCTTAACCGGTTTTTGCCTGAGTTATGCCGCATTTTCAATGGTCAGCAGCATTGCGGCGCTGTATGTCACCGCGGCGCTGTTTGGTTTTTTTTCTACAGGTTTAACCTTTATTCCGCCCAATATATTGGTGAATCGCTGGTTTGCAGAAAAGAAAGGCTTGGCGATGAGCATTGCGCTTTCGGGCAGCGCATTCTTTGGCATGGCGCTCAGTAAATATATTACCTACTGCATTCAGCATTTCAGTCTGGCTTTTGCTTATCAGACGGTGGCGGCGATCATGTTTGCGGCAGGAGCCGTGTTGATTGTCTTTATCATCAAAGACAGTCCGGAAAGCATGGGCTTAAAAGCATATGGCGCAGAGCAGGCGCTGAAACAGTCCGTGCCGGGAAATCAAACTGCACTGGTGCATTTGGTGCCTGCCGTATTAAAGAAAAAGCCTTTTTTCTGGTCGATGCTGGCGGCTCAATTTTTGGTGGGTTTTGTCGGCGGGGGTATTGTGCTGCAGCTGCCAGTTTATCTGCAAAATACTTTTGGCATGGAGCAGGCGGCAACATTTTTAGTGATTACTCTTGGCATCATGATTTTTGCAAAAGTGGCATTGGGCTGGCTGTACGACAAATTCGGATCGCTTAAAACGACTGCTTTGGTGGCGGCATCGGTATTGCTGACCTGCATTCCCTTTATTTTTACCGTTTCTGCAGATATGTGGATGCTGGGGCTGGTGGGTGCGATGTTTTGGGGGGTAGGCAATTGCATAGGCACGGTAACGCCGGCTGTTGTGGCCTCCAAAACCTATGGCCCTGCATATTATGGTGAAGTTTACGGCATTTGCCTGCGTTTTCAGACGCTGGGTATTGCCGCTGGCGTTCCGGCAATTTCAATGATTGCAGCCGAGACAGGTTCATTCACCATGGTCTGGGTGCTTTGTTCATTTTTAACTGTATTGCTGCTGAGCTTTTATGCCGTGGGCTTAAATGGAAGCAAAGTATACCGCAGCCATACAGCTGAAGATTCGATTCAACTTAAAGACAGCATGCCGCTGCAGCCAGCAGGTTAAGCGGCTAAAAATATTTATTTATTGTAATGAAGACAAGGAGTTCAAGATGCATTTTTCAGCGGCAGAGCCAAGAAAATCACTGTATTACAATTATCAAGTTTTTCAGCACTATCATGGCGCGGCATCCGAAACGGCGGATGATCAAACTGTCACTGTTGTTGGCGCCGGGCCCATCGGCATGACCGCCGCATTGCTGCTGGCCAAGCAGGGCGTAAAGGTCATTTTGATGTCTGCGGAACTGCAGCTGTCAGAAGGCAGCCGCGCCCTGGTGTATACCAAGCGCTCAATGGAAATTCTGCAGGCGGCAGGCGCAGCGGGGCGCATTATGGCCAAAGCATTGCCGTGGACGCATGGCAATTCTATATATAAGGGGAAAATTGCCTTCCGCATGGCGTCGCCGGTCAGTGAGCATGATCAGTTTGCGCCATTGAATAATCTGCAGCAAAACTGGCTGGAGCATTTTTTGCTGGAAGAAATTCAGCAGCAGCCGAATATTGAAATGCGCTGGGGCAACAAAGTGGTGGATCATGAGCAAGCCCATGATCAAGTCACCTTAACTATTGAAACGCCGGAAGGCGCTTATCAGCACACATCTAAATGGGTGGTGGCAGCCGATGGCGGCCGTTCGCCGATCCGTGAGCGCATGAAGCTACGGATGGAAGGCGCAAGCTACGAAGGGCGTTTTGTCATTGCGGATATCCGCATTAAATTGGACTATCCAACAGAACGTTTGGCTTATTTCTCTCCTGACTGGAATCCGGGCAATACCATTTTGATGCACCGTGAGCCGGACAGCATTTGGCGCTTTGATTACCAGCTCGATCCTGCGGTTTCTCCAGAAGAAGCTTTACTGCCGGAAAATCTGCATAAAGCGGTCAATGATCAGCTGAAGATGATTGGCAAAGATCATTTAGCATGGGAAATGGACTGGAGCACGGTGTATTCTGCGCGGGCGCTGACCTTGGATAATTATGTGCATAACCGGATTATTTTCGCCGGTGATGCCGCGCATCTGCTGCCGATTTTTGGCGTGCGCGGCGCCAATACCGGTTTTCAGGATGCGCAGGATTTGGCGTGGAAAATGGCGGCGGTCGTGAAGGGCTGGGCGCCTGAAAAGCTTTTAGAAAGCTACAGTTGTGACCGGGTTGGCGCGGCGCGTGAAATTATTGCAGAGGCCGGAAAATCGACCCGCTTTATGGCGCCGCCGACGGAAGGTTACCGCCTGCTGCGTAACGCCGTGCTGTCTTTGTCTTTAGCGCATGAATTTGTGCGTCCGCTGTATCATTGGCGCACATCCCGCCCGCATGCCTATACGCATTCGCCACTAAACAGTCAGCATGATGATAATGCGCAAATGAATGAATTGACAGAAAATGGCGCGCTGATACCCAATGTTAAATTTGCCGATGGTTCGTTCCTTTATGATGCCATCTCTGGAAAATTCACAGTATTGGCGCTGACAGAGCAAGGCCAGCTCCCTGCATCATTGCATGCAGAAATTGTTGCGCTGAAAACGCAAGGCATTCCAGTGCAGCTCATAGCTTTAGCATTGGATGGCGTGACGGCTGATGGTGCAGACCGTACGGTCGCCATTGCGCCGGACGTGGCTGCAGAGCGCTTCTTTGCAGAGGCTGGGGCAATTTACTTAGTTCGTCCGGGGCATCATATTAACGGGCGATGGATCAATTACCGCGAAAATGCCATTCCCCAAACCTTTCAACAATTTCTTCAAGCCGCCGAAGGAGCCGCAGTATGAACGCAATCAGCATTCCAGATTTAGAAAAAGTATATGACCTGCTGGCCGAAACCTTAGATGCCGTGCCTGAACAAAAGCGTGAGCTGTTTTTAGTCAAACTGGCGTTACTCAGCGCCAATCAAATCCAGGATGGCGCCGTGTACCAGCAGCTGATTCATCAGGCTAAAGTTTTTGAAGATTGATTGTATACTTGATGCACCAAATCCTAGCCGCAACAAAGCGTCTGGGATTTTTTATTGCAGTTCTGCATGGGGCGGGTTAACCCGCTGCTGCGATTAACGTAGATGCAGAAAAGCCAAACCCCCAAAGGCGCTTTACAAAATATCCTTTTGCAGATTATGCACGCTGGGGATGCTGGTATAGCGCAGCACACGGTAACCGGCTTCCTGCAGCATGGCGTCCCGTTCAGCATCTTCTTTTTCCTTGCCGATGTGGCTGGGATCATCCAATTCAATAATCACGATCACGCTGCAGTCTTTATCCAGCAGCACAAAGTCGGTCACCTTGCGGTTGAACTGATTGCGTATTTTATAGTTTTGATTGGTGATGAGTGCGCTGAATGCCACCTGCGCTAAAACATGATGCTGCGGAAAAGCGCTGATTAAGCGCGTGTACATTTTGCTTTCGAAGGGAGTGATAACGCGTTTTGGAAAATATTTCTGCTTACGGAAAAAAAGCCGGGGAAACAGAATGCAAACTAAAGCAAAGCTTGCAAGGCAGCCGATAATAAAAAAAATAATTTGAGTTAAATTGAACACAGGAACTTTTGCTATACCGAAGAAAAAGCCCACGTCATAATGCGTGGGCTTTTAGAATTTGGCTCTCCAACCTGGGCTCGAACCAGGGACCTGCGGATTAACAGTCCGTCGCTCTACCGACTGAGCTATTGGAGAATCTGAAGCGGATTCTAGACGCCTCTGTCCATAAGGTCAAGACAGAAGTTTGAAAAAACACGGAATTAACGTTCAACTGGAGTAAAAATAATCAAAAATCAATTATTTCGGGGTTCTTACACTATTTTTATTAACCCGATGAAATTCCTTTTCAGCTGGCTGCTTAACCTGTATTTGTTGCTGTCATTTAAGAGGCTAAGCCGTCATAACGCAAGGCGAGTCGAGTTCAGCCAAAGCTGAAGGCGGATGATGAAGGCAATTTTCTGGAGGGAGAATGCGGTTTTACAGTAAATACAGCGCAGTTTGAAATTCAGCATAAAAAAGCCCACGTCATAATGCGTGGGCTGTTAGAATTTGGCTCTCCAACCTGGGCTCGAACCAGGGACCTGCGGATTAACAGTCCGTCGCTCTACCGACTGAGCTATTGGAGAATCTGCATGCGATTATAAGGAGATTTCCCCGAGGGTCAAGCGAAAACTGTCATCTTTATGGCATTTTTTAACTATATGCTTTTTATTTAAACAAAAGCGTTTGCTTTTAAAATTTACAGTCAGAAAGCCTTGCAATAGGAAAATCCACTTGCTAGTCTGAATTTAACAACAGAGAGTTTAAGCGCAAGCTTAGACGGTGTGGATTTAAACCAACTTGCCAGCACTAAAATGGCTAAACAGGAGAAAGCGAATGAATGCGCTGACTATTTCTTATCTATTTTCAAATCTTCAGTCTTATCAAGCTCAGTATCTTTCGATTCTGCAGAACGCAGAACAGTACTTTACGCCCGTAGAAGATGCCTATATTCACGTATGGCCCGCTGCAAGACAGCCGCTCTATCTGGGGGACTTGCTTCAGTTATGGCTGAGTGATAAATGGATTGTAAATACAAAAAAAACGCCATTAATCAATACCATTTTGCGCGATAAAAATAAGCCCGTCACTGAATTTGACCGTTATGTATTTAAGCTTGAAGGAAATTTATTCACTGGCCGGCACGCTGCTCAGGCTTGGTCAATTCACGCATCACAGTGTGAAACATTAAATGTGGGTAGTTTATTTCAGTTTTACTGCATCTTTAAAAGCTTAAACCGCCCCAAACCTCAAGCCAAACCATTGCAGCAGCCGGTTTAAGGCGCTTGCCGCCATTGGCTGGGATGCTTAGCGCTGAAACCAGCCAGTTAACGATTCCAGCAAGCATTGCACATTCGGTTAAAACAAAGCGCTATAACGCCAATCAATGCCTAAGGGCGGATGATCATGCAGGTTGCAGTGGCATGGGCATACAGCTTGCCGTCTTCATCAATAATCTTCCCTTCTGAAATGCCTAAATTTTTACTGATATTGATCAGTGTGCCGACAGCCAAAAGTTCTTTGTTTTGCGGGATGGGGCGGCACATTTTAATATTCAGATCGATGGTGCCATAGCCTACGCCAGCTTCAAGCATCGTATGCACAGCGCAGCCGGTGACTGAATCCAGCACCGTTGCAGCAAAACCGCCATGCACGCCGCCCAGCGGATTTAAGTGGCGGTGGTCGGCTTTGGCTTTAAAGCGGATGCTTCCCTCAGCAACTTCAAATGGCTGCATAGGAATCGTTTCACTGATGCTTGCAGGAGGTATTTTTCCGTCACACATGGCCTGCAGCAGCTGTAATCCTGTCATTTCTTTGGGATGCATTCTGTTTTCCTTTCTTTAATCTATAGTTCCTTTTTGGAACTTGATATTGATTAAACAAAATTCATCCGCGGGCGTCAATGCGCAGATTTGAATTCATCAGTACATTTATTGGTCTGTATTAGGAGAGATAGGCTTTATCAAAACAGTCAAATTGCCGCAGAATTTTCATGGCAATCTCTTCGCCGGTCGCCCACGTCGTAACCGCTGTTTGCGGATGGACATCAATAATGTCTAAATTCAGACAGAGGGTTTGCTGACTTTGAATAATAATAAATTGAGGAGAGCGCGGCTTTAAGCTTTTTGCAATATAGTGTTTTAAGTTTTCTTTTTGATAAACATCAATAATTTTATAGCGCATGAGCAGGTAAAAACCTCTATAAGCTTTATCGTGGCTATTTTAGAGCTTAAAGCATTTTTTTTGCAAAGCAATTAAATAGATAAATGTATCAAAAAGCTCAGAGCATAGACTTTTGGCAATATGCAGAATCAGTGTGATTTCAAGTGATTGATACGCTGCTGAACTGTTTATGGCTGAATAACAGGCAAAGTAAGCTAATGAGTAATTTAAATAAGGGTGAGTAGAAAAGCATAGTAGATTTCATAAGCAGAATTCGATATACCTAGAGCATGCCGTTGAATAAGGATGCTCAACCATGCTGTTTAAAATTTGCATCGCCATGCTGGCATTTGCGGCAAATTCTATTTTGTGCCGTTTGGCTTTAGCCCAGCAACAGATTGATCCCATGAGTTTCAGCCTAATCCGTGTGTGCAGTGGGGCAGTAGCGCTGTTTTTACTGTATATGTGTTCTGCACAGAAAGCCCAAATAGAGTGGAGTGTAAAAAACGGATTTTTTCTTTCCTTATATATTGTGGCTTTTTCACTGGCTTATGTGCATATCGATGCAGGTGTGGGGGCGTTGCTGCTGTTTGGTACCGTTCAGATCAGTATGGTGGCCTATGGGCTGTGCCATGGTGAAACAATCAATCTGCGCCGCGGTATCGGGCTGGCGATTGCCATTTTAGGTATTTTCATCTTATTGCTGCCTGGCGCATCAGCGCCTCATTTGGGCTATGCCGCGATGATGGTGCTTTCAGGCCTGGGTTGGGCGATGTACAGCATCGCAGGCAAAAATATGCAAAATCCATTGGCGAGCAGCCTTGCCAATTTTATGCTGGCTGTTCCTTTTGTTGGATTGGTTTATCTGGTTTTTTACAGTCAGAGCTTTGTGCAGCCTAGAGGGGTGATTCTCGCGATAGTGTCGGGCGGTTTAGCATCCAGCGGCGCTTATGTGCTGTGGTACGCCATTGTGAAGCAGATTGACCGTGTGACGGCCAGCAGTGTGCAGCTGTCTGTGCCATGCTTGGCGATTATCGGCGGTGCATTGTTTATTGGTGAACCTTTGAGCTGGCGTATTATTTTGTCGGCAGTCATTGTTTTAGCAGGGATTGGCTTGGTGATTTGGGCTTCGGCAAAGAAGGGTAATATAAAAGAAATTGAAAATTTGAAGATATAAATCATGAAAGAAAATAATGTATTGATTCCTGAAATTTACGCCTCTTACCCTTATGATGGAAAGATTTTAGAATATTATCAGGGCGTTTTTGAATCGGTGTATATCGTTTTACATCCCTTTTATAAAGGAATAACTCTAAATTTAGATCAGGAGAATGATGAATTTTGGTTTGATGATGATCAACTGAGAAATGGCTGTAAAATAGTGCAGTGGAAAGACGTTATTGCATTAACAAAGTTTGAGAATTATTCTCAAATACATAAGGCATGGAATAAATTAAATAGTGGTGAAGGTAATGGTATAGAGTGTTCCTGCACTTCTGAATTGGCTGGACTGTATGAGAAAACAAAAATAGCGATTCCAGATGATAGCTGTGGAATAATTTCCCCTTTTTTGTCAGATGCGATGCTAAAAAGTGTAAAACTTTTAGGATACTCTAAACTTTGGCTTGTAGATGAGTTTTCTTATCAGCAGCCCAGCTTGCATAATATAGATGAGTTATTGCTTACACAGCAAACACATAATTGTAATTATACAGAAGATCATAAATTACTTTTCGCAACGCATTGGGATAGTCATTTTTCGTTTCTATGTTCATCTAA
Source organism: Acinetobacter entericus (assembly GCF_026168575.1). Lineage (NCBI taxonomy): Bacteria > Pseudomonadati > Pseudomonadota > Gammaproteobacteria > Moraxellales > Moraxellaceae > Acinetobacter > Acinetobacter entericus. Next base: position 32,356 of record NZ_JAPEQW010000014.1, read on the forward strand.
ATCAAATATTGACAAAATTCTTGAAAATTATCCTTTCGAAGGATTCTTCTGTACGCCTCAAACAGAAGTTTATTGGGGGCTGCATGAGATTTAAATACTGAATCATTTAGTCTTTAAAAATTTAAGCCGTGAAATTTAAACCCAAAAAAAACCCGCGAAATTCGCGGGTTTTTCAAATTTGATATTTAAATCAAATTATTTTTCAGCAGCAATTGAAGCAATCGCAGCATCTACGCCTTCGATTGAATCAGCCGCTTTCTTGATACGTGCCAGCGCGTCTACAAGCACTTCGTCAGCAGTTGCATAAGAAATGCGCATGTAGCCGCCTAGACCGAATGCATCACCAGGAACAACGGCAACACCAGTTTCTTCCAATAACCATGCAGAGAATTCTGTGCAAGATTTTAAGCCTTTGGCACGAATCAATGGGCGGATGTTGGCGTATGCATAGAATGCGCCGTCAGCAGGAAGGCAAGTGATGCCATTGATGTCATTCAAGCCTTTCACAACTAAGTCATGACGGCGTTTGAATGCTTCAATCATTGGCTCAAGAACGTCTTGAGGGCCATTCAATGCAGCTTCTGCAGCAACTTGCGAAATAGAGGTTGGGTTTGAAGTTGATTGAGATTGGATTTTTTTCATTGCGCCAATCAATTTAGCAGGGCCCGCTGCGTAGCCGATGCGCCAGCCAGTCATTGCATACGCTTTAGATACACCATTCAGAACGATTACGCGGTCATAAAGGTCTGGGGCAACAGTTGCGATGTTGTAGAATTCGTCTTCCCAGCGGATTGGTTCGTACATGTCGTCAGAAGCAACTAGAACTTCTGGGTATTTACGAAGAACTTCAGCTAAAGCGAGTAATTCTTCTTTCGTGTAGATCATGCCAGTTGGATTTGAAGGGCTGTTTAGAACCACTAAACGAGTTTTGTCAGTGATTGCCGCTTCTAATTGAGCTGGAGTGATTTTGAAACGCTGTTCTTCACCGCATTTCACAATGACAGGCACGCCTTCAGCGATGATTACCATGTCAGGGTAGCTTACCCAGAATGGCGCAGGGATGATTACTTCATCGCCTTTATTTAACAAAGCAAGCGCCAAGTTGAAGAATGATTGCTTGCCGCCGCAAGAAACCAAGATTTGGTTCGCTGCATAGTCAAGATTATTGTCGCGTTTTAATTTAGCAATAATTGCTTTTTTAAGGCCTGGAGTACCGTCAACAGCTGTATATTTGGTAAAGCCGTTGTTAATCGCTGCAATTGCTGCGTCTTTGATGTGTTGTGGTGTGTCGAAATCAGGTTCGCCAGCGCCCAAACCAATAACGTTTTTACCCGCAGCCTTCAATTCAGCTGCTTTGTTCGTTACCGCAAGAGTTGGGGACGGTTTGATGGCATTTACACGATCAGAGAGACGTACGTCCACGGCAGTATTCCTTCTTATAGGGATTAAAAATTAAAAAGCACATTATCTTAGCCTAAAATGGCGCATAAAGGGGAGTATGAATTGCACCATTATGAAAAAAACTCTGCAAAAAAATTCAAATACATTTGAGTGTCCTTACAAATACAAAGCTTTAGTCTGAATTAGTAATAGGAGGAATTTATTCTTTTGATATAAAAGGCATTATTTATAAATTTAGCATTCTTGATTGAAAACAGGCCGAAAATTAAATGATAAAAAAAGGCCGCATAGCGCTGGCCTTTTTTTACCGTCTATTTCAGCTTATTTTTGAAAGCGTGATAAATCTTCTTCAGGGCGCGCAGTTAATACTTCAACGCCATTTTTGGTGACCAGCAGCGTATGTTCATACTGCGCAGACAGGCTATGGTCTTTCGTCACCACAGTCCATTTATCGCCCAGTAATTTAGTTTTCCAGTCGCCGCCATTGACCATCGGCTCAATGGTAAAGGTCATGCCTTCTTCTAAAATCATGCCGGTATCAGGCTGGCCGTAGTGTAAGACTTGCGGTTCATCATGGAATACTGTGCCAATACCGTGGCCGCAATATTCACGCACGACACCAAAACGCTCTGATTCGACATATTGTTGAATGGCATGGCCAATATCGCCAATGGTTGCGCCTGGTTTAACCACTTCCATGCCGCGGTACATAGCTTCTTGAGCCACTTTGCATAAACGGTTTGCCAGGATTGAAGTTTCACCGCCTACGATGTACATCATATTGGTATCGCCGTGATAGCCATCTTTAATCACGGTGACATCAATGTTCAAGATGTCGCCTTTTTTCAAAACTTTACTGTCAGACGGAATGCCGTGGCAAACGACATGGTTTACAGATGTGCAGATTACATGCTGGAACGCAGGGCGGCCAGGCGCAGCACCGTAACCTAAACATGCTGGAATCGCCTCTTGTTTATTGACAATATAGTCATGACAAATCGTATCAAGTTCAAGGGTAGTCACACCGGGAACAATATGCGGTTTGATCATATCCAAAACTTCTGCCGCCAGCCGTCCAGCGACACGCATTTTTTCAATTTCGTCTGGAGTTTTTATTAAACGGCGGGGAGCTTCGTAAGTACGGTTCATGATCTCTAAAAACTTTTGGAAATTTGTATGTGACTATGGTATAAATAGCCGCCCATTTTATCAAATGCTTTTTCGTGAATAAATTTCACGAGCTTTGTGCGATGGGGCAATAAAATCCGCACATATATCGACACATTTCTCTGGGTGCCCTTTGGGGTGGAGAATGCGGATATATGGAGGCCTAACCCAAACTTTAAGGTAAAGAAAATGGCAGATTACAACGTAAGCATGCGCGACCTTCTTCAAGCAGGCGCTCACTTCGGTCACCAAACACGTTTTTGGAATCCAAAAATGCGCGAATACATCTTCGGCGCGCGCAACAAAATTCACATCATTAACCTTGAACACACTGTTCCTGCGTTAAATGATGCTTTGAACTTTGCTAACAACTTGGCTAGCAAAAAGAACAAAGTTTTGTTCGTTGGTACTAAACGTGCTGCTTCTAACATCATCCGTGAACAAGCTCAACGCGCAGGTCAACCATACGTTGATCACCGCTGGTTGGGTGGTATGTTGACTAACTGGAAAACTCTTCGTCAGTCAATCAACCGTCTTAAAGACCTTCAAACTCAATCTCAAGATGGCACTTTCGCTAAGCTGACTAAACGTGAAGCTTTAGAGCGTACTCGTGAGATGGAAAAACTTGAACGCGCTTTAGGCGGCGTTAAAAACATGGGTGGTTTACCTGATGCATTATTCGTAATCGATGTTGATCACGAAGCAATTGCAATTAAAGAAGCTAAAAACCTTGGTATTCCTGTAATCGGTATCGTTGATACAAACTCTAACCCAGACAACGTAGACTACGTTATTCCGGGTAACGATGATGCGATCCGTGCAGTTACTCTTTATGCTTCTGCTATGGCTGATGCGATTATTGCTGGTAAAGAATACGCTCAATCACAAGCAAATGCGCAAGCAAAAGCTGAAGACGTTAAAGAAGCTCCAGAGGCTTAATGCGTTTGACGCAAGCTTGTCATTTTTGCGACATGTGATGGTGGCAATGTAAGCGTCATGTATGCAGACGGCCCATGAGAATCCTCTGGGCCGTTTCTGTTCTAAAAAGAATTCATTTTCTACCGAATTTAGGAGATTGACATGACTGCAGTTACAGCAAGCATGGTTAAAGAATTGCGCGACCGTACTGGTTTGGCAATGATGGAATGTAAAAAAGCATTGACAGAAGCGGGCGGTGACATCGAATTAGCGATTGACAACCTTCGTAAATCTGGTCAAGCAAAAGCTGCTAAAAAAGCAGGCAACATTGCGGCTGACGGCGCGATTACTATCGCTCAAGAAGGCAACAAAGCTATTCTTTTAGAAGTAAACTGCCAAACTGACTTCGTTGCTAAAGACGAAAACTTTGCTGGTTTCTCTGCAAAAGTTGCTGCTGCTGCACTTGCTGCTGGCGTAACTGATGCTGCTCAAATTGCTGAATTGCAACTTGAAGATGGCCACACTGTAGAAGAAGCGCGTATTGCGCTTGTTCAAAAAATCGGTGAAAACATCCAAGTTCGCCGCGCGTCAATTGTTGAAGGTGAAAACCTTGCAGTTTACAAACACGGTTTAAAAATCGGTGTTGTTGTTTCTTACACTGGTGATGCTGACACAGGTAAAGGCATTGCAATGCATGTTGCTGCATTCAACCCAGTTGCCGTTACAGCTGACCAAGTTTCTGCAGATCTTATCGCGAAAGAAAAAGAAATTGCTGAAGCGAAAGCGATCGAATCTGGCAAGCCAGCAAACATCGTTGAGAAGATGGTAACTGGTTCAGTAGAGAAATACTTGAACGAAGTGGTTCTTGAGCGTCAAATGTATGTAATAGACAATGACAAAAAAGTTGCTGACGTATTGAAAGCGACTGGTACTGTTGTTGCTCAATTCGTTCGCTTTGAAGTAGGCGAAGGCATTGAGAAGAAAGCAGAAATGAGCTTCGCTGACGAAGTTGCTGCTGCTCAAGCTGCTGCTGCTCAATAATTTTAGCCTTTAGGCTCAAATTATTTGCATAAAAAAGCCCCATTTTTGGGGCTTTTTTATGTTTCCGCATCGGCTTAAACACTTTTAAGTCAAAGCAAAACCCACAACATTTATAATAATCAGTGAATTGTTCTGATTTAATATAAGCAGAATGATTTTGACATTAGATGATGTATGGCAAATAAAACAAATTTAAGTATTGGCGCAGTGATTGTGCTGCTGGCAGCTGCATATTTAGGCATTGATCTGCAGCAAAATAAAACTGAACAGCCTGCATCAAAGCAAGTGAGCGAGGTTGAACGCCCTACAGAGAGCAATGGCCTGCAGCATGCGGAAAATTATGCAAACCGTCAGCCTGCTGCCGATGATATGCAGAATGACACTGCATTAATTGAAAAGGCATATGCACAGCAGCAAAGCAATGTGCAGGTACATGCAAGCGGCGAAGTCAAGGCCGTATTGCGTGATGATGCTGAAGGTTCAAAGCACCAGAAATTTATTTTAAAACTCAGCAATGGGCAAACTGTTCTTGTCGCGCATAATATTGATTTATCGCCGAGGATTCAAAATCTGCAAAAAGGCGACACAGTTGAATTTTATGGAGAATATGAGTATTCCAGTCAAGGTGGGGTGATTCATTGGACGCATTTGGATCCCAATCAGCGTCATGAAGATGGCTGGTTAAAGCATGATGGGAAAATTTATCACTAATAATGCCATGATTGGATAAAGCTCAATAAGCAATTTTGTTCTATGCATGCGTTAAAAAATAGCTATGTTAGGTGTTGATAAGACAGGAGCAGTCATGCAAGAGAACAAAGCGCTTGAATTTGCAGATTATTGGCATGTCCAGGAGCTGGGCGGACTGGAGCTGCTTAAAGCATCCTATCAGCAGACTCAGTTTTCAAAACATACGCATGAAGGCTATTGCATTGGCTTAATTGATGAAGGGGCTCAGTCATTTTTGACCATGGGGAGTCAGCATATTGCCCCCAAAGGGGGCATTATTTTGGTGAATGCGGATGAAGTGCATACCGGTTCTTCAGCTGTTGAGACCGGCTGGCGCTATCGGGCGATTTATCCGACGCCAGAAATGATGGAAGAAATCAGTGGCGGCTTTTTCAGAGAAACCGGCGCTGCCCCATGGTTTCCGCAAGCGGTGGTGCATGATGAGGGGCTGGCGGAGCAGCTGCATATGCTGTTCGATTTATTGCTGCAGCCTAAAAATGCATTATTTAAGCAAAGCTTATATCTTTCTACATTGGCCTATTTATTCACTAAACATGCGCGGGAAAAACAGAGTTTAAAATCGTTACCCGAGGCGCAGCAAAAAATTCAGCTTATACAGGAGTTCTTGGCCGCAGAACCTGAAAAAGAGCATCAATTGGCCGATTTAGCGCAGATGGCAGGTTTAAGCCAGTGGCACTTATTGCGCCAATATAAGAAATATACAGGGTTGCCGCCGCATGCCTGGCTGGTGCAATGCCGCTTGCGGAAATCGCTGAAGCTGCTGAAACAGGGCCAGGATATCGCTTTAACTGCCCAGTTGTGCGGGTTTTCTGATCAAAGCCATTTTACACGGCATTTTAAGAAATCGCTGGGCTGCACGCCTGCGCAATACAGGCTGCATAAAAATTCTGCATAGCCTTTTTTAGCATACATCAATCTTCGAATACTGCAGCTATGCGAAACTGCTTTATTTTTTACTTGCACTATTTCTGTATACCGCAATTTTATTCAATTAATTCAGTACATTTGGATTCATCCTCTCTAGATACTGGAACTTGGGACGAATCCGTAATGATGAAAACATGGCCTTATTCAGCGAAAGGCACCCCGTCTTTAGGCTTTTGGCAGGGCGTGCAGGATATGCTGCCATTGTCTATTGCCGTCATTCCATGGGGGATTCTGGCCGGATCTGCAGCAGTCAATGCAGGATTAAGCTTAATGCAGGCGATTGGCATGTCTGCTTTTGTATTTGCGGGCGCTGCGCAGCTGGTCAGTTTGAGCATGCTGTCAGCAGGCGCATCTGCTGTCAGTATTGTGCTCACCATATTTTTCTTAACCAGCCAGCATTTTATTTATGCACTGCATTTGAGGGATGAAGCGGTCAAATTGCCATTGGCAAAACGGCTCTGCCTTGGTTTTTTGCTGACGGATGAGTTATATGCCACTGCTATGCTGACTGATCAGCGGCCTTATCGATATCTATTGGGGGCTGGGCTGAGCTTTTATCTGTGCTGGGTGGGGTTCAGCATTGCAGGGGTTGGGCTGGCCGCAATGGTTCCGGATTTGAGCGCCTTTCATTTGGAATTCTCGATCGTTGTCATCTTTTTGGTGATGGCGGTTTTACTGCTGAATAACAGGCTGGCCATTGTTGGCGTATGTGTTTCAGCGCTTTCAGCAGCCGTGTTTTCTTGGCTGAAACTGGAAGCGGCTATTGTACTGGCAGGGCTGTGCGGCATGCTGGCTGCAGCATGGCTGGATTGGAGAGGGAGCCGATGATGAGTTGGATCTTGCTATTCAGCCTGACAGCGGTGACTTTTTTTAACCGCTACCTTTTTCTGGAGCCTAAAACAGCAATTAAATTGCCTGATTTTACCCTGCGGATGCTGAAATATGCGGCGCCGTGCCTGATGGTTTCCATTTCTACACCGATTGTCTTTTTCGAGCACAGTGAATGGAAAGGAGTCATCAGCAACAGCTATTTTTATGGCGCTATTTTTGCTGTTTTCGTGACTGCAATTACACGCAAAATGCTGATCAGCATTGCGCTGAGTTTGCTATTTTTTTATGTCATGATTTATTTTTTCAAATTTTAAAAATGAGATGAAAATAATTCAAATAAGAGGGCTGGTTTGATGAAAAAAGCTAAACAAAAAGCCTTTTTCATCCCATCTGGAAAATCCGTGCGCTAAATGCTCGTCATTTGCGTTTTTTGGCGGGTTTTCCATTTAGCGCTAACTTTCCTAGGTAGGCGTCTACACACCATAGAGGGCCAATGAGGAGGAATTGAAGATCTTTAAAGAAAGACGGTTTTTTCCCTTCCACTTTATGGCCGTAAAATTGTCCGATCCATGCTGCGGTGAACAGCGCGATGTACAGCCCAGCACCTGCAGGCAGGATGAAAATCAGCCAAACCATCAGCAGTGTCAGCGCAGCCATGGCAATGGCTAAAGCAATATCAAGGCGCATATAAAACACCATGGCTAAAACAATCAGCAGAGCCGTAAGCAAAACACTGAAATGTGCGAGGATGCCGATAATCGAAAAATAAATGGTGGGCACGCAAACCCAATGGATCAGCTTATTGGTTTTGTTCTGATGGCTTTCATTGTATTCATCAAGCCATTCGGTGACTGTTTTCATGCGGCATCCATTCTTATCTATATTTCTGAGTAAAATATAATCAAGAAAAGAGGATCCGTCAAAAGATTCAAATCAGCAGCATGACGGCTCGGGCTGTAAGCGCTACGCTAAAAAAATGCGATTTAAGCTGAGGGTGCCTGCAAGGGGCATTTTGCCGGTTTTGAAAATGAAGAGCGTTAGGCGATATTGGGTTTATTTGACCTTGTGAAAGGTCATGCAGAGCAGTTGGGCGGTTTGCATCAGACTTTCAAACAGGTTGAAATGAAAAAAGCCGCAGGGCGGCTTTTCAGTCAAATGCAATAAGTAAAGCCTTAAGAGTTCGGACCTTCGACCCGTTCGATATTGACACTTGCTGTACCTGAATTGGTAATGCCTAATTGCTTAGCCGCACCATATGACAGATCCAGTACACGGTTGCCATGGAATGGGCCGCGGTCATTAACCTTTACGACTACGCTTTTGCCATTGTTTTTATTCGTTACACGAATAAAGCAGTTTAGCGGCAGGCTGCGGTGGGCTGCAGTTAATCCATTCATATCGAATGTATCGCCGCTGGCAGTTTTACGGCCATGGAATTGGCGGCCATACCATGAAGCTGTACCACTCTGGCTGAAACGGCGCACAGTGTTTGAAGCTACGGTATTCAACTTTTCAATCACTGAAGGTTCTTCTTCAGGGATCTCAATTTTTGCAGCGATGGTTTCGCGGCGGATTTTATCGCCAGAACGCTCAGTGATTGAAAGGCTGCTCAAGTTTTTAAAATTTGAGTTAAAGCTTTGCGCTTCTTTGTTCAAGGCGCGCGCGGCAAGGCGAGAGTTATCGTTATCATTGGTAAATGATGACTGAACCATCTCGGCTTGTGATTGGCTTAGGGCAACCGTCGTGGCAACCGCTAAGACATATTTTATAAGTGATGACTGCATTGTTTATCTCCCAAGGGCATATTTGCAGCTAATTTCAAGTGTTTGAAAATTATGCAATGTTGCCTGTTATTTCACTTTTGCAACTACATTTGACGAAATGGATAATATTCATGCAGTCAATAGGCTGTCTAGTCTTTAATTAAAATAGTTAAAAAAAGAACGCAAAAGAAACAAATATTGATCAAAAAATGATCAATATTGTAACATGGTATGTATAATGAGGCTTTTATGATCTTTTTTAATATTTTTTTTATTGACTTTTTTATTTCAAAGGAAATTGCCGGCCTTAACGGCTGGCAATTTCAGTCCCTAAAAGCCACAGTGCTGTAGCATACATGCGGCTTTTGTTGTAGGTGGTAATGACTTGAAAATTCGGGTAAGTGATGTAATAAATTGGCCCATAATTTTCTTGCAGCTGTATGACATTCACCAAATCTAAGTCATCAATTTTTATAATAGGATTCAAGGGGCTAATGCCCTGAGTCTTGACTGCGCCATAAGGGGCAGGCTGATTTAAATCGGCCGAGATGACAGAAGCGGGATTGCTGCCTGAATAGCGGGCGGGAAATGCAATCGGCTGATTGCGCTGCCAGCCATGCTGCGCCAGATAATTGGCAATGGAGCCGATGGCGTCTACGGCAGAATTTCTTAAATCAACATGGCCATTGCCGTCATAGTCCACGCCAAATTTAGGAATATTGCTCGGCATGAATTGCGGATAGCCTACAGCGCCTGCATAAGATCCGACAATTGAATTTGTCGGCACGCCGTCTTTATATGACCATGCGATTAAAGCGCTTAACTCATCTTGAAAATAAGCGCCGCGGCGTTCATAGCCAAATCCAAGCGTTGCTAAAGCGTCACGGGTGACAAAAGAACCCTTGTTTGCGCCAAAACCTGTCTCTACCCCTAAAATACCCAAAATGATGGATTGAGGTACGCCAAATTGCTGTTCTGCGCGGTTGAGCGTGTCTGCATACTGCTGTTTAAAGCGTACACCGCGCTGAATGGTGCTTTCGGCTAAAAAATTGGTTTTATATTCATACCAGGGTTTGCTTTCACCTGGACGGTTCATAATATTGATAATATTGGGCAGATTTTTTGCGCCATTCATTGCCCAGTCGACTTGTTCCGCACTGAGGCCGTAAGCCTGCATGGTTTTTTGCTTAAAATTAAAATATTGCGGCGTGTTTTGAAAATCATTGGCTTGGCAGAAACTGGTGATTGACAGGGCGCCAGCTGCTAGAGCCAAGGTTTTTAGCTTCTTATAAAAATGCTGTTTAAACATATTGGGCTGTATTCCAAAATTATTATCAATACGAATCAAATGACCGTAAAGCAGCTGCTCGCTGCAGGGGATAAAAGCATCAAAAAATGCTGATTTCAAAGGGTGTATTGCTTAATGATCTTAAGATAGCACTCATGAGCTGCAAGTTAACAAAAAGTTCTATAAAACTAGACAAGGATTGATCAAAAGGAAAAGTTTCATCCGTGATTTCTGAAGATTTGTATGTATATATAGTCGAAGAACAGGTGATGCTGAATAAACATGGTTTTGAATTGATGTTCTGCTTTAAGCCATGCGCTGCGAAGAGCGATTGGGCTGCTGATGTATGCGGAGAATTGGAGGGAATTCCATTGCGCCAAGTCAGCTGGAGATGCGTTTGCGCTTCAACGCTGTAGGCAAATCGTTTTATATAAACGCATGTATATAGTCATGAAAGGCATAAATTTAACGTTCGTTTAAATTTTTATCAAAAATTCTATTGTGCGCAATCGGTGGAGAGGCTGTTTGGGACTGCGTCTGCATGAAGAGTGCGGTAAACAGCGCGCGGTAAAAAGCCGCGCTTAAATTGAATTTAAGTGCGGCTCGGGAATCATTAAACCATGCAGAATAATTTTATGGATTGAACATCGGGTCGTGCGCTTCAGCAAGTGCGCCAAGCTCTTCTTTGGTTAAGTTCGGGAAGATCTTATCAATGGCAATGTGAACTGCCTTAATGACCGCAGAGGAACCGATATCGGCCGCTTTGCGCTTAATCATGCCTAAATCCAGTGTTTTGTTGAAGTCATTCATGAAATGGCGCACAGTCGCTTCGGCAAATTGTTTGTACAAAGCTGCAAATGCGGACTTATTAATGTCATTTCCGGCTTTAATCTCTGCATAAGATGCTTTTAAATTGGCAACTAAGCTGCTGTCTAGCGGTTCCCCAACGCGTTTAGCGCCGGAAGCATCTGTAAATAGGCTTCTTTCAGAAAACTCAATGGATTGCTTGACTACATTATTATCTGCCTTGCTCAATAGCTGCTTCAGCAGCACAGCAACAGTCGACTTTACATATCCTGCAAGTTTTTCAGCCGTATCGCGCTTGTCACTGGCAGGAAAAAGGCGAACTGGGCCAAGAATTGTCGCATCAATAATTTCATCATTGATCAGCAAGGCTGTTTTATCCCGTAAAGGATACAGCGGCTCGCTTGAGTTCTTGCTGTTATGGCCAGTCTCAATACTGTCTAAAAGCGAATCTGATGGAATAAAACCAAAAAATGGCATCGTATAAACCTCAATGTTCTTTATTTTATTGTCGCGCCAATCGAATGGGGCGAGGCATCCATGTTAAGTCCGATACACGGCAAGGGTTAATGTCTAAACCGCCGCGGCGTGTATAGGCGGCATATACCATCAGCTTTTCAGGCTTCAGGTTTTGCCAAATGTCAGCATAAATCTGTTCTACGCATTGCTCGTGGAAACCGTTATGCTGACGGTACGAGATAATATAAGCCAAAATACTCTCGTAAGACGGCTTTTTACCTTGATATCTTATAAATACCGTGCCCCAGTCGGGTTGTCCAGTGACTGGGCAGTTACTTCTGAGTAAATGTGAATAAAACTGGACTTCGATATTTTCATCCTGCGCCGCATCCAAAGCCAAAAGCGCGGCATTGGGATGGTTTTCCAATTGAGCTGGAATCAGCTCATCGATGCAAAAACCTTCCGGCTCAGAAACATCAACACCATCTGCATGAAATAAGTCGATCGTGACAGGCGCTCCGGCAGCCGCGGATAAATCTTTTTCTACAGTGGCCTTAAAGGCATCTTTAGAGTCAAACTTGGTGAAGTTCATACTGTTAAAGTAAAGCTTTAACGATTTTGACTCGATCAGATTCGGCGAGGCTGCAGGCAGGGTCAAGCGGCCAATGGCGACTTGAGGTATGCCGGTATGATTCAGCCATGAAATTTCAAAAACATGCCACCAGTCTTTGCCTTGCTGGATGCCTTCTACATGCGCATAGTTGTCACGTGACTGAGCACGGGCGATGGGAAACAGAATATCCGGCTGATATTCTGTTGGATAGTTGGTGTCTTTACCTAAAAGAGAATGTTCTACACTCATTATTCACGCATTCCTGAACCACGAGAAAGTAAATAGTAAGCAATGCCGTAAAGTACGGCACAGCATAATGTGACAACGCCAAGTGAAATGCCAACATTGACATCGCTGTGGCCCAAGATGCCGTAGCGGAATGCGTTGACCATATACACAATGGGGTTAATCAAGGATAAGTTTTGCCAAAATGGGCTGAGCGCCGAAATGGCGTAAAATACGCCGCCTAAATAAGTCAGCGGTGTCAGTACGAAGGTTGGGATAATTGAAATATCATCAAAAGATTTTGCATAGACGGCATTAATAAAGCCGCCCAATGAAAATAAGAAGGACGTAATTAATACAGTATATATAGTCACAAACCAATTGGTAATATAGAGGTCAGTAAAAAACAGGCTCATGGCTGTTACGATAATGCCGACTAAAACGCCGCGGCAAACGCCGCCCAAGACATAGCCCCATAAAATGGCATGTAATGGAACCGGGCTCATAATCAGTTCTTCAATGCTTTTTTGGAATTTGGCGCTGAAGAAACTGGACGACACGTTGGCATAGCTGTTGGTAATCACGGCCATCATAATTAAGCCGGGCACAATAAACTGCATATAAGTGAAACCGCCCATAGTGCCAATGCGTGACCCGACTAAATTGCCGAAAATCACAAAATACAGGCTCATGGTAATCGCTGGAGGCAGCAAAGTTTGCGGCCAAATCCGCATAAAGCGCCGGATTTCTTTATGTACAAGTGTATAGAGCGCGACTTTTAGCTGGTTTAAATTCATTGCGCGGCTCCATCAAGATTTTTTTCAACCATTTTGACAAACAGTTCCTCTAAACGGTTGGATTTGTTGCGCATGCTGCGTACTTGAATGCCTTGTGCTTCCATTAATTGGAACAGCTGATTTAATGTATGCGCTTTGTCCATTGTTACTTCTAGGGTGACAGGATCGATCAAATTAAAACGCACGCCAATAATATCGACATGCAGCGGTTCAATCGGCGCGGCCAAATCAAAGATAAAAGATTCTTCATTTAGCTGATTTAAGAAGTCTTTCATACTGGTGTCTTCTTTAATCACACCGCGGTCAATGATGGCAATCCGGCGGCACAGCATTTCCGCTTCTTCTAAATAGTGTGTCGTTAAAATGATAGACGTGCCTTTTTCATTCATTTCGGTCAGAAATTCCCACATCGAGCGGCGCAGTTCAATATCGACACCGGCAGTCGGTTCATCCAATATCAGTAATTTTGGCTCGTGCATCATGGCGCGGGCAATCATCAGGCGGCGTTTCATGCCGCCTGACAGCATGCGGCCTTGGGTATTGCGCTTTTCCCATAAGCCGAGCTTTTCTAAATATTCTTCGGCGCGCTTTTCGGCAATTTTCTTAGGAATACCGTAGTAGCCGGCTTGAGTCACTAAAATATCAAAGGTTTTTTCAAATTGCCCAAAGTTGAATTCTTGCGGGACGACGCCTAGGCATTGTTTGGCTTCAGATGGGTGAGTGTCTAAATTATGCCCAAAAATTTCCACGCTGCCAGATGTTTTTTTCGTCAGTGAGCTGATGATGCTGATAGTTGTTGATTTACCTGCACCATTTGGACCTAATAGCGCATAGAACTCACCTTCAGGAACGGTTAAATTGATTCCTTTCAGCGCTTGAAAACCGTTTTTATAGGTTTTAGATAAATCCCTTAGCGTCAATGCATCAGTCATGAAAATATTACCTGGTGAATAATGGGGCTATTGTGAGCGAATTGACTGAATAAACCAAGTAACTAACAGGGAATACTGCGTTTCAAATTTGGGATATTGTATAAAGTATAGGCACAAAAATGCATAACCTGTATATAGTTGCTTTACCTTACTGATTTTTTTGATATGATGTGCACGCGCGCTCATAGCTCAACTGGATAGAGTACAGGTCTCCGAAGCCTGTGGCGTGGGTTCGAGTCCCGCTGAGCGCACCAATTTCTTGTTTTATCCCTTCCGGTGTTATCTGAAAATCATTTAAAATAAATAACTTACGCAACTGGGTTGTCCGATACTATCCAAAGGCGTTTTAGGATACTGTAATCTTTTACGGTATTTTTTACGGTACATTCCATTTCTGAAAAAAATATACCGTAAAAAATGCCTAAATTAGTTATCAGTCTGACTGACTCAAAAATTAAGTCTGCAATATCAATGCAAAAGAAATCATTTGAAAAAAATATCAAGCTTTCAGATGGTGGTGGTCTTTATTTATTGTTAGATAGAAAAGGTGGGGCATATTGGCGTTTTGATTATATTCGCCCAATCTCTAAGAAAAGAGCCACTATAGCTATGGGTATTTATCCAAGTTGTACATTGGCCAGAGCTCGTGCAAAACGAAGTGAGTTTAGAGAACTGCTTGCGCAGAATATTGACCCAGCAATTCAAAAGCAAGATAAACAGTCCCAATGCCGAAATAATAGTTTTAGATCAGTAGCAGATGAATACCGCAAGACCGAAGAACTAGAGTCAAGCACTCAACGTCGAAATAATTGTGTTAGGGATAAGTTATATGCTGCAATTGGTAATTATCAAATAGACAGTATTACACCATCGCAAATTTTAGAAGTATGCTGACTGTATGAGCAACAAGATAAAACAGATTCTGCTAAACGAATGGGAAGTAAGGCCTCTCAAGTTTTTAGATATGCGATTGCTTTAGGTTTATGTCAATTTAATGTCACTGATCAAATTAGTGGTATTTTTAAAGTGGGCAAAAACAAGCACAGGGCCGCTATAACAGATGAGCAAATGCTTGGGCAACTATTAAGAAATATCAATAAAAATATCGGTCGTGGGGATATTACGATTGATTATGCAGTCAAAATTTTAGCCCATGTATTTGTACGCCCTGGCGAGTTATGTGCAGCAAATAGGTGGATACAAATTTTGAAAATAAAACTTGGCGTTATACACCGCCTAAAACCAAGAATCAGACAGCCCTACAGCATATTGTTCCTTTATCTGATCAAGTTTTGAAGCTATTTCAAGGGCTTCATCAAATGACTGGACACTCGGAATGCTGTTTTATCTCTAGGCGTAATCGGAATAAAACGATTAGTGAATCGACCATCAATAAACGATTGAAGCAATATGGTTTTGAAAATGGAGAAACGACAGGCCATGGATTCAGAGCAACGGCAAGAACCTTGTTGGATGAGGTTTTAAAATTTATGATTGAGCGTATAGAGTAGCAGTTAGCACGCCAAGTGAGGGATATAGATGGTCGAGCATATAACCGCACAAAGTATTTGGAGGAACGTACAGTGATGATGCAGTCTTGGTCTGATTATCTGGATAAATTGATGGATATAAACTTTCTTGCTATTGCTATATTTATGTCTTCAGTTAAGTTGTCGCCCCCCACCAAAAATTGTATAAAAAGCCACTTAATTAAGTGGCTTTTTATTGTGAGATATTTCACTTAAATATCAGGATGTGCTTTGTGTTATTAAAGCCTAAACTTTCCGATTTTACTTCATGACTTCTTGATTCATAAAAGTTTTATATTTGAATCTTTTAAAATCTGGTGCAAAAAATTCAAGTCGGGTTAGTACAGAACCATAATAATTTAGTTTGTTGTATTAAAAAGCCCAGATAAACTTTAAAAGGCCAGTATGTCCTTCAGGGCGGTTTTCAATATTGGTCTCTTTTAAGTACTTCGCTTCAATAGACCAATTTTGATCCTGATATTGAATAGCAGGACCAACTGCAAGGACTTGTCCTTTTTGACCAATATCATCACCGTTGAGATGATCTGATTTTAATTGTTTAAAAGCATAACCTTCTATTGCCAATTTGACATGATCATTCAGTTTGTAGCCCAAGCTGTAGTCACCGGCAAAATATGCTCCAGATTTATAATGCGTGTCGTCATTTTCATCATTAAAGCTATACGACAGTTTGGTTGAAATATCTAAACCATTTGCCGGCGCGTAGGTATAAGCAATAATGGGGCGAATAGTATTGTAATTCTTACCAATATTGGCCACCACAGGCTGAGCGGAGGTAGGAGTGTCATACTGCCCAGTGGCTAAAACTGTTTCGATTGCGCCAATCCAATGATGATTGCCTTGATGCCAGCCAAGCATGGAACCAAGAATTAAATCACCTAAAGCTGCATTATGATCAGACATGCCATTAATGTTTAAGCGCAAATCGACCAAAGGCTGGGCTGCATAAAAACCGAGCTGCCCACCTAGATAGTTTTGTTCGGTCATCCAGACCAAGCGTGGGATAAAGGCATTCACATCAAGATGAAAGCTGTCCGGCCCTTGGTCAAAACTGCCTGCATGATAATTTTGATAATAGTTAAGTAAATACACACCGGGCGGCGGCAATGCACCAGCCATCATACCTTCAGCCCCTAAGGCAAATGAATCAGCACCATTTTCTGTTGCAAAGGTGAGTGTACTGCTCAGGCCTAGGATTAGGCTCAGAGATAGCTTTAAAGTCAGTTTTTTCATAGAAAATCCTTTTCAATGATGTTGTTATGACAAAGATTGATGTCATTGATACCGCACCAATAAGAATGTTCATTGGTGCATATTCGGCATTAAGCACTTGCACGGCGACGGTCAACCTCTGTCGACGGTGCTTGATCTACCTCTTTGACCAATTCGAAATTGAATGTAATGTGCTTGAGCGGCTTATCTAAACCGCGGCGTGAGAGTTCAGCTTCATCTGTAATTTCAATGGCTTTTGCGATCAGTCCATCGCGTGTGGCAAAAGCGAAGTCATCCCAAAGATACTTATCACCTTCAATATTGAACTGAGTTGTTAATTTGCGGTAGCCTGGTGCAGAAACAAAATAATGCACATGAGAAGGACGATTGCCATGACGGCCCAGCTTATTCAGTAAGGCTTGTGTGGTGCCTTCAGGCGGACAGCCATAGCCGACAGGCATAGTGGTTAAAGCAGTATATTTGCCATCTGCATCGGTAAAAATAGTACGGCGCAAGTTGAACTCGGATTGCGCCTTATCAAAGAAAGAATAGTTTCCAAGGCCATTCGCATGCCAAATTTCAACTTTTGCATTGGGGATCATATTTCCCTGAGTATCGGTCACCGTTCCTTCAATAATTAAAGTATCAATGTGGTCTGATTCTGAGCCATCATCCAAACGTGCAAAACCAACGGATTCTGGTGCGCCAGCCACATAAAGTGGGCCTTCGATGGTTCGCGGTGTTCCACCTGTAATTCCTGCCTTAGCATCGGCTTCATCCGCGCGTAAATCTAGATAATGTTCTAAGCCTAAACCCGCAGCGAGTAATCCAAGTTCGTTGGCTTGACCTGTATCGGTGAAATATTCCAAGCCTTTCCAAAGTTCAGTTTGAGAAATATCCAAATCTTCAATGGCCTGAAAAAGATCACCTAATAAACGGACAACAATTTGCTGCACACGCGGGTTTACTTCACGTATCGCAGTATCTACATTCATTTGTTTTACTAATGTGTCGATTTCTTGACGGTTCATTTTTATCTTCCTTTTTTATCGTGTAATTGTTCCGAATACTCTGAAACGGACATGAAACAGAGCATCCGAAAGGGGGAGAACCAAGTAAAATTGGTTCTATGTCTAGAAGTTCTTAAAACGTTTCAATCAGCATTGTGATGTTGCTATATGTGTCTAAATAGCGCTGAGCGAGAGGCGGTTGTTGCACCATCAGCGGCACTTAAGAAGCGTTCGGTATGAATATCTTTTTCAAAGAGACGGCTTTGCATCAGTGTTGAAATAGCCGCATCAATCATAGGTGGCGGACCGCATAAATAGGCTTTATGACCACTGCATTTATTTTCAAAATAATCTGCCACCGCTTCATGTACAAAACCTGTAAATCCTGTCCAGTGATCTTCTGCTTTGGGCGCATTTAGTGCAGGTATGTAACGGAAATTTGGATAGTCTTTGACTAATGTTTCAAACATTTCATGGTTGTAGAGTTCAGACACATCACGCGCGCCTTGGAAAAGATAGATGGTACGTGTATCACCTTGTTCCAAAAGGTCCAAAATCATGGATTGCGGGCTAGAGAGACCAGAACCGCCCGCAATAAAGATGGCATCTTTTTCATCGGATTTACGGACAAAGAATTGTCCATAAGGTCCTGAAACTTCAAGTTCATCGCCCACTTGCAGGGTTTCATGCACATAAGTGGTGGCTGCACCACCTTGTACCTGACGAATATGCAACTCAATTACACCTAATTCACTCGGTGCATTGGCAATTGAAAATGCACGGGTCCCTTCAATATTCGGCAATTGAAGATTGATGTATTGCCCAGCCTGAAACTCCATTGGACGGTCAATCTGTAAACGCACACCTTTAATGGTCGGTGACAGTTGTTTGATCTCTAAAACTTTAGCTTGGTAGTCTTGGACTAAATAGCCAAGGAAATCCTCGTCCTCATCAACATCGGCTTCAATCACCATGTCAGATTCAGGTTTACAACAGCAGGCAAGCACTTTATTTTCTTCGCGTTCAATGTCCATGAGTGCAAAGGGCGAGGCTTCACCGACATCATAAAAACCGTCAGTGACCTGAACTTTACAGGTACCACAGGTGCCATGACCACAGGCGAATGGCAGCCAAACCCCTTGACGTAAAGCGGCGTCTAAAATGGTTTGATCTTCTTCTACTTCAATGGTCATGCCTACAGGTTCAATCGTGACTTGATAACTCATGATATTTCTCCCTTATACATGCGTGCCGTTGTAGCCATCTAAACCGGGTGTTACAAAGCGCAGGAGAGATTTATGATCAAAATTTAAATCAGCCAAAGTTTTAGAAAAATCGATATCTGTCAGGCGTTCGCGATTCAGGGTGAATTGTACTTTTGACCAATCGATATGCTCAAAGTCTGGGTGTTGATTGAAACCCGCTTGAATTTGCTGATCAATCAAATCTTGTAAACTTTGCTGTGGTGAGACGACAAAAGCATGTGCGGCACAAAACAGCGTGTGATGATCCCATCCCACATAGAGCAGCATGTTGTCGCCGTAATTTTTTTGTGCATCACGTGCATCAAATTCATAATTTTTTTGAATCGCTTGTACTGGCATGAGAAAACTCCTAAATTCCTTGAGTGTGAAGCCATCTCAAAATGTGTATTCATGAGATGACTTCTGATCCTTTTTACTTATGCAACGTGACCTTTCCATTTTTTCCAACGTTCTTGGTCTGGAGAACCTTCAATATCCATGTTGTCTGAACCAACATTAAAGTTGTAGTAATCACGTAAAATGCTTTCTAAATCAGGACCGCCACAATTGCCTTGTAAAATTTGATTCACTGGCAGCCACGCTTGAATATATTTTTCAGGTTCACGTTCAAAAATGTCATGACATCCGTCTGAACAAGTGTGGTAACGCTCGCCTTTATAAATACTGTCACGGTAACTGAACATGGTTGGATCACCATCCATTTCAGTAAAGGTCATTGGAATCTGGCAAATTTGGCACAGTTGCGGTAAGCCATTGCTATAGAAGCGTTTACCTTCAGCTTCCAACTTACGCGCCAACTCCCATTTCGGACGGTAATATTTGTCGAAGGTGTCTGGATATTTCTCAGATAACCAATCCATTTCTTCATCGGTTGGAATCCAAGTATGGAAGCCAGCAGCATGACCGAAGTTATAGAAAATCCACCAAGCTTGATGTGAAATATGCTCTTTTTCTTTCACAATCACGTCGGAATATTTCGGCATACGAATACCGTAACGGCTGAGGTCTTTAAACAATGCACCGCCAGCTTCTTCGAAATAGGTTTCCCATGCTTCTTTCCAAGACATCACTTTGTTTGGCAACATGTAATCCATCATCATGCCGACAATAGACAGCAGGCGAGTACCGCGCCAGAACCATTTATCAATCCATTCCTGAACAATCGGCACGTTGTCTTCATGTTGTTCCAGTAGGAATTTTACGATTTCCAAACCTAAGGTCATGTGACGTGCTTCATCGGACTGCGCACTAAAACCGAAGGTCACGGTTGCCATATCACCGTTGTAGGCCGCACCTGACATAAACGGCACGAACAATAAGTTAGTCAGAACGTATTCAAAAGAGAAACTAATCGCCAATAAGAATTCGAATGGGCCTGCTGAACGCGCATCTTCAAAGAATGATTTTGGTACGGAGAGATACCAAACACGGTCATGCATGTGCGCCCAGTCTTGGAAGCCATCAAAGAATTTGTTGTAATGGCTCATGGCATGAATTTGCGTTTGCACATGACGCAGTTCATCAATCGATTGCATTTGTGAGGCAATTCGTGCGCCGATTCCGCCAAACTGACGACCAACATGTGCATAACCCTGATATGCCTGATATTCCAGTGGCGTTACAGCTGTTAAAAATAGTTTAATGGCATTTAAATAGCGTTCATTACTGACATTCATTTGACTATTGTTTTGAGAAAAGGCATCAAAAATGGCATACAATTTTTTCTCTTTTTCTGACTGATACTTCCAATATGAATCCATGGTTAAACGGAATGGATCTTCCCATTTTGACCAGTCTGTAATTTTAATGCCTTCAAATTCTTCGTAAGGAAAAGCCTCTTTACGATCTGCATAGGAAAAATCCCAATCCAGATCACGAGTCAGCATACGGTAACGGTCTTTCGCATTGAGTTTTTTGGTTGCTGTTTTTGTCGCATTTTGTGCTTGGCTATTCATCTTGATCATCCTTTTCAATCTGTTGAAGCGATCAGCTTCTTATGTTTTTCCGTGTAGGCTTAATTCCATTGCAACGTGAAGGTGTCATCATCTTCATCAACGTTGCCACCTAAGGTGATCATGTTGAGTTGCAGTTCTTGAATATCCCAATCTTGTCCTAGTTTTTCAGAGACCGTTTCAGCACGAACCACTAATTTTCCGAGGTTTTCCACACGAATCATGGCAGGAAGGTATTGAATGGTAGCTTCTGGGTTATCTTGCTCAATTGCTTCAATGATGTAGCGTGAGGTATCGTTATCTTGTAATGCCAAATAAACTTTAGAGCTCATGTTTGCGTATCCTTATGCAACTGAATCTAATTCTGAGGTTAAACCGGCTTTTTTACTGCGCTCTGCAATGACCGCTAAGCCATTGGCTATAGATGGATATCCAAGAGCGGTATTTGACCATGCACTAAAGGCTTCAGTCACTTGAGGTAAAAGTGTGTTTATCCAACCCTGAATTAAGGTTTTATTTTCTTCAGATTCAGCAATGGCTGTTTTTAAAACAGGGTCTGACCATTTGCGTAAATCGGTTAAACAGTCCTTCATAAATTCAGTCAGCATTGCCACATCACGTGCGCCGTGTTCAACTAACCATTGATCCAGTTCACCGTAAACCAGAGCTTGCATTAAGCTGTCGATGATTAGGTTTTGCAGGATATATAGCTTGAACCAATCTTGTTCCGTTAAGCTTTGTTCACACAGTTTGCGCAGTGGTTGCCAAGAGGTATCATTCATCCAGCTATCTTTGGCTTGTTGTAATGATTCACCAGTATTGCCATCAATGAGTAAGCCAATACGAGAGAGATATTGCGCCATGCCCAAACGATCCATTGCCGCAAAAATACAAGCTTGAGTAATGACTGTGCCATAACCATAGGCACTGCCTGACATCATGTGTAGATTGGCGGTTTGTTCGATATAACGAAACGGTAATAAGCAAGTGATGATTTTCTGTTTCACTTCATCACTTAGATTTTCAATCAAATGGCGTTTTTCAAAGAATGAGTAATTGCTTTCAGCGGTCTCTTGTAAACGTGCACGATGCTGTACATATGCACCATAATAAAATTGACGCGGATCTTTAAATACATACCAGTCTTGCATTTGTAACGCTGTATGGGTGTGATCATTTAAAGTTTTGTCTGGTTTCCACAATGGGCGATAATGAAAATTGGTTGTACCTTGTACATCAAAACTGACTTCTTGATAACGAGTCGCAGGTTTTTTACCAAAACGACGCTCGATATAGGCATAGGTTTGACGAATCGGTTCTAAGTTGGAGGTTTTAATTTCTAAAGTCATCACGATTTCCTTATGGGCTTAAGATGGATCTTCTTGATCTAAATGTTCATGGGCTTGGCTTAAAATGGTGGGTTCAACGCCATAACGCCATTTATCTTCTTGTGCATCATTCCAAGCTTGCTGGGCTTCAGTCATTTCAATGACATGATTAATTTCACAGAAATGTTGAAAGGCTTGCTGAGGGAGAATAAGTTCGACAAAAAGTGTTGGGTCGTGGATTGCGAAGTCAAATTCAACAAACTTGGCATGACGGTCGCCTGTTATACGAATGTATTTGGTGAGCTGGTCATGTTGTAGCGCTTGAGTCATTGGAATCATCCTTTTATCTCTACACTGAAATCATTTCAGTGATGCAACCTTGCATTTATTGATAGAGATATATCAAAACTCATGCCAACTTTTATTAATTATTATTAATCAAATATTTATAATTTTTATCTGCTTTGTTTATATCATTTGAATGATAAAGATTCATGGAATGATGAACATAAAAATGTTTGATTTCATCAAATAATGAATGATTAGGCGAAGAATTTGAAAATACTTTTTATAGGTCAAGTGATATATATCTATATAATTTTATAGGTTTAATTTAAAAATACCTTATAGGTATAAAGTTATGACAATAAGATTGTAAAGCTTTTTCGTTGGATGTGGGTAAGATAGGGGGAGACCTATAGCCAAGGATGGATATTCAGTCATGCCTAAAGCCAAAGATGCGAATTTTTATACTCAAATTTTGGAGAAAAACAAAGACATTCAGGATTTATTGGATAAAATTCAGTTTGATAGCCAGCATGGAAAAATTTGGTTTGAAGAAAACCGTATGTTGCTGATACATACCAGCATCATGGGCTTTTTAAGAAAAGATTTGTATAACATGCTGGGCTGGGAACGGACTAAGCGTTTTTTTATTCGTTTGGGGTATCAGGCGGGTGTGAGGGATGCAGAAGTCACTTCTAAATTACGTCCGAATTTAAATGAAGCTGAAGCATTTATGGCTGGACCGCAAATGCATGGTATTCGCGGCATGGTTCAAGTTGAAGTCAATGAACTTCAATTAAGTCATGATGAGCATGAATTTTATGCAGATTTTAACTGGCGAAATTCATTTGAAGCGGAAGTTCATTTAAGTGAGTTTGGTGCTTCGGAAGAATCGGCTTGTTGGATGCTATTGGGTTATGCCTGTGGTTATAGCAGTCTGGTCATGGGGCAAACTATTATTTATCAGGAAACCCATTGTGTTGCCAAAGGGGATGATTGCTGTCGAATTATTGGTAAACCTTTAGAGGAATGGGAAAATGCCGATGAGCTGATCCAGTTTATGTCACCCGATCCAGTGTCTGATGAATTAATTGCCTTACAGGCGGAACTGAATGAATTAAAGAAAAATATCTATACAGATATAGAAGCAGACTACACCATGTTCAATTCTATTGGTGAATCAGTTGCATATCGTAAAGTCTGTGATCTTTTGAAAAAGGCAGCAGGCAGCAAGGTTGCTGTATTACTGCAAGGTGAAACTGGGGTGGGTAAGGAAGCTTTTGCCCGAGGGATTCATGAAGGCAGTTCCCGTAAAGGGCAGCCATTTGTTGCTGTAAATTGTGCCTGTATTCCGCCAGATTTAATTGAAGCGGAACTTTTTGGTGTAGAAAAAGGTGCATTTACAGGTGCAACGCAAACTCGGAGTGGAAAATTTGAACGGGCTCATCAAGGAACTATTTTTTTAGATGAAGTGATTGAACTTTCACCACGCGCTCAAGCCGCTTTATTGCGGATGTTACAAGAAGGAGAGTATGAGAGAGTTGGTGATCATCAAACTCGAAAGGCTGATGTCCGTTTGGTTGCAGCCACCAATGAGGATTTGGAACAAGCCGTGAAAGATGGGCGATTCCGTGCCGACTTATATTATCGCTTAAACATCTTCCCCGTTATCATTCCGCCGCTGCGTGAGCGCCGTGATGATATTCCATTATTGATTACGCACTTCTTATCACGTTTTGAAAATATGTATGGAAAGACTTTAAAAGGTTTAAGTGACAAAGCCAAAAACTTTGTAATGACTTATGAATGGCCAGGTAATATTCGTGAGCTTGAAAACTTATTAGAGCGGGCGACCTTACTGACGGATCATCAGCAGGAAATTAAACTTAGTCATTTGTTTCCGCAGATTAAAGAGTATGTTGAAACAAAGCCTGAAAAAGTGGACTTAGATGCCGTGATACAAGATGGCTTTTGTCTGGAAGATCATGAAAGGCAACTGATTTCTATCGCAATGCAAAAAGTGAATCATAATGTTTCTGAAGCGGCCCGGGTATTGGGTATTAGCCGAGCGGCTCTGGATTATCGTTTAAAAAAGCAGGCTATTCATGGTAAGAAAGCGTAGATTTCAATGAAGTACAGCTTGATTGTTATGATGGGTTTTTTTAAAGACAAATTTTCCAAGATTGCTTGATATGGCTTAAAGCCTTCTAAAATGAATTTAGCAATCAATTTGATGAAGTCTTCAGGATTAGTAAATATTTTATAGCATTCAATGAATGGATGAATGCTAACAAAATGGGTTGGTGGTTTTTGTGAGCGCTGAGCACACCATTTTCCTGTTTTATCCCATCCAAAAAATTAAAAATAAATAACTTGCGTGGTTGGCTTGTTTGATACTGTCCGATGGTATTTTCGTTTATTTCAGTTTTTTACGCTAATCAAACATTTACTGCAGGGATTTACCGTAAAAATGCCAAAATGAGTTTTAACTCTTACAGATACATAAATACGATCGGCTTTAAATTCACACCAAAAATTATCAGTTAAGATTCAAATCAAACTCGCAGATGGCAACGGTCTATTCTTTATCATTGATAAAAATGGGAACGCATATTGAAGATGGGGTTATACTCGGCCCATAGCTAAAAAACTAACAGTATATCTTTAGGAACGTATCCAGAAATATCTTTATCAAGTGCTAGGGTAAACAAGCTGATTGTAGAAAGTTGCTTGCCCAAAATATTGATCAAGCAACTCAAAAGCAACGTGAAAACGAATTTAAACAAATTCAAAAAATACATTTAAATTAATAGCAGATGAATAGCGAAAGGCAAAAGAGTTCGAGTCAAGTATTCAACGTCGAAATAATTGTGTTTTGGGGACGTTATATGCTGCAATTGGTAATTATCAAATAGACAGTATTGCACCATCGCAAATTTTAGAAGTATGCCGACTGTATGAGCGGCAAAGAAAAATAGAGTCAGCAAAGCAAATGAGGAGTAAGGCCTCTCAAGTCTTTCGATATGCAAAGGCATTTAAACCGGCGGCAAGCGTATTTCTTATAGCGCGTGCTGTTGTAAAAGATAGTTTCAACTCGCTGCCTAAATTGGCTCTTTAATTGGTGATAATGCAGGCTTCCTCAACTTCGCAAAAATCAAAGGCTCACACACTGCCATGGTTTGTATGGCAATCGAGTTTAAAGCTGCAAGTATGATGATCTATCTGTTTAAACAAATTAGCTGTCAAGATCGTAATCCTATTTCTAAAATTTGTACGATCATTAGATCAAGTGCTTGAATGATGGTTTCATTCATTTCAAATGAACAATTGATACGGATGTGGTTCTGTTTTTTATTTTCACGATAAAAGAGAATACTTGGCGCGATACCAATATTGTTTTGGATCATGCTTTCGTAAATTCGGCTGCTGTCTGCTTCTTCAGGCAGTGTCACCCACAAAAAATAGCCTGATGGATAATAATGCACGGTGCAATTTTCGGGTAAGTTTTTGCTGAGGTATTGATAGTATTGATTTTTAAGCCGTTTTAAGGTTGTACGCAGGCCTTTTAAATGTTTTTCATAATGACGGTGTGAGAGGTAATCGACTAAAGCATTTTGAATAAATGAGTTTACAGAGATGGTGCTCATCAATTGTAGATGCTGTATATGTTCAGAAAATTTTCCCGCATAAACCCAACCGACACGGAAACCAGCCCCCAAAGTTTTGGAAAAAGAAGAACAGTGCAAGACCATGTTTTGTTGATCATAATACTTCATGGATAGAGGCCGTTTTTGATCATAATAAAGCTCTTCATAGACATCATCTTCAATCAAATAAATTTCATGCTGATGCAGCAATTTAGCCAATTCAAATTTAATCTCGTCACTGACTGTAAATCCAATCGGATTATGGCTGTTCAGCATCATTAAACAAACTTTAATTGGATAGCTTGTAATGGCTTTTTTAAAGGCCTCTATATCCAGCCCAAGTTCTGGGTGTTCTGGAATGGTAATGACCTTTAAGCCCAGATTTTCAGCTGCTTGCCAGGCTCCATAGAAAATCGTTTCTTGCAGCAGAATATAATCACCTGCCTGAGTCATGGCTCTTAAAGACAGATTTAAAGCATCCAGTCCGCCAGAGGTAATCACGATGTCAGAGGGATCGGTGGGAATGCCTTGCATGCAATAGCGTTGAGCGATCAGTTTTCTGAGCTCGTAGTTTCCCGGCGGTAAGCTCGGCATTTGCTCATAGCCGACGCGGTATTTTGCCTGTTGCGCCAAGGTTTGCATCAGCTTCGGAGAATAAAGCAGTTGGCTATCGGGAAAAGCGCTTCCTAAGGGAATAATTTTTTCAGATTGAATGGATTTTAAATAACGGAATACCAGTGAGTTAATTTCAATTTTGTCATTCACAATGACTTTTTTTGCAAGGGCAGCTTGAATAGGATTCTCTGCAACAAAGTAACCTAATTTTTCTTTTGAATAGATCAGTCCTTGAGCTTCCAGTTCCTGATAGGCATTCATGACTGTAATTAAGCTAAACCCTGAGATTTCGACTTGCTGCCTTAAAGAGGGAAGCTTCTCATGGGCTTTCCAAGCCCCTGTTTCAATCAGATGTTTTAGGCTTAAGGCGAGTTGTTCTGATTTATACATAAAGTGACATGCTCATATGAGAAAGGGATAGCAATGATTCCACTGCTATCCAAGGTTTTATCCAATATGCTTTTAATAGGCCAAGCTGAGCAGCAGTCTAAAAATTCCTGCAATTAAGCCTAGGGACAGGAAACCAAAACACCATAATAATATGAACCATGCCGCAGGATTCAAACGATTTTGTATTTTTTTCATCAGGGTCACCTTGCTTAATGATAGCCTTCATCACCGATACGCACTTTGTCACGGAATACCCAGTAGGACAAAAAGGTATAAACCAGAATAATCGGGATTAGAATGACAGCACCGATCAGTGCAAATCTCATACTTGATTCAGGAGCAGCAGCTTGCCAGATGGAAACAGCTGGCGGAATAATGTTGGGCCATAAACTAATCACAAAACCCGTAAAGGCTAGAAATACCAGACCCAGCGTTAAAACAAAGGGCTGCGCATCTTTTCGCTGCGCGCATGCTTTCAAAATAAGTCCAGAGCAGATCAGCACCAACACAGGTACAGGACTGAAATAGAACAGATTCGGTAAGCTAAACCAGCGCTGCGCAATTTCAGGATGGCTGATAGGTGTGTAGATACTGACGGCGCCAAAGACAATCAATAAGGTAATAATGAGCTTCGGCATCAGCGCATACATTTTCGCTTGTAAATCTGCCTCGGTTTTCATGATGAGCCATGCGCAGCCTAATGCGCTATACATGATAACCACACCCAAGCCTACAAACAAAGAGAATGGAGTCAGCCAGTCGAGTGAGCCGCCACTATAAATGCCATTTTGTGTTTCAATTCCTTGAATGTACGCGCCGAGAATTACCCCTTGGAAGAAGCTGGAGAAGAATGAACCCCAAATAAAGGCTTGATCCCATAGCGGCTTGCTGCGATGGGCTTTAAAGCGGAATTCGAAAGCCACGCCTCGGAAAATCAAAGCCACCACCATAAAAATGATGGGTAAATACAAGGCAGATAGCACGGTGGAATAGACCAGAGGAAAGGCTGCAAATAAACCTGCACCGCCTAAGACCATCCAGGTTTCGTTGCCATCCCAGACAGGGGCAACGGTATTCATCATCACGTCACGTTCTTGCTGGCCTTGAATAAACGGGAACAGTATGCCAATCCCGAGATCAAAGCCATCCATCACCACGTAAATCAATACGCCTAAGCCAACAATACCGACCCAGACCAATGTAATATCAATCATGATGCTACTCCTTATTTGCAGGGGTTTGGCTTGCTGAGCCATCAATTGCTTCATCGACAGCACTCAATGGCCGCATCGGAGTTTTAAAATGCCCAGGACCAGCAAGCTGCTGATCAAGGCTGTCTATATGTACAGGACCTGCCTTGATTAATTTCAGCATGTAATAGATACCTGTGCCGAAAACCACGGTATAGACCAGCACAAAAATAATCAGACTGAGACCGACTTGTTCTGCAGTCACGGTATGCGATAAACCGTGCTGGGTGCGAATCACGCCATAGACCACCCATGGCTGTCTGCCGACTTCCGTGGTCACCCAGCCTGCGAGTAAGGCGATATAGCCTGTAGGCCCCATAACGGCGGCAAACTTATGAAACCAGCGGCTTTCATATAACCGGTCTTGTTTACGCAGCCATAAAGCAGTCAGTGACATCAACACCATCAGCATGCCGAGCCCCACCATCACGCGGAAACTCCAGAACACGGTTGGAACAGGCGGGCGATCTTCAGGAGCGAAGTCTTTTAAGCCTGTGACTTTGCCATCCATGGAATGGGTTAAAATTAAGCTGCCTAAATTCGGGATGCCTAACTCAAAGGTATTACGCTCATTCTCCATATCGGGTAAAGCGAACAACAGTAAAGGCATACCATGATCATGATTGGTTTCCCAGTGACCTTCAATGGCAGCCAATTTAGCCGGTTGATGTTCAAGGGTATTCAGACCGTGCTGATCGCCAATCACCACTTGCAGGCAGGATGTGACGAGCACCATCCAAAGCCCCATGGAGAAGGATTTCTTGACTAATGCGTCGCGGCGGCCTTTGAATAAATGCCATGCAGCTGTACCCACAACCAATAAGGAAGATACAAGGAAAGCCGCGGTTGCCATATGAGCAAAGCGGTAGGGGAAGGATGGATTAAACACAATGGCCCACCAGTCAGAGGGGACAATAATGCCATTTTCGATGGCAAAGCCTTGCGGGGTCTGCATCCAACTGTTGGAGGATAAAATCCAGAACATGGAAATACAGGTGCCAATGGCGACCATCAAGGTCGCAAAAAAATGTGCCTTAGGGCCAACACGCCCCCAACCGAACAGCATGATGCCGAGAAAGCCGGCTTCAAGGAAAAAGGCGCTCAGCACTTCATAAGTCAGTAATGGACCAGTGACCGAACCGGCAATGCGAGAAAATTCACTCCAGTTGGTACCGAACTGATACGCCATGACAATGCCTGAAACCACACCCATGGCAAAGGCGACGGCAAAAATTTTAATCCAGTATTTGAACAAATCTTTATAAATCGGGTTTTGAGTGCGCAGCCATTTCCATTCCAGCAGCGCCAGAAAGCAGGCTAAGCCAATCGAAGTGGCGGGAAAGATGATGTGAAAAGAAACTGTAAAGGCAAATTGAATTCGAGCGAGTTCTAGTGCAGTCAATCCAAGGCTCATAGAAGCCTCCATTGCTGGCTGAGGCATCTAATCGCGGATAACCCAAGGCTAACTGGATAGGAGGTATAAAAAATGATAGATCGTTTCATTAAAACTACCCACTTTGAATAATTAGCCTGATTTTGCAGGACACAGAATTCAAGATGTAGGTACAAGAACGTGTCATATAAAATATAACAGGGAGTGTGGATAAAGGTGATCTGTTATATTTATACAGTACAATTCTGTAGCTACTGCTGATGTGAAAAAGAATTAAAAATAACAACTATAAATGGAGCTGGATGGTGCTGAAATGTTTGTTACAAAGAGTCTGAATAAAATTCCTGAGATTATTGAACAAGGTTTTTTGTCTGAAAAACTGAAACAGAAATTGATTCAGAAATTCGTCAATTTAGAAGCAACACTGCTGCGTGCAAAAGTGCTGCGCGAACTCTCCAAGGCGAAAGCAGATTATATTGTGCAGTCTGCGATTCAGAATGAGCAATCAAGTTTAGCCTATCTGTTTGCTCCATTTATTCTGGGAAATCTAAATCAAACGGCCATCTATCATAGCCAGGCAACAGCTCCTGTACTGAATCTATTAAGCCGATACTATCAGGCTGAGAAAAAGCAGCACTTAAAAATTGATGATGTGCTGGGAGCCTTAAATATTTATTTAGACCTGTATGATACCGACTTGGATGATGTTGACTTCTTTTATTATGCATTGCTGCATGCCTTATGCAGAGCAGATATTTCCCAGATTTTTTTAATTACGCACTTAAAGCTTGATAGTCAAAAAATTGCTGAAATTGAACAGTTTTTTAAAATTAAGATTAACTCTATTCATATTGATCCGTTAGACAAAATTATGGACAGTACTGAACTCAATATGCGCAAATTGTTCTTTAAAAACAAAGATCAGCAATATATCGATTTATGTGAAAAATTTTCCAAACTCAATGCACAGTTGCTATCTGTGAGTGGTCATTATAGTCAGGCTCAAGCCAAGCAACTGGTGGAGGATATGTTTTATGCAGAGCATATTTATGAAAAGTTATCGGTTTATGCCGAGTATATGCAGACCTGCCTACAACATGGCGGGTCCCGAAAGCAGGCAAATTTTTTAGCCTAATTTATATTTTTGATACTCCGTTCAAAACAGCTTTTCTTTTATATTGATGCATATACATAGGCCGCTCAAATGTTTTTATATACAGACTTTGATCAAAATTTATTAAACGAACGTGTCGCACAATTCCGCGATCAAACCCAGCGTTATTTAGAGGGGAAACTGACTGAAGAAGAATACCGTCCATTGCGATTGCAAAATGGTTTGTACATTCAACGCTATGCGCCCATGCTGCGTTTGGCAGTGCCTTATGGCTTAATGAATTCGAAGCAACTGCGGAAAGTGGCTGAGGTTGCGCAGAAGTATGACCGTGGTTATGCGCATATTTCAACGCGTCAAAATATTCAATTGAATTGGCCGCAGCTTGAAGATGTTCCTGATATTTTGCAGGAACTCGCTGCGGTACACATGCATTCTATTCAGACCAGCGGCAACTGTATTCGAAACACAACCACAGACCAGTATGCAGGTGTCATTGAAGGGGAGCTCACAGACCCGCGTCCCACCTGTGAATTGATTCGCCAGTGGAGTACCTTCCATCCTGAGTTTTCATTCCTACCACGTAAATTTAAAATTGCGGTTTGTGCACACCCTGAGCAAGACCGTGCTGCTACGACCTTTCATGATGTGGGAGTCTATGTGGTGGAAAATGAAGCAGGGGAGTTGGGCTATCAAATTAAAGTCGGTGGTGGGCTTGGGCGTACACCTTTAGCGGGACATGTTATTAAGCCATTTTTAGCCCGTGAAGATTTAATTGCTTATTTAGATGCCATCATGCGTGTCTATAATCTGCATGGCCGCCGTGATAATAAATACAAAGCGCGTATTAAAATTTTAGTGAAAGCCCTGACTCCAGCTGGCTTTGCGGAAAAAGTGGAAGCTGAGTTTGCACATACTCAGACTTTACTCAAAGTTCAGCCCAGTGTTTTAGCGCAAATGGATGCAGTATTTCGACCGTTTGCCTACGAACCTTTAGATGCAGAAAATTTTGAGGCTTTGTTCCAACAGTATCCGAAGTTTAAATACTGGTTCAATATCAATACCCATGCACATAAAGTAGCGGGCTACCGAATAGTCACAATCAGCTTGAAACGGGTGGGTGTGGCGCCGGGAGATATGACTTCTGATGAGATGCGTTTAATTGCCGATTTGGCTGACCAATATACCTTTGGTGAACTCCGAACCACGCATGAGCAAAATATTGCCTTAACTGATGTATGCCAAAAGGATCTGTTTGAACTGTGGCAAGTCTTGGATCGCGGCAATTTGGCCCGTGCGCATATTGGCTTTCTGACCGACATGATTTGCTGTCCAGGCGGCGACTTTTGCTCGCTGGCCAATGCCAAATCTATTCCAGTGTATGAAGCGATTGCCCGCCGTTTTGATGATCTGGATGCTTTATATCATTTAGGCAAGGTCGATCTGAACATTTCAGGCTGTATGAATGCGTGTGGGCATCACCATGTTGGCAATATTGGCATTTTAGGCGTTGATAAAAAAGGCGCTGAATATTACCAAATTAGCTTAGGCGGTAACTCAGATCATGATGCTTCCCTCGGTGATATTTTAGGTCCATCATTTCCTGCAGAAGATATTCCCGATGTGCTCGAAGAAATTCTAAATACTTATCTAGATCTGCGTTTGGAGCAAGAATCCTTTTTGGAAACCTACAAACGTGTCTCGATTCAGCCGTTTAAAGAGCGGGCTTATGCGGATATAAATTGAGATGTTGCATGACCGAAGTCGGCTGAAGAAGCTAAAAACTGCGAGCTGCCAAATCATCATTATTTTGGCTGTTTGGAGCTGTGCTTATGTCTTGCAAAAGCTGTTGAATTTGCCTGTGGCATCTGGGGTGCTTGGTTTTTTTCTGCTGTTGTTCTTACTTGAAATGAAGTGCTTGAAATTAGCCTGCGTTGAGCGCGGCGCCGATCTGTTACTGGCTGAACTGCTGCTATTTTTCATTCCGCCTGTGGTCGGCGTGATTCAATATCAGGATTTATTGATCGCCAGTGGTTGGAAAATTCTGCTGGTGATTTTAATCAGCACTGCTTTGGTGATGATGGTTTCTGTATATAGCGTGCGGTTGCTGTTAAAGCAGCCAGAGCTCAATCAAGAACCAAAACAGGAAGATCAGCATGACTGAATTCTGGGGGCTTTTTTACTTGGTTTGGACTGTGCTGTGCTATTTCATGGCAAAGCAGCTTTTTGTTCGAACACAAAAAATTTATTTATCGCCAATTATTGTCGTTCCTGTTTTGAGCATCGTGCTGATTTTTATGTTACATCATCAGTTTCAAAACTATTATCGCTATACCCGGTATTTGGTAGCGATGCTTGGTCCAATCACCGTAGCTTTTGCGATTCCTGTATTTCGCTATCGCAACATGATTCAGCAGCATTTTAAAGTGTTGCTCTTCAGCTCCAGTCTCGCCATGTTGGTGGGCATTTTCAGCAGTTGGTTTTTGGCGAGCCTGTTGGATTTTGATGACATCGTTAAAAATAGTTTGTTGGCGCGTTCCATTTCAATTCCCTTTGCTTTGGTGCTCACCGAAAAAGTGGGTGGCTCTATCAGCCTGATTCCGCTATTTACCGTAATTACAGGTTTGGTCGGCATGTTGCTGGGAGACCTCCTCTTGCTTTGGATGAAATATAAAAATCACCTTGCTTCGGGCGCGGCACTGGGCAATGCCGCACATGCTATGGGCATAGCTCGGGCTAGACAGCGGCATGACTTGGAAGGCGTCATTGCCAGCCTCTCAATGATTATTTCAGGAATCATTATGGTGCTATTTGCTCCCACAGTGATTGCGCTGACGAGGTACATCCTTGGTGCTCTATCGTTTTAAATCAATAAGGAATCGCAGATGAATCCGATGTCACATGCAAAGACAACTTTAAGTGCTAAAAGCTATTAAGTATTAATCAGTTAATTTTTTATTGCAGTACATGCTGTGAGCTCAGTTTTTCTGGCAGTCGGCCATTTTTCTGTTGATGCATAATCAGTCAATTCTAATTTAGTCGAAATCTGCCTGAAACAATCCTGTGCAGTAGGTGAGCCTTTTAAGTGAACAAGCGCGGGCTCGGCTGTGCCTTCCATATCAAAACGAATATTCATTCGGAAAACCCTTTGTCAGGAATGCTGTTATGCCGATTAGGTAGACAGTTGATTTCTAAGCCTCAGCCTAATCTTGCATTCGTCAACGGAGATGATCTGCTGTTCAGTATAAAGGTGATAGCGGGAGGGATTAATTTCTAAAAACTTATATATCTCCATGAAGACCATGCATAAATTCAGGGCGGAAATACTTTTCCTTCTAAGTACACACCTTTATTTAATCCTGATGAATTAACCTCATCACTGATCCTGAAGCGATCCTTCAATTTGCTGAGCTTGGTGCCATTTAAGTTTTATTTTTAATTGGCTTAGAAATGAAACTATCAAAACTATGGGGGTTAAGAAAATAAATATTCGGCCTAGGGCAGCATGAAACTGGGAATAGCTAGACTATTTTCTTTAAAATACTTCATAGACTCAATAAATATGGGTGATAAATAAAAATCATTATCAATTAGATTTTTATTTTTTTATACTGCGGCAGTTTATTTTCATTAATTGTGTAGCCAAATGCCATACAAATTCTCCCCGTTAAGTTTAGCAATATTAGCAACCATTAACGTGTCGGCTCATGCTCAGGCAACGGATACTGAAACGGCTCAAAGTTTACCGACGATAACAGTTCAGGCGCCAGCCGAACAAAAGGAAAATGAAGAGTATACTGCAAAAACCGCATCCTCTGTATTGCGTTCAAATGATCCTTTATTTGAAACTGCACAATCTATTAGTGTCGTAACGAGTGAGCAGATTCAAGAAAAACAGCTTAAAACTGTTGCCGAAGCTTTAGAAGGCGTTGCCGGTGTTACATCAGGTTCATATGGCCGCCGCGGCTGGGATGATTTTATCATTCGTGGCCAAATTTCGAGTGCGCAAACCTATGTTGATGGATTACGCGTACAAACTTCAACAAATGTCTTAAGATCTGAAGATATTAGTGGGTTGGATTCTATTCAAGTTGTGAAAGGCCCTACTTCTGTGGGTTTTGGTTTAGCTTTGCCAGGGGGGCTAGTGAATTTAACGACAAAGCGCCCTGAAGCGGAAACGTTTTATCGGACCAATTTAAGCTATGGCAGTTATGGGCTTAAAGAAGGTACATTTGATATTAACTATGCGCCAGATCAAACTGAAAAAGGGGCATTTCGTTTCGTTGGCCGTGTGTCTGATCAAGATGATCCGACAGATTATGTATATTTTAAAAATCAGTATTTAGCATCATCATATAATTTTGATTTAAATGATAAAAATGATCTTTCTGTGATTGCGAGCTATCAGCACAGAAAATATATTCGAAATCAGGGAATTCCGCAAAACTACCAAAATTATGGACGTAACTTCTTTATTGGAGAGCCTGATCGCTATTATGATGTGGACGTATATCGCGTAGGCAGCAATTTCACTCATTATTTTGATAATGATTGGATTTTTAAGCAGAATTTTGCTGTGACGAAAAATAGCAGCTGGAGTAACTCAGTTTTTGCGGCTTCTGGCGCAACTTTCCCAATTGTGAAACGGCAAGTCAATTATCAAGATAAGCAGGATACTAATTTTGCATTAGATAATTATCTGCAGCGGAGTTTTAAAACGGATCATATTGATTACGAGGTGACAGCCGGAGTTGATATGATGAAAGAGCGCAGTGACTACTATCAGCGTGTTGATAACGTAAACCCGATTGATGCTGATAACTTAGAGTATGGCATTAGCACTACGATGCAAGGCAAGCCGTCATGGAATTTGACCTATAATCAATATACGGGGCTTTATTTAAGAAATACCATTAAAATTGATGATCAATGGATTTTAGGCTTATCTGGACGCCATGATTGGACGCAAGTGAGTGTTGAAAACCAAATAAATAATACAACCGTACAAAACTCGGATAACGCATTTACGGGCAGTGCATCATTGATGTACCGCATCAATGATTTCTTTGCGCCCTATATTAGCTATTCAACTTCATTTATGCCTGTGACCGATACTGGCGCGAATAGTACATTACTTGACCCCGAAGAAGGTAAACAAACCGAAGTTGGTATGAAGTTTCAAGGAATTGACCAACGTTTACAAGGGTATATCGCTTACTACGATCTCACGCGCCGCAATGTTACAGAAAATGACTCAACTCTAGGCTATTCAATTCAAACCGGTGAGCAGCAAACTAAAGGCTACGAAGCAGAATTATCTGCAGCTCTGTCTGACCAATGGCATGTATCCGCTGCCTATAGCTATATTCCCACTGCTGAAGTCACCGAAAGCTTAACCAGCAGTGAGATTGGGAAGCGCATTAATCATGTCCCTAAAAATGCAGCATCATTGTCTAGCCAATATTATTTTAGCCCAGATAAACTGGGATGGAATATGGGGGCAGGAGTACGCCTTCAAGGGGAGCGAACAGCACAGCGTGGAACATATTTTGTCCATATGCCGAGTTATACGTTATTTGATGTGAATGCTGGTTACGATGCTCAACGTTGGGGCATGGGTTTAAGCATTAAAAATTTATTTGATAAAGATTATATTCAAGGTACAACACCCAATGCCCAGTTGCTCAGTTTTGGCAGCCCGCGCACTTTTCTCTTTAATGTGAAGTTTAAATATTAATCAGTTCTTGTTTTTCGTCCATTGAACATTTTGTAGTTAAATTTAACCATATATTTTTGAGGAACTTTGATTTGAACGATCAAAGTTCCGATGTCTTTTAAGGTATCACACAGTGAAAAAACTTTTTTTAATGCTGATTGCTTCACTGAGCTTAGGTTTTTTAGCAGCATCCATGAGTGCATTTGCAACTAAAGTGAGTACGCATATCGCATTAATTTCTCAGACAAACGGGCCATCATACGCAAATGATTTGGCCATAAAGGAGCACTTGGAAGCCTTGGGATATACCGTTCAAATATTAGACCAGCTCCAAGATCCAAAACAAATTAAACAAGTTGATGCAATTATTTTATCTTCAACAGTTGGATCAAAAAATTTAAAAGCAGGATGGCGGCAGTTAGAAATTCCATTAATGACATGGGAAAGTGATTATATTGATGATTTAGCCATGACGGGGAAGCGCTCAGGTCAGGATTTTGGTGAAGTCGACAAAGCTCGATATTTATGGCTTGTAAATGCGCCACACCGCTTATCTGCGAATTTACCTGCGGGCACGCTGAATGTTTATAAAAAACAGACCATGATGAATTGGGGGAAACCTGGATTAGGGGCTACGATCATTGCGACGGTCTACGGCGAACCTGAAAAAGCAGCAATTTGGGGATATGATAAAG
This sequence comes from Acinetobacter entericus, assembly GCF_026168575.1. Taxonomy (NCBI): domain Bacteria; kingdom Pseudomonadati; phylum Pseudomonadota; class Gammaproteobacteria; order Moraxellales; family Moraxellaceae; genus Acinetobacter; species Acinetobacter entericus. Next base: position 69,691 of record NZ_JAPEQW010000014.1, read on the forward strand.
GTGCAACTATGGATTATGAATCTTTAGCACCGGCTAAACGGCTGATGTTCTTTCTTCATAATGACACTTTTTCAGACTTGTCTTCAGATGGGGTTAAGTTATTCGATGCGAGTGTAAAGTGGCTGATGGCGCCGGAAAATTTAAAATGATGGAAATAGAGCTGCAAATGTTTAGCAATCGATGGAAGTTTAAAACCTCAATTCTGTATTAAATTTTTCAGGCTTTAAAGCCCTGTTAAAAGTATATGCGCAATTGATGGGATAAGCTCAGAAGCATTTAAGGTGAGGCAGCTTCAAAATGAGGCTGTCTTATATCTAAGATACTGAATGCAATCCAAAATTTACAACTTGGAACTGAGTGGAAAATAATTTATGAGCGAGGTTTTTTATCAAAAAATTTGAATTGATATGTTTTGTATTTATATGAATAGTAAAAAGAATAATAAATAATTGGTTGTGCCTAATACGTCCCTATTATCCCTATTTACAGTGATAGTAATCATTTTTATCGAATGATTTAATTGCCCGGTTAATCAAATCAATAAATTTATCTCTTATTTGTTAAATATTTTTAAATTTTCAATTCAAAGCTAGCAGTATGTATTTGATCGATTCTTGCAATGAGTGATATCAGGCAAAGCAATCATTTCATCAATATCTCGATAGTTAAGCATTGAAAATATTATTTTGGAGAAAATAATGAATCATGTTTACCGCATTATATGGAATGAAACTCTTGGGGCATGGGTTGCTGTTGCTGAGAATGTAAAAAGAAAAGGGAAAAGATCAACAAGTAAGACAGCTTTACAGTCAGCATTTTTGTTAGCACTGCCCGTGATTGGGTTGAATGCCTATGCTTATGATGCAGTTACAACATGCAAACCAACTTCAAATACCGCAATAAATTGTACAGACAGCAATAATTTTACACAGACAACCACGCTTGGTGCAGGTTCCTACAGTAACAGTGATAATAAAGCGATAGGTGCGAAAGCGAAAGCTGAAGATGGTAAAAATGGCAGAACGGGTGTGCTGTTTGTACCTCCAACTTCAGGTAAGCCTGGAGGGGATACTGGATTAACTTATGTTGCCGATGGTGGTGCCAGTATTGATGTACAAACTGGTGTTGTCGTCATGAAATTTAAAGCGACATCAGGCAGTGATACGTATATAAAAACAATTACTTTAACGCCAAAAGATAAACAGAAACTGACAGAATATACTGTTGTTGAAAGTACCCAGAAAAATTCAGATCCATCCGTCAATACGCCTGCCAGAACTGTGACTGCAACTGTTGCCTATGACCCATCTGATGAGGAAAAGTTTATAGTTAAGATTCCATCTTATGATTTAACAATGAATTTCTCACCAACAACAAAAGCTGAGGCTGCGAGTCCTGCTGCAATAAATGACAGTCTTAATGTCATTGTGAAAGGACAGGGGAAAAACCAGACAACAGTCAAAAATCATAATGGAATTGCGATTCAGGCTGTCAATGAGGGCGGTAAAGGCGGTAAGGGTGGATCATATTATTTAGGTGGAAAAGGTAAAGCTGGCGGTGCAGGTGGTGATGCTTCTGATGCTGTGCTTAATGTTTCAAATTTAAAAATTGAGACCACAGGTGAGTCGATTGGGCTATATGCAGTTTCCAGGGGAGGAACTGGCGGCGATGGCGGCGGATCATATGCTGCTGCAAATGCGCAGGGTGGAAATGGCAATCCAGGCGGTGAAGCAGGAAAGGCAGTTATTCAAACGGACAGTCTGGAAATTATTACTCATGGCAAAAATTCTGTAGGAGTTTTAGCTGTGAGTGAAGGAGGTCGTGGCGGAGATGCCGGCGGATCAGTCGGTATTGTTTCACATCAAGGAAAGGGAAGCAGTGCAGGAAAAGCAGGATCAGTTGAAATCTCAACTGATAAAAATACGACTATCGTTTCTAATGGTGATGAATCCACAGGAATTTTAGGGCAGTCAATTGGCGGTTCAGGGGGTAATAGTGGCTATGCTGTAGGGATTGCCGCGTTGGGAGGTTCCGGTGGTTCTGGTGGTGATGCGGATACAGTAATAATTAATAATAAATCCAGTATTACGATGAATGGCAAGAATGAGTCTTCAGCAATTATTGCTCAGTCATTAGGTGGTGGTGGTGGTAGTGGTAAGTTTGGTGCTGGTCTAGTCACTTTAGCAGCAGAAGGGAATGTTGGTGGCTATGGTGGAAAAGTTGTTGTGGATAATCAAGCCAGTCAGTTGATTACAAAGGGTTCATTTTCGTATGGAATCCTGGCTCAATCTATTGGTGGAGGTGGTGGTAATGGTGGTACAGCAATTGGTCTAGCAGCAATAGGCGCAGAAGGTGGGGAAGGTAACAAAGCGGATGCAGTAGAGGTCACCCAATCTGGAAATATCACTACAGGTTCTAAGGAGGCAACCAATTCATCTGCAATCCTTGCTCAGTCTATTGGTGGTGGTGGTGGTAATGGCAGTACGTCAGTGGGGGCAGGTCCAGTTTCATTAGCTATCGGTGGTAAAGGCGGTAAAGGTGGAGCTGCAGGTGCAGTAACTGTAGATATGCAGAGCGGCAAGCTGATTACATCTGGTACAGATTCTTCAGGGATTCGTGCTCAGTCCATTGGTGGCGGTGGTGGTAATGGCGGGGTGGCTGTATCAGCTGGTGCAGGAGTTGGTATAACGGCAAACATTGCTTTGGGGGGGAATGGTGCTGAGGGTGGTGTTGGTGGAGCAGTTAATGTAAAAGCACAGTCTGGGGCGATTGAAACATCGGGTGATTTATCAACAGGTGTTCTAGCTCAGTCGATAGGTGGCGGTGGTGGTAACGGTGGGATTACAGTTGCTGCAAGTGCAAGTTCGAGCTTAATCAGCGCAAATGTAGCTCTTGGTGGAGCAGGTGGCAAAGGCGGTAAAGCTTCGATTGTTGAGGTTGATAATGCGGCATTAATTACAACAACAGGAAATTCATCAACAGGAATTCTCGCACAATCTGTTGGTGGCGGTGGTGGTAATGGTGGTATTGCTGTAAGCGGAAGCATAGGTCCTTCTGTGTTGAATGCCAATATCGCTTTAGGTGGCAAAGGTGGGGCAGGTGGTCAGGCAGATACTGTAAAAATCATAAATAAAGCTCAAATTGTCACATCGGGAAGCAGTTCATCAGCAATCGTCAGTCAGTCGATTGGTGGTGCTGGGGGGAATGCTGGCGGTGCAGTCGCTGCTTCACTGGGCAGTGCAAATGCAGTAAATCTGGCCATTGGCGGTAAAGGTGGTGCAGGCGGAAAAGCAGGTGTTGCCAAAGTAGAAAATGATGCTGATTACATTGAAACCAATGGTGATAACTCATCAGCGATTGTTGCACAGTCGATTGGCGGTGATGGCGGTAATGGCGGCTTTGCCGGTGCTGCCGATATCATGGGCGGAAATTCAATTGGTCTAAGTTTTGGCGGTGCAGGCTCAGCAGGCGCTGAAGCAAATAATGCGATAGTGAACAGTACGGGTGAAATTGCAACCAGAGGCAATAACTCCTCTGCAATTGTTGCCCAGTCTATTGGCGGAACTGGCGGTAATGGCGGTCTGGCACTTGCTGTTAAGGCTGGAGGCAATGGTGTATTTGCCGCAAACGTGGCTCTAGGCGGTGCAGGCGGTGCAGGCGGTCAATCCAAAGATGTTTCAGTTACGGCAAATAAGTCAAAAAATTCAGTGCTAAATACAATCACTCTGTCAACGGAAGGGAATAATGCGATTGGCATATTGGCGCAATCGATTGGCGGCTCAGGCGGTAATGGCGGGTTTTCTGTAGCAGGAACGGCTTTGACAGGCGGTGGATATTCAGCTGGAGTGGCTTTAGGTGGTGGTGGCAGCACAGGGGGGACGTCTCAGAGTGTAGTTATTGAAACTGATCATAATATTGCCACAAACGGTGATGCCTCTACAGCCATTGTGGCTCAATCCATTGGCGGTGACGGTGGTAATGGTGGATTTGCTATCAGTGCAGGATTGGATGTCAAAGCGGCTTCAGCAAATGTAAGTCTCGGTGGCGGTGCAGGTGCTGGAGGAACTTCTGGTTCTGTTAATGTAGATTCATATGGTTCAATGATAACCAAAGGCTCAGGTTCAGCAGGAATTATTGCGCAGTCTTTGGGTGGTGACGGCGGTAATGGCGGTTTTGCTGTGTCTGGCGGGACTGCAATTGGTGGAACAGTGAGTGTCGGATTAGGTGGTTCTGGCGCTAAAGGTGGTAAGGCTAGTGCAGTCAGTGTAAAGGCTGGCACAAAGAAGAATGAGCAAATCACTAAAACTTCTGGTGAAAGCTCAACGGGAATACTTGCTCAGTCACTTGGCGGCTCTGGCGGCAATGGCGGTTTTTCAGTAGCTGCGGGTGCCAGTGCTAATTTATATCCGAGTGCCAGTGTAGGCGTCAGTCTGGGCGGAAAAGGTGGCAATGGTGGAACTGCTGGTTCTGTCACATTAGTTTCAAGCAATACAGTGATTACAGAAGGGAATCTTTCATCCGGTTTACAGGCACAGTCTATTGGTGGAGGTGGCGGTAATGGCGGCTTTTCAGTTGCAGGTTCCGCAGCATTGTCTTTAGAAGGTGCGGCGGGAGCAATTTCAGTCGCATTGGGTGGCGGGTCTGGTAAAGGCGGAAACTCAGGCAATGTAAAACTGAACAGTGATGGTGATATTGAAACTTCTGGTAATTCATCTCATGGTGTCGTTGCCCAGTCAATTGGCGGTGATGGAGGCACGGGCGGTTTTGCAGCAGGTTTAAGCCTGTCGGCTTCGCTCGAAGGCGCTCCTGCATTTTCAAGTGCTGTAACTGTTGGTGGCAATGGCGGAACGGGCGGTAAATCAGGTGAGGTCAAAGTCACTGTAGATAATGATATTGCCACGCATGGCAATAATTCATCCGGTATTATTGCGCAATCGATTGGCGGCTCTGGTGGCGATGGCGGTTTTTCAACGTCGGTTTCTCTGGCGCTCAGTGCTAAGCAAGCTATCAGCTTAGGAGCAAGCGTCGGCGGTAATGGCGGTGATGCGAACACAGCAAATACAGTGTCTGTGAATAACTCCGGAAGTATTGAAACTACTGGAAACTCGTCCTCAGCGATATTGGCTCAATCCATCAATGGCAGCGGCGGTAACGGAGGATTTGCTGCAAATCTGAGCGGAGCTTTTGCGCAGGAACTGGCTTTAAGCGCTTCAGTTTCTGTTGGCGGCAAGGGCGGAAATGCTGCCGGCTATAATGCTTCAACTAAAAAGAACTCAACTGCCCCGGTCAATAATGTTTCAGTTCGCAATATCGCTTCCATTGATGCAAATACTCCTGTATTAGACCAGGTACAATCAATTGCGACCGCAGGTTCGTATTCCAACGGCATTCTGGCTCAATCCATTGGCGGTAATGGCGGTAATGGCGGGTTATCAATTGCGGGTAGTATTGCAGGTTCATTAGACAGCACCGCAGCTGGAGTCAGTGTGAGTGTCGGCGGTCAAGGCGGTAATGGCGGACGCGCTGGAAACGTTGGAGTTGTAAATAAAAATTATGTCATTGCAACTGAAGGCGTAGGCTCCAGCGCGATTGTGGGTCAATCCATTGGCGGTGAGGGCGGCAATGGCGGCTTGTCAGTTGCAGCCAGCATTGCGGTCAATGCAAAAGCAGGCACAGGCAAGGCTTTGGCATTATCGGCAAGTGTTGGCGGCTTTGGAGGAAATGGCAATACTGCGGGTGAAGTCAGCATCGATTCTGATAACAGCCATATTTTAGCGGAAAGTAAACCAGATCAGCCCATTTATACAATCCTCACGGAAGGTTCTGATTCACAAGGTATACTGGCGCAATCCATTGGCGGCGGCGGCGGCAACGGTGGACTTTCCGGAAGCTTTGCTTTAAGTATTTCAAAAGACAATTCGGCACCGGCAGCATCAGTATCGATTGGCGGTTGGGGCGGCGACGGCAACACATCTGATACTGTTACGGTACATTCAATAGATAATATTGCCACATTCGGAAATGGATCGTCAGGCATCGCAGCCCAATCCATTGCGGGCGCTGGCGGTAATGGCGGATTTGGGCTATCGGTTGCGGCAAGTTCAAATTTGTCCGAAGATAAAAAGGCTCTAAGTGCATCAGTTGCTGTCGGTGGATTTGGTGGCAATGGTGATGCAGCTGGCAAGGCTAATGTCGATTCTGAAGGATTGATTAATACTTTTGGAAACTACAGTAATGGCGTATTAGCCCAATCCATCGGCGGCGGCGGCGGTAATGGTGGTATGGCAATGACAGTTGATGCATCACTGGCCAAAAACAGCATGGGCTTATCTGCAAGTGTTGGTGGCTGGGGCGGTACAGGTGGTACAGGAGGCGCTGTTGATGTTAAGCGTCTTGGTGATATTGCTACAGATGGCGCGCGCGCAGCGGGAATTTTAGCGCAATCGATTGGCGGTGGCGGCGGTAACGGCGGCAACAGTTATAGTGGTTCTGTATACATTGATAGTCCTAAAAATACGGATAAGGCGACCAATATAACCGCCTCAGTCGGCGGCTTTGGCGGCAGTGGCAATACAGCAGATATTGTGACAATCAACAGCATCGGTAATATCTTTACTTCGGGTATGTTATCCAGTGCTATTCAGGTCCAATCCATTGGCGGTGGGGGGGGTAACGGCGGCAATGCTAGCACCATGACTTTAAAACTTCAGTGTGGTGATTTGTGTAAGGACAGTTCATCGAGCAATACAGGTAACTCTAATAGCGGCAATACAGGTACATCAGGCGGCAGCAGTACTTCGGGTTCAAATTCTACTGCAGCCTCAACCGCGAAATCAGATACCAATATTTCTTTCAGTGTTGGTGGTTGGGGGGGGATCGGAAATGATGCCGATGATGTCAATGTCACCAGTTCAGGCATACTGGCAACCTCAGGTCGTGGTTCACACGGTATTTATGCTCAGTCCATCGGCGGTGGTGGTGGCGATGGTGGAGCTTCAATCGTTGAATCCAAGGTTTTTAACCTTACGAAGGATGGAACTAACCTATTAAATCCTTCAGATATTCAGTTAAACAATAATAAGTTGACCTTTGCCTTAGGTGTAGGCGGTTATAAAGGTGCGGCTGGTCAGTCTGGCGAGGTTCATGTTGAGCACGCTGGGGTTATTGTGACCGAAGGTGATAATGCCAAAGGTATTTTTGCACAGGCGATTGGCGGTGGTGGTGGTAATGGTGGTGATACTGAAGGTGCTACAGTCGGTGTTGGCGGCGGTGCTTTACAAGAAGAATTAGCTGTAGGTTTGAGCGAGTTGGCAGGTGTATTTGGCCAAACATGGGATACCAGCAGCTTAGAGGGTTCGGCTGGCGATGCTGGCTTAGTTAGTGTGATCACGAAGCAAACGCAGTTGGCTGGTGATATTCAAAACATCATTTATACCAAAGGCAATCGTGCAGATGCGATCTTTGCGCAGTCAGTGGGTGGCGGTGGTGGTGTAGGCGGTACAGCTTCAGCAAAACTGGCAATTGGTGGCGATGGTGGGACAGCGGGTAATGGCGGTAGAGTTATCGTAGCAAACGCATTATCCTTATTTACTGACGGGCTTTTCTCACGGGGTATTTTTGCTCAGTCAATCGGTGGCGGTGGCGGTACGGGTGGAGATGTTGAAAACAAAGCCACGGTCGGCATTGGTGGTTCTGGTAAAAATGCAGGCAATGCTGATACTGTAACTGTTGACAATGATGCAGGTATTCTGACCAAAGGTGATGGTTCTCAGGGGATTCTCGCGCAGTCCATTGGCGGTGGCGGTGGTACGGGCGGTTCTGTTGAGCAGGCAACCATAGCAATTGGTGGTGGTACTTTAGCGAATGTCCTGGATGAAATCAGTGATGCAAAAGTAAAAGGTATACCTGTATTTACCACGGCGACCGGTGGTGATGGTCAGGTTGTGACTGTCACTAACAGTGCCACTGGCACGATTGAGACACAGGGTGAACGTGCTGCTGCGATTCAGGCACAATCCATTGGTGGGGGCGGTGGTGTTGGTGGTAATGCATCAGGCTCAGTTTCAGTCGGAGGATTTGGTTCGGCAGCTGGTAATGGTCAGAATGTGATTCTGGGCAATGAAGGTATTTTACGGACCTTTGGTAAAAACTCATCGGCAATCGTAGCACAGTCCATCGGCGGTGGCGGTGGTGATGGTGGTTCCAGTGACGGTGGTGTGGATACTAAAGACAACACAACCAAAGAAGCGTTTATTTCTGTGGGTGGCAATGGTGCACATGCAGGTAATGCCGGGCAGGTTACTGTCACTAACTCATCAGAGTTGATTTATACAGAAGCAGAAAACTCCAAGGGAATACTGGTTCAATCTATTGGCGGCGGTGGCGGTCAGGGTGGTTCAAGCTATGGTATTGACATAGCAGGTACTATTGGTGGAGCAGCAAATACGGTCAAGGAAAAACTGGGATCCATTGGTTTAGGCAGTGGAGCAACAGCCAGTGTTATTTCCGCCATGACATCTGTCAGTGGTCTGGTCAGCACAGCTCAAGGCGTAATTTCTGCTCCATTGCAGGATTATTTTAATTCGATGAAAAATGCCATCGCAGGCGGAAATGCATCGGGCGTAACTGTTAAAAATACAGGAAAAGACGGGTTGATTATCACTAAGCACAATGGTGCAGATGCCATTGTTGCTCAGTCGATTGGCGGCGGTGGTGGTACATCGGGCAGTGCTTCAGGCATATTGATTGCAGGTGCAGCAACAGGTGCAGCAGGTAATGCAGGAACTGTTGGTGTTGAAAATCTAGGCGAGCTGTATACACTAGGCCAGCATGCAGCAGCAATTGTGGCGCAGTCGATCGGCGGCGGCGGCGGCTTAAGCAGCGGTTTGGATCAAACAGCAGTTTATGCTCAGCTTGGCGCTTCAAATGCTTCTGGTCTTGGTGATGCAGTCACTGTAACGAATGCTGGATTAATCTCGACAACAGGCCGTTTATCTCAAGGTATTATTGCTCAGTCTATCTCTGGCGGTGGCGGTTCAATTGGCTTGAGTGAGCAATTATCATTTGGTGGAACCAATACGGCGCAAAGCAATGCCTCAAATGTGACAGTTCATAACTCAGGTTATATTGAAACTGCAACGGATGGCTCATCTGCAATTATTGCGCAATCGATCGGCGGCGGCGGCGGTCTTGCTGCAGGTACGCAAAATGTACTGCAATCTGGGGCGGCTTCTGGCAATAGCGGAAATGTTTCCATTAACAATGTTGCAGCAGTAGGCGCTCAAACTGCTGGAATATACACCGCGGGTAATTTTGCACACGGTATTATGGCGCAGTCTATTGCAGGCGGCGGCGGTTATGCCAATCAGCTTGATGCTAATGGAAATGTCACAGGATTCTTTGCATTAAATGCAGGCGGTACAGGTATTGCAGGCAATGTAGATGTTGAACAGCTTGGAAATATTACAACGCAGGGTGAAGGCTCATATAGCATCTTTGCTCAAAGTTTGGGTTCTACCAACGGCAATATTAATATTAACGTTGGACAAGACAGTGTCTTGATTGGCGGTGAATCATCTGGTGCGGCAATTGGTTTATTTGATGGTCATACAAATACAGTGACCAATGCTGGTTACTTAACAGCACAAGGAGAAACTACAGGTTCCTATCTAGATGCAAATCGACAATTGGTTGAAAGCGGATGGTTAGACGGTAACGTGATTAATGCTGGTACAGGTAATGATGCCATTGTAAACAACGGCTTTATGACAGGTTCAATCTGGCTGGATGCAGGACAAAATAGCTTGACCAATTCGCTGAATGCATGGCTTGTTGCAGGTAAAATGATCCAGATGAATCTAGCTGGCGCATCGACTTTAGGTGAAGCTGTTAACTCTGGAAATTGGGCTGTAGGTGGTGTTAATCAAGTCGGCGCGACATATTTAGCGGGTAATTTTACTCAGGATAAGACTGGCGTGATGTATTGGGACTATGATTTAGACCGTTCATCTGTTCAGCCATCTGCTGTTCCAGTATTGCGCAGTCTAATGAGCACAGCTTCAACTTCTAGTCTTGGCGCATCGGATATTATGACTGTAACAGGCACTGCAACTTTAGGCGGTTCAGTCTCAGTGAATTTGCTGAACCCGAATCAAGTGACGCCAGGAACATTTGATCAAACGATTGTAAATGCTCAGAACGTTGTGGATACAGGGTTTACAGTGAATGCTGTTCCATCGGCAGTGGCCTTATTTAATAAAGTGGTGACCAATAATTCTTCCGCGATCCGTGCAAATATTGACTTTGCGCGAACTGAATTGAGTAAAAATGGGCAGAACTTGGGGCAAGCCATTAATGCAATTCAGTTAGATCAGACCAGTCCTGCATTTGGACCGGTTGCGGCTGCATTATTGTACCGTTCCGATATTGCGGCTTTGCAAACCGCTTATGATTCGATTAGCGGTGAAGGGAATGCTGCAATTTTACAAACAGCGTTTAATCATACTCAAGGTGTGATGAATGACATCTCTGTTCAATCAGACTATTGGCGTTCTCGTTCAAATTATGCGAAGAATAATAATGTCTATACAGTAATTTGTGACCAATCGACTGCAGACGGTGAGCAATGCATAGATGACAGCCAGTGGCGTGTTTGGATTAGTGGACAAAACGGAAAGCATACAATTAATAATGACACACGTTCAGGAACAGCAGATTATTCGGCTGACAGTTATAGAACGGTTGCAGGTTTAGATTATGCGATCAATAAAAACACTTTATTGGGTTTTGCCTTTGGTTCTTCAAAAACACAGTTTGATGTTGCTGACCGCGAAACCAGCGGTCTCGTAGAAAGCAATAGTTTGGCATTCTACGGCAGTAAAGATTTTGACAAGATGTATTTGAAAGGTGCTTTAAGCTATGACTGGCTTGATGCAGAGACCAGACGATTTGCATTTGTTGAAGGTTCAACTGCTCCTATTGTTCCAGTAGCAGGTGTTGCCAATAATTTACAGGCTGAATTTGACGGAAAAACGTTTAACGGACGCCTGGAAGCTGGCTATAAAACCAATTGGAAAAAGCTGAATATTACGCCATTTGCAGGTGTTCAGCTTTCATTCGCTAAGATTGATGCGGCCACTGAAACAGCAGCTGAAACGGATGATTTACTGGCATTGGCTTATAGCAAAAATGATGCTTATTCTGCCCCTGTATTTGTTGGCGCGCAGTTGGATACGATGTTCATGTTTAGCGAAGGCAGTATTCAGCCATATGCAAAACTGAGTTTTGCGCATGATTTCTCGACAAAGCGGGCAATGGAAGCCAGTTTTGTCTCTGCGCCAGGATATAAATTTGAAGTGCAAGGCGCCGTGCCAGATGCAAATACCATGGATGTCAATCTAGGTTTTAAAATGACATCGATTACCAACTTAGCATTTTATGGCCAATTTAATGGGCAATATTCAGAAAATGGCGCAAAAAATGAAGGCGGAACTTTAGGATTGGAAGTGCATTGGTAAGCTAAAAAGAGAGAAAACAATTCCAAGAACAGGCACTCAGGTGCCTATTTTTTATAGATACTGTAAAGCTTAAAAGCGCTTCGGCTACACTGCAGTAATGGATCAGCGGGAGCTGGAATTGGCTTTGCTGCATCCAGAATCTGAAGTTAATGTTTACCTAAATATTCGATATGAAATAAGAAGTTTTGATATAAGGTCTGTCTGATTCAGCGGAATTATTGAGTCAAACAATACATATATAGATTTCATGTAGTTGATTTTGAACGTGCCTTGTACTAAGTTTACCGGCTGGCAAGCACTGTTTCACAAGGCAATGAGATAGCCGGTGTTCGGCTATCTTTTGCTTTTTAAACGGCTTTTATATTAAATAGCGGTTAGCTGGCATTTAAATGTGTACAGTGAAGTTTTTCAAAACCCATCTATAAAAATACAATCAATAAAATTACACCCAATATTACCCGATACCAAGCAAATACTCTTAAGGTATGTTTTTCGACAAATTTAACCAAGGCTTTGACGACAAGCAAGGCCGCAATAAAGGCTGCGGCAAAACCGGCCGCAATATTCATCATATTGTCTGAGGATAAGACACTTGCATTTCGGATAAGGTCATAGGTGGCTGCGCCCAGCATGGTTGGCATGGCCAGAAAAAAAGAAAACTCTGTAGCCGCTTTGCGCGATAAACCGGAAAGCATGCCGCCAATAATGGTTGCGCCTGAACGGGAAGTGCCTGGAATCATGGCCAGGCATTGGGCAAAGCCGACAAGGATGGCTTGCTTGAACGTAATGTCCGTGGCTTCAACGGTTTTAGGTTTAAATTCTTTGGCTTCGACTGCAAAAATAATCAGTCCGCCTATGATAAGCGCACAAGCGACGACCAGCGGGCTAAATAAAACCTGCTTAATAAAATCGACAGCGAAGATCCCAATCACCACAGCAGGAAGAAAGGCCAAAAAGACATTAGCGGCAAAGCGTCTGGCATGCATATCGCCAGAGAAAAAGCCTTTAAGCAGATCTACAATTTTTTGCCGATATAGCCAGCACACGGCAAGAATGGCGCCCAGCTGAATAATCACTTCGAAAGCGCGCCCAGAATCCGATTGAAAATTGATAAGGTGGCCAAAGAGGATCAGATGCCCTGTACTCGAAATGGGCAAGAATTCGGTTAAACCTTCAATAAGCCCTAAGAACAAGGCTTTCAGCAGTTCAAGATTGTGCATAAATAAAAGAATGAAATGATTAAAAATTGGCATCTTTTTTAAGGCATTTTGCATGTTTTATAAATAGGGATAAGACAAATTTTTACGCAAAGTGCTTTATTTTTGATTTTAAGGCTGCGGATGCCGGTCATTTCCGCAAGCAGTGCACTTAGGTCTGAACAGCATTGATCTGCAGCAATACAGCTTTATGCAATGAAAGGGAAAGAAGCCATCTTGCGCCAAACCTCAATGAATCTCTGTTGCGCATCTTCTGTGAATTTCTGAGTAATTAAATTTAAACAAGAAAAATGCTAAATCTTTAATTTGTAATTAGATATACGAAATTAGCAAATAGCCGTGTCGCAAAATGCTAAGCCGGTGTCGTGATATGTAAAGTGGCCTGTCTTCTGAGTGATGTAGTTTTGCTGAATAGCTTATTGGCACTGAATAAAAATCAGCAGGGATAGAAGATGACTTTAAATCAAGCAGTACGGTTCAATGAAGCAGGCGCGCCAGATGTGATGTATCTTGAAGATATTGAAGTCGGCGAACCGGCAGCGGGGCAGGTTCGCGTACGCCATGTTGCGGTTGGGCTGAATTATGCAGATACCTATTTCCGTGACGGCACTTACAAGATTGCGCTGCCGAATGGCATGGGGGTAGAAGCTTCGGGAGTTGTCGATGCCGTTGGTGAAGGCGTCAGCAATGTTCAGGTCGGCGACCGTGTCACCTATACGGGTTTTATCAATACGCTTGGCGCGTACAGTACAGCAAGATTGGTTGATGCCAATGTACTCATCAAATTGCCGGAAGGCATTTCCTGTGAAACTGCGGCGGCGATGACCATGCGCGGTTTAACTTCAGCTTATTTGATGCGCCGCATTTATGACTTTAAAAAGGGCGACACGATTTTATTGCATGCCGCGGCTGGCGGTGTCGGGCTGATTGTTTCTCAATGGGCAAAACTGCTGGGATTAACCGTCATTGGCACCACGTCTTCTGAAGAAAAAGCGGCGATTGCCCGCGCTCATGGCTGTGATCATGTCATTAATTACAGTCATGAAAATGTAGCTGAATGCGTACGCGAATTGACGAATGGTGTCGGTGTCAATGTGGTGTTTGACAGTGTCGGCAAAGACACCTTTATGTCTTCACTTGACTCTCTTAAACGCCGCGGCTTATTGGTTTGCGTAGGTACGGCATCAGGGCCGATTCCAGATTTCAATCCGGTTTTGCTGGCCATAAAAGGGTCACTCTTTATTACCCGTCCTGCCTTGGCAGACTACATTGCAGACCCTGCAGAAAAACAGGCACTGGCTGATGAGATATTCGGCCATGTCAGCAGCGGGCGCATCAAGATTGAAATTAATCAGCGTTATGCACTCAAAGATGCAGTTCAGGCACACCGTGATTTAGAAGCGCGTAAAACGACAGGATCATCAATTTTTGTAATTTGAAAAGGATTTTCATATGCAGGTTGAAAAATTAAGCTGCCATATTGGGGCAGAAATAAGCGGCATAAATTTAGCAGATGCGATTCATGATGATGATTTATTTGCAGAAATCCGCAGTAATTTACTGCAGCACCGTGTTGTGTTTTTAAGAGACCAGCATATTACACGTGCAGAACATGTGGCATTTGCGGAACGTTTTGGACAACTGGAAGATCATCCCGCTGTAGGCAGCCATCCGGAACATCCGGGGCTGGTGCAGATTTATAAAAGTCCGGATAGCCCAATCGACCGTTATGAGAATGCCTGGCATAGCGATGCGAGCTGGCGCAAAGTCCCGCCGATGGGGTGTGTCTTGCGCTGTATTGAATGCCCAACTGTCGGCGGCGATACCATGTGGACCAATATGGTGATGGCATATGAAAACTTGCCTGAGCATATTAAAGAAAAAATTGCTGACCTGCGCGCTTATCATAGCATTGAAGCAAGTTTTGGCGCAGCCATGCCTATTGAAAAGCGTCTGGCTTTAAAAGCGCAATTTCCCGATGCAGAACACCGGGTTGTTCGCACCCATCCGGAAACAGGCGAGAAAATTCTGTATGTGAATGCCTTCACCACACATCTGAGTAATTTTCATACCAAAGAACATGTGCGCTATGGACAGGATGCCAATCCCGGCGCATCGGAACTGCTGCGCTATTTGATTACTCAGGCGTATATCCCAGAGTATCAGGTGCGCTGGCGCTGGAAGCCGAACAGTATTGCCATTTGGGACAACCGCAGCACGCAGCATTATGCCGTAATGGACTATCCGGCATGCCACCGCAAAATGGAGCGTGCCGGCATTATTGGCGATGCGACGTACTAAGTTTGCAATAACTCACATTTATTAATTTCACAATTGAAAAAAACATTAGGAGCTGCATATGCAATTCTTTGACGATTCTTTGCACCCGGAAAATATGGAAAAAGTGGTGATTACGGTTGCGCCATATGGCCCGGAATGGATGCCACAGGATTTTCCTGAAGATATTCCTGTCACGATGGAAGAGCAGATTCAAAAAGCCGTGGAATGCTATGACGCTGGGGCTTCTGTGCTGCATTTGCATGTGCGTGAACTGGATGGCAAAGGCTCAAAACGCTTATCAAAATTTAATGAGCTGATTGCAGGCGTGCGTAAAGCTGTACCTGACATGATTATTCAGGTGGGCGGTTCAATTTCTTTTGCGCCTGAAAGTGATGGTGAAGCTGCACTTTGGCTAAGCGATGACACCCGTCATAAATTGGCGGAACTTGATCCGAAACCTGACCAAGTGACTGTTGCCGTCAACACCACGCAAATGAATATTATGGAACTTCTGTATCCTGAGTATTTAAAAGGCACATCTTTAGAGCATCCTGCAATTCAGGCCGCTTACGCAGAAATGACGGTGCCGGCAGGCCCTGAATGGTTAATTGAGCATCTTAAGCGCTTAGCTGCAAATGGCATTCAGCCGCATTTCCAGCTGACGGGCATGCATGGCCTGGAAACCTTGGAGCGGCTGGTGCGCAAAGGCTTATATAAAGGCCCAATGAATATTACTTGGATTGGTATTGGCGGCGGTTTTGATGGTCCTAATCCGTTCAACTTCTTTAATTTCGTTCACCGTGTTCCTGATGGCTGCACCTTGACCTCTGAATCGCTGTTAAAGAATGTTTTGCCGCTGAATACCATTTCAATGGCAATGGGACTGCATGCGCGTGTGGGGAATGAAGACACGATTATTGATCATAAAGGTGAGCGTTTTTCCTCTGTTGAGCAAATCAAGCAAACCGTCCGTATTGCCCATGAATTAGGCCGTGAAGTGGCCAATGGTCAAGAAGCCCGTGAAATTTACCGTATTGGTGTACAGTACGGCAGCATTGAAGAAACATTGCTGGCCAATGGCATGGCACCAAACCGTAAACCGGGCCAAAAGGGCGTACCGCAGCGCTAGTCAAACTGACTTAAGCAAGAAGGATTTTTGAACTTGAGTCAGCAAAGAACGGAAGAATTAGGCTGCAGATGACTGCGTAATTCTTCCGCCGCTCAATCAAGAAGATAGAATAAAAATACAAGGAGGTTATATGGGTGCACATGAGTATTCTGCTCCTGCGACTGGCATAGATACATCTATCGGCATTCCCCGCCGTTATGCATGGATTGTTTTTGCGTTGACATTTGGCCTGCTGATTTCTGACTATATGTCCCGTCAGGTGCTGAATGCAGTCTTTCCATTGATCAAAAATGAGTGGGCGCTGACAGACAGCCAGCTGGGTTTACTCAGCGGCATTGTGGCCTTGATGGTTGGTTTACTGACATTGCCTTTATCGATTTTGGCAGACCGTTTCGGCAAAGTAAAAAGCTTAACGCTGATGGCTGTGTTATGGAGTTTAGCGACTTTAGGCTGTGCAATTGCAGAGAGCTATGAACATATGCTGTTTGCCCGTTTTTTAGTTGGTGTAGGTGAGGCGGCTTACGGCAGTGTGGGTATTGCCGTGGTGGTTGCAGTTTTCCCTCGGGATATGCGCGCAACTTTAGCAAGCTCATTTATGGCGGGCGGCGTGTTCGGCTCATTTTTAGGCATGGCGCTCGGCGGTGTGCTGGCTGAGCATTTGGGCTGGCGCTGGGCATTTGGCGGCATGGCAATATTTGGCCTGATACTGGCACTGTTATATCCAATTTTAGTGAAAGAAAAAAAAATTGGTTCAACTCAGAAAATATTAAATGCAAAGCAAAAAAATCCATCGGCAGCCAATCCGCTCAGAACGATCTATTCAAGCCGGTCTGTGGTCGCAACTTATATTGCCAGCGGCTTACAGCTGTTTGTTGGCGGTACGGTCATTGTTTGGTTCCCCAGCTATCTTAACCGCTATTACGGAATGGCGACGGATAAAGCGGGGGTCATGGCGGCAGTCATTATCTTAAGCAGTGCGGTAGGCACTATTTTGTGCGGCATGTTATGTGACCGCTTGGGTAAAGACCGTCCGGATCGCAAGGTCACACTGGCGATTGCATATTGCCTGCTTGGATGCCTGTTATTGATGATTGCATTTGCTATGCCGGCGGGCCATGCGCAATTAATCATGATTGCTATAGGCATGTTTATCGTCCTTGGCACGAATGGCCCTTCAAGCGCGATGGTTGCGAATTTGACGCATAATTCGGTGCACAGTACGGCATTTGCGACCTTAACATTGGCGAATAACTTCTTAGGTTTGGCTTTGGGGCCTTTAGTGGTGGGCAAACTGTCAGATGCCATTGGTTTGCACAATGCATTTCAAATCATGCCTGCGATGAGTATTGTGGCGGCGGCGGTATTCTTTTACGCCAAACGCCATTATTTACGTGATGTGGCACGCTTTCATCTTCAAGTGGCTGCAGAGCAGCATGCGTTTCCGAATCAGCCGGCTAAAACAGGTGACCAATGATGCAAGCCAAGATTAGTGTTGAAGTTTTTTTTGATTTTATCTGTCCTTGGTGCTTGATTGGAAAGCGTCAGCTGCACGCTGCGATTGAGAAATTGAAGCAAACCCATCCGCAGATACAAGTAGCGATAAAATGGCGCGGCGTTCAGCTGCTGCCGTCCATCCCTGTGGATGGCATACCGTTTAAAGCATTTTATTTGCAGCGCTTAGGTACGACCACTGCAGTGCGAATGCGGCAGGAGCAAGTGCGCCAGGCGGCTAAAGCAGTCGGTGTGGACATCGACTTTGAACGGATTCCGCGCATGCCGAATACAGCAAAGGCGCATAGCTTGCTCAGCAATGCACTCCAGTTGGCTGCTCCTAGCCAATACGACCTTCTGCTTGAAGGAATCTTTTCCGCTTATTTTCATCATTCTGAAAACATCTCAGATCCTGCCGTATTGCAGAAAATCGCAACGTATTGCGGTTATGCGGAAGCGCCGATTAAAGCGCTTTTGGATGAGCCGAATACCCCGTTTATTTCTGTAAATACCGGTGGAAAGGGCGTTCCTTATTTTGTGTTTGACGGGGCATTCGCTCTGGCTGGCGCACAGCCTGCCGAGATGCTCTATCAGGCCCTGCTTGAAGCATTTGAGGCGCAAGGAGCTGAAGTATGAAGAGCCGTTTTGAAGTGCCCCAAGGGAAAATCCCTGCATCAGGCGGCCGGACTTTTTTGCAAATTGGTGAGCAGTCGATTGCGCTCTTTAATGTAGAAAACCAACTGTATGCGATTAATGACAGCTGTCCTCATCAGGGCGCATCGCTATTTAGCGGAAAATTGCATGGTTGCATGATTCAGTGCTGCGCCCATGGCCTGCGATTTAATCTGGCGGATGGCTGCATGGTGAATTCCACGCTGCTGAAAGTGGCCACATATGCGGTAGAACAGGCGGGTGAGCAGGTTTGCATTGTGCTGGATTCTGGAGCGAAGCATGAATAATTCTAAGCAGATTGAATTAAACGCATTCTTGGCTTTAGGCCAGCGTATTCGAGAACTCGCTCCCGGTTTTTCAGTCAGCCTGGTGGTTGCCGCGGCAGCGACTTTTCTTTCAGAACATTATACCGCGCCGGTGATGCTGTTCGCACTGCTGCTCGGGATGGGATTAAGCTTTTTAGCCACGGACGGGCCGTGTAAAGTGGGTATTGAATTTACTGCGCGTACTGTGATGCGCATTGGCATCGCCTTTTTGGGGATGCGGATTACTTTAGAGCAAATTACCGCTTTAGGCTGGCAGCCGATTGTTTTAGTCATCACACTCATTATCGTGACCATTTCTGTCTCTGTGATTGCAGCAAAACTGATGGGTTTTCAGCGTTTATTCGGCATGTTGACGGGCGGCGCAACAGCAATTTGCGGCGCTTCAGCGGCATTAGCCTTGTCAGTGGCTTTACCCAATCATCCGCAAAAAGAAAAAGCCACATTGTTTACCGTGATAGGCGTATCCGCACTGTCAACTTTAGCGATGATTATTTACCCGATGATTGCCAAATGGCTGGAGCTGTCGCCGCAAGCCGCCGGTATTTTTTTAGGCGCCACCATTCATGATGTGGCGCAGGTTGTCGGCGCTGGCTACAGCATGTCTACGGAAACAGGGGACACGGCCACAGTTGTCAAGCTGATGCGTGTCGCGATGCTGTTGCCGGTCATTGTTTGCGCTGCCATGATCACACGGATACAGGGTGTGGAAAGTACTGGAAAACGTCCGCCGCTGCTGCCGTGGTTTGCAGTCGGCTTTTTATTGCTGGCCTGTATCAATAGCACAGGCTGGGTGCCGGTGATGGTGCAAGGCGGCGTCAATGAATTATCACGCTGGTGTTTAGTGATTTCCATCAGTGCATTAGGGATGAAAACTCAATTGAAAGAGCTGGCAACTGTAGGCATAAAACCTATTCTCTTGATGTTGGGCGAAAGTATTTTTCTAGTTTGTTTGGTATTAGCAGTGATGCATTGGCTGTTTTAAAAATGCTCGATTTCATTTTTTAGATTTATTTAGCCAAAAGGCCTTTGTTCAACAAAGGTCTTTTATTTTACAGGATAGCCAACGCTGTTCATGACGTCCAAGATGCTTATTGTTTTGCGTACAATTCATTTCAGGCATCAATATGCTTGTTGCCGCCAAGCCGTTGGAGAAATCCCAAATTGGCTAATAAACCATCGGGTAAATGAGCTTGGCATAGAATAGCCTAAAATGTCTGAGACTTGTCCCAACGAGTAGTTCATATTTTGCAGATAGCGGAAGACTAAAGCCCGACGCACATCGTTGGTTAAAATACTAAAACTGGTTTGAGATGCTTCTAATCTGCGCTGTAATGTCCGGACATTGATTCCATGTAAATGTGCTACTTGATCAATCGTGGCGCGACCCATCGGCAGCAATAAGTAGATGCTTTTACGGATATCAAAAATGATGGAAGATTCATTTTCATTTTGCAGCAGATCAATCTCAAGATAGCGCTTCGCATGATCGGCCATGGCTGTGTTGGCTTGTGGGTTGGCTTTATCCAGTTCAGCCGTGGTGCAGACAATACCGTTGAATTCGCTGCCAAACTCTAAAGAACAGCCGAAGATCCGCTGGTGAATAGCCAAATTTTGTGGTGCGTTATGAGTGAAATGTGCGCCCAGAGGACGCCACTTTTGCGAAAGCAGCATGGCACAAAAACGATGGGTCACACCCAAAGCTAATTCAATGGCTTGGCGGCTGTATTCGCTCGATGCGCCAACAACTTCCAAATGAATAATCACCGTATTCCCAGCTTCTTCGATATACATCTCAAGCGCATTGTTAATGAAATTTCTATACATAACAATTGTTTGTAATGCATCACGTAAAGTGTGCTGATAACTTAACAGCAGACTTAACTCACCAAAGTCGGCTATTTGGCGCTGTTCCGCCATAAGCAGCCCGAATACTTCGCAGCCGCTTATTTCAGCAGATTGTTCTAACAGCGCGATGGCTTTGTCGACAGGGATACGTTGTTTCGGGTCATTTAGCTGCGCAGGATTAAGTCCTGCATTAGAAAGCAAATAATAAGGATTGAAATTGAATTGTTGGCTAACATTCAAATAATTTTTGAGCACGGCCGTATGGGCAAGTGGAATCACTTTAAGCTCCCTATTTTTGCTTCAGTCGTCCTGACTGAACTTATTTTTAAGCAATATCCAGTACTATAAAAGTATCAGTTTTCGCACTTATATAATGCATTTTTTTGATTAAAATAGGCTTTATTTTATCAAGAAACCATTCAGATTTGAAAATGACTAATTCTTATATCAAATAAGAATTAGCCTTTAAACAAAATGCGGTGATTTGAGTCTCAAACGAGAGCATTTTCAGAGATTACTTTGGGGGGGGCCAAAGTGGCCAATCTGAGTTTGATGTTTCATATGAGAGGTTCAGTATTTTCTACCACTTAGAAACGATAGCCAACCCCGACATAAGTCACTAATGGGTCGAGATCAATTTTGGTGGTGGACTTAATTAATTGTCGGCCTGTAGATGTGTCAGTGACAGTCACAGTTGCGACGTTATTAAAGTTAGGCATATAGCTGAGTGAACCCGTACTAAACCAACGTTCGGTAAAGTCATAAGTAAAGCCTGCGGTTAGCACAGGTGCAAAGGCATCACTGGTTTTGACTTTCACCTCAGGGGTCGCTGTAGAGCTGCCTTTGCCGCCATGCAGTGCTTCACCTGCGCGGCCATTCAAAATATTATCAATCATGTAACCCGCTTGGATCAGATCTTCTTCAACACCGCCATTGAGCTTTAATTTATTGAAATGTCCATGCACCACGCCCGCGCCTACAAATGGGCGGAATTTATTTTTACCCGAAGTGCCGAAGTGGTATTTTGCTGTGACTGCAGGTGTCCACGCAGTTACTTCAGCCACCGTGCCATGCGCACCAAGGTCTGTAATTAAAGTGTCTTTGAGCAGCTCTAAACCATCAAAATAGGTGGGTGGAGAATATTGAGGTAAATGGGATGAATCAGAGGTCGATAAAGCCGTTGCACGAATTTCCCCCACACCTTTAATATCCACTTTCGGTGGAATGCCACCAACCAACTCTAAAGACACATTGTCATTGACAAAATAACTTAAAGTTAAGCCCAGCGTGTCGGTGTCTTCCGCTTCCATTCCACCTGCGGCGGTATAGTCCGAAATACCAGAAATATCAGCTCTAGCACCTTTCATAAGTAAATCTGGAACTTTAAAATTTGGATCTTTTTGCCCAGCTTTGACATATCGATCGAACATTAATCGGCCCATAGCATCCTTCAACTGGCCGCCATTGAGTGCATATTTTCCAAGATCCGCTCCCCATAAGGATCCGACACCATAGCTACCGCCTTCTTCAACAGCAGTGGTGACATGGGTGGAGTTGGCTTTCCCCTGAGGCATGACATGCATCCAACCTGCACTGACTGCCCAGCGTTTAAAGTTGGTAGAATCCGCATAAGCACAATTTACTGACAATAGGCATGCAAAAGGCACGACTATTTTACAGATTTGACTCATTTTAATTTCCTTTTCATTTGCTATTTTTTTTTTATGGTTTCAGCGGATCCTTTCTGAAACGCAAGCGTATTATTGAGTTAGTTATTTTTTTAAGCAATCGGCAAAATTTGAATAAAAACATGAAATGTGTTGCATAAATTAAACCATTTAATTTACAAAATTGATTGAAATCAAATANATTATTGAGTTAGTTATTTTTTTAAGCAATCGGCAAAATTTGAATAAAAACATGAAATGTGTTGCATAAATTAAACCATTTAATTTACAAAATTGATTGAAATCAAATACTTAAATTATTTATGGGGTGCATTCTAAAATGTTATAGATTTGATGATTTGTCATCAAATGATAAGCGAATGTCGCCCTATGTATATCGAAATGGCGACCATCCCTCTATGTTGGATACAACAATGCGCCGCATTGATTAAAAAGCATCAGGCTTAAATAGGTGTATCCATGGAAAAAATATTTACACAGGCAACAGTCCTCATTATTCCGGGTTTGCGCGACCATGTTGCTGCACATTGGCAAACATTGCTTGAGTCGAAACTCGTAAAAGTTCGTGCTGTCCCGCCAGCAGAAACGGACAAATTGAATTGCGCAAACCGCGTTGCACGCATTGAAGCCGAGCTGAAGAAAATTGAAGGGCCAGTGATTTTGGTGGCGCATAGCGCAGGTGTGTTGATGGCTGTGCATTGGGCTGCATTGCATCAGCATGATATTCAAGGGGCCTTGCTCGTTACACCACCTGACTTGGCGCAGAGTTGGCCTGAAAATTATCCAAGTCCTGATATTCTTAAAAACGAAGGCTGGAGTCCATTACCGACCCAAAAACTGCCATTTCCAAGCATTGTGGTGGCGAGTACCAATGATCATTTAGCGCAATATCAAGCCGTTGAAGCAATGGCAGAGATATGGGGCAGTCAGTTGGTCAATGCAGGTGCTGTAGGGCATTTGAACCCAGCTGCGGGTTTTGGCAATTGGCCACAGGCGGAGCAATTGATCTTGCAGTTGGATGCATTGGAAATAGAGCAAGTTTCTTAGTTGAGACACAGATTTCATCTTTGAATTTCAATCTCGAAAAATCAATCTATGCAAATGACCTAAAAACCAATTTGAACATTTTAAAACAGCTAATTTAAATCCCGAGCCAAAGGATGGCTTTACAGAATAAATAGAGATTTGGAGTGACGATGTTGAGTTTAAAGAAACATTCTTTGTGAAAGATAACGGTGTAATAGCCAGTAATCTTCAGTATTTGTATTGAAATAAAACACATTACTTAAAAATAAATCATATCGATATGGAGATGGTATGGTCAGTCAATTTGTGTCTTTAAACAGACAAAAGCATCATATTTTATTGATAAAAAAAACGGTTCTTTGTTTAAGCCTTGCTTTGGCAATCTCGGAGGTTTCAGCAGCGAGTTTTGATCTCAATGAAGAATGGAAGCTTGAAACCAAAACCGCACTTAGCTTAGGGACAAACTGGAGTACTCAAGAGGCGTCTAGTTCACTGGTCTATAAACCCGATGCAAACCATATTGGGAAAGAGGGCCATAGCATTGACATCAATGGTGATGACGGTCACGTGAACTTTAATGAAGGCGATGTGATTTCACAAGTGGTGAAAGGCTTTACCGAGCTGAATTTAAAAGGAAAACAGCAGGGCGCAGTGGTCAGTGCGAAGTATTGGTATGACCATGCTTATGAAACAGGTGAAGGCGATTTAAAAGCTTTTGATGATTCGGCGTGGCCTCGACTGGCGAAATTTAAAGGCATTGACCTTTGGGATGCCTATGTTTGGAAAAATTTTGCTTTAGATAATGGGCAAAGTGCCAATATTAAACTGGGCAAGCATACCTTGCAGTGGGGCAAGTCACAGTTCTTCCAAAATGGCCTCAATAGTGTCAGCGCTTTTGATTATGCTGCGATGAACCGTCCCGGCGGTGATGCACGAGAACGTGTGATTCCAACCGAAATGTTTTCCTTTGAAGCTGGGGTCAATGAACATTTAAAATTTGAAGGTTTCTATCAGTTTAAGTTTAGACCGTCTGTGGTCGATGGCTGCGGGACATTCTTTGCTATTTCAGACTTTGTGCCAGAAAACTGCGGGCCGATCGTCATTACTGTGATGCCGGGCGATAAACTTACCGATACGGCTTTAGAAAGCAAATCTTATATCCCGCGTAGTGAAAGCCGTTATGCCAAAAACAGCGGACAGTATGGTTTTTCCTTAAAGCAAACATTGTCCAAGTTAAACAATGCTGAATTCGGGCTGTATTTTGCAAATTATCATAATCGAACCGCGAATTTTGACGGGACGGCCGTCACTGCGGCAGGGCCAGCAAACTTTAGTACCGCGCAGTTTTTCTCGATTTATCCTGAAGACATCAAAATGTATGGACTTAGCTTGGCAGGCAAAGTTGGTACAACCTCTGTGTTTAGTGAATTAACGCATAAACCCAACCAGCCTTTGCAGTTTAATGGGACAGATATTGTCTATGCACAGGTCTTAGACAAAAATACGCCGCTGACCGATGCAGGAACATCGGCAGAGTTTGGGCAATATTTACAAGGTTATGCCCGTGCGCCCGTGACCCAGCTTTCACTCGGTGCAGGTAATAGTCTAACGAATATCCTCGGAGCCAATACCTTTACTTGGGCTGCCGAATTGGCGGTGAATCATATCGGTGAAATTGGCAATCACCGTTTTGGCCGTGTCGGTGCTTTTGGACGTAGTGAGTTGTCATCGGGTGCGTATGATCCAGAAACCAAAGCCAACCAATGTACCCCTTATGGAACGGCGCATCTGTCCAATGATGAAATTGACCGCTTAAATGAACGCTTCTGTAATACCGAAGGGTTTTTTACAGAATGGTCATACGGATACCGTTTGCGCGGTGCTTTAGTCTATAAAGATTTGCTGACTGCAACCGTGATTACCCCGAGTGTGCTGTTCCGTCATGATGTCGATGGCTTTAGCCAAAACTTTCAGGAAGGTCAAATGAGTGTTGCCGCAGCAGTCTCTGTGACATACCGCCAACGATATACTGCAGAAATGGCCTATACCAGTTTCTTTGGTTCAAATGACTTCAGCACCATCGATGACCGAGATTCTGCCTCGCTTGCATTCAAAGTGAATTTTTAAAAAGGCCTAGAATATTTGTTTCCAAGTAAAGATTCGGCTCATCTAAATCATGGTCTAAACAGACCATGATTCGTTGCATTTGCATTGGACAGCAATGCAAATTTTGAAAGCATATTTGAATGATTAAATATTCAAAATGAAGAGGGATATCAAGCCGTCATGTGCTGAATATATCGACACATATAGAGGGAACTATGCACAGCATCGATTTAATTAGACAGCCACAATCCAATCCTATTGGTATTTTGAACCTGATTGCCAACTATTTAGAAGAACACAGTTTCGATGCGCGTACTGTATTTGAACATTTTGGGATTCAGCGCGAAGATTTAAAGAACAATTTATTGCCGATTTCTCTACAAACACAGGGCAGTATTTTTCAAGCCGTTGAAGCATTAACGGGCTGTGATCATTTGGGTTTAGTCATTGGAAAAAAGGCCCAATTTTCAAATATTGGACCATTACGTTTTCTGGTGCTGAATGCCGCAACCATGCGGGATGCGATGCAGAGCCTCTTTCAATACGGCAGCATGTGGTACAGAGGGCAAAAGCTAGATTTGAAAGAAGATGATGGTTATGCACGTATTTGCATGCATATCGATGGCGGCATTCCCGGAAAAGAACAATATCAAACTGCGTATTTGGTTGCGATGGTGTCTATTATCGAGCTGATTTTGGGTAAATCTTGGCGTCCAGCCTTGGTGCGCATCTCTTACCCAAAGCCGAAGTGCGCGCATCTGTACGAAAAAGCATTTGGCTGTCCTGTGTGGTTTAGCCAGTCACAGCACGAAATTTTATTTCCGCAGGAACAGCTCGATCAAAAAAGAGCAGGGCATGACCGTCAGTTGGATCAATTTTTGCGTCAGCATTTGTCTGAACTGCAAAGCCATGATCGTATTGATCTGATTGGTCAGATTTGTAAAATCATTGAGGAATTATTGCCGCACCGAAGCTGTAATGTCGAACGTGTGGCTGAATATTTTTCAATTCACCGTTTTACTTTGTACCGTTATTTGAATAAACATCAGACCAGTTTCGACGCTTTGCTTGAAGCCACGCGCAAGAAAATTGCAGCGGAGCTGCTTAAAAATAAAAATCTGATGATTATTGATGTGGCAAATCAA
This sequence comes from Acinetobacter entericus, assembly GCF_026168575.1. NCBI lineage: Bacteria > Pseudomonadati > Pseudomonadota > Gammaproteobacteria > Moraxellales > Moraxellaceae > Acinetobacter > Acinetobacter entericus. The sequence continues at coordinate 96,132 of NZ_JAPEQW010000014.1, forward strand.
GTCGGCTATGACGACCAAGCCAATTTCACCCGCGCATTTAAACGCTGGTACGGCATAACTCCGGGACGCTGGCGCCGTGCCTATATCGCGGCATAAATTGACTGGTATTTTATTTCCGCTTTTACGCCACGCTTTTATTTCAATACATCTGCGGTCAAATCACTCTATATTTTTGTGTTTTAAAATCGCATTTTATGGGGAATATAAAATATGAATGAGTTATTTTTTTAATTAAATCAATAAAAACAATAGATTGATAATTAGTGAAAGTTTTTCATCCCGATGTGACGAAATGACAAAAAATATCTTCTAAATGACAAAAATAGAAAAATAAAAGTGGGTAATTTAAGAATAAATGACAGCTGAAGAGCAGTCGATGGATATGAATAAATTAGTCTAAACAATGTGAATAGGGATGTTTCAGATGATCGGAAATATGATGTTTCAGCCGCTGCTGATCAGCAGCCTTATTGAGCATGCTGCGCTGTATCATGCAGATACAGCAATTATCTCTAAAAATACAGATGGCTCCATGACCGAAACGGCTTGGGGACAAATTGCCAAAAATTCTAAGCGTTTTGCCAATGTTTTGCAGTCTTTGGGTTTAACCGTGAGTGACCGGGTTGCTACGATTGCGTGGAATAACCATCGTCATTTAGAAAGCTGGTATGGCATCTCAGGCAGCGGCTTAGTCTGTCATACCATTAATCCAAGGCTTTTTCCTGAACAGCATAAATATATTGTGAATGATGCCAATGACAAAGTTCTGATTTTCGATAAAACATTCTTGAATTTAGTGCTTTCTATTAAAGATGCGATTCCGTATGTTGAGCATTTCATTTGCCTTGATGCCTATGATGAAGACATTTTACAGGCCTTTCCTGAAGTGCTGTTCTATGACGACTTAATTACACAGCACAGTGAGCATTTTGAATGGCCTGAATTGGATGAGACTAAGGCCAGCTCACTCTGCTACACCTCGGGCACAACGGGGAATCCAAAAGGCGTTTTATACAGCCATCGCTCGACAGTACTGCATAGCTATGCAGCCAGTCTGCCGGACTCATTCCATTTTTCAGCCCAAGACCGCATATTGCCTGTCGTTCCCATGTTTCATGTCAATGCGTGGGGAACGCCATATTCCGCTGCAATGGTCGGCTGCAGCATGGTGTTGCCAGGGCCAATGCTGGATGGCGAAAGTTTAGTGCAACTGATTGATCAATATAAAGTCACCAATGCATTGGGGGTGCCGACGATTTGGCAAGGCTTATTAAAGGCGGCCTATCAGTCCGGCAGTAAACTTGAAAGTTTAGTCCGCAACGTGGTGGGCGGCGCAGCTTGTCCGCCGAATATGCTGAAAGCATTTAAAGACGATTTTCAATGCGAAACCATCCATGCGTGGGGCATGACCGAAACCAGCCCTTTAGGCGCAGTCAATCAGCTGAAAGCAAAGCATGCCGCGCTGGCTGAGTCAGAAAAATTTAAACTCCGATTTGCACAGGGCCGTCCGCCTTATGGTGTCAGCCTGCGTGTCTGCCAAGAAGAAAAAGGCACAGCTGAATCTGCGCGTGACGGACAGTTGCCGGGCCATTTGCAAATTAAAGGTCACTGGATTGTTGAATCCTATTTTGATCAGTTTAATCATGCTTTAACGCAAGATGGCTGGTTTGATACGGGTGATATTGCAACCTTAGATCAGGACGGCTATATGCAAATCAGCGACCGATCTAAAGACCTGATCAAATCAGGCGGTGAGTGGATTTCATCGGTTGAGCTGGAAAATATTGCCATCGCCCATCCTGAACTGGATATGGTTGCTGTTATAGCTGCAGCACATCCCAAATGGGATGAAAGGCCGATTTTAATTGCAAAAAAATCTGCTGCAAGCAGCTTATCCGAAGCAGAAATCTTAGACTTCTATGCAAATAAAATTGCGAAATGGCAAATTCCAGACAAAGTGGTTTTTGTTGATGCAATGCCTGTCGGCGGTACAGGAAAAATTCTGAAAAAAGATTTGCGTGAAGCGTACGGTTCAATTTTATTGGCTGCTGTTCCTGCTTAACTTTTTATTTCATTCACCTCGGATATTCATGGAAAGGAATATGACACAACAAACGTCTGCAGGCTTAAGATTTA